>DATFOK010000102.1:0-80389 GCA_035265665.1 Solirubrobacterales bacterium | reverse complement strand
GGTCAGGCTCCCGGAGAAGGGGCCTGGCGTCGATTACCTCCTATGTAACGTTGGGCAGGTGGCCGTTCAGACCGAGCAGGAGCCGCAAACCGCCGGTGAGCTGATCCGCTTCTGGCGCACCCAGCGCCGCCTCACCCAGCTTGAGCTGGCGCTGGACGCCAACATCTCGACCAAGCACCTGAGCTTCGTCGAGACCGGCCGCTCCAAGCCGAGCCGCCAGCTACTCGTCCACCTGGCGCAACACCTCGACCTGCCGATCGCGGACCGCAATCGCCTGCTGCTCGCCGGCGGCTTCGCCCCTCCATACCTGGAGCAGCCCTACGACGGGGAGCTGATGCAACCGCTCCGAGACTCGCTGCGGCGACTCCTCGCGGCGCACGAGCCAAACCCGGCGCTGATCGTCGACGGGCTCTGGAACCTGATCGAGGCCAATCGCGCGGCGGGGCTGCTCTTCGAGGGCGTCGACCCGGCGCTGCTCGAGCCACCCGTGAACATCCTCCGGCTATCCGTGCATCCGGGTGGCCTGCCCCGGATCTCCTCGATGACCGCGGCCTGCAGCGCGCCGCTCATCCACCGCCTGCGGCGGAGCAGCCGGGAGGAGGCGAACTTCGAGCTGGCCGACCTGATCGACGAGGTCGTGGCCTTTCTCCCGGACGATCCGCCGACGGGACAGGCGACCCAGCCGGTCGTCTCGCTCGACCTCCACACCCGGCTGGGCGACGTCCGTCTCTTCACCGTAATCGCCACGCTGGGAGCGCCGCTGGAGGTGACCGCCGCCAATCTGGCGATCGAGACGTTCGTGCCGATGGACGACGAGAGCGCCGCCCGGCTCGCGGAGCTCAGTGGTAGATCGCGAGCAGGATGATCACGCTCGCGACCCAGGTCACCCCGGCGCCGATCATCCCGTAGTCATCGAGCAGGATCGCGTCGGTGGAGCGCGTGTCCTTGCGGTCGTAGATCAGGTAGAGGTAGCGGAAGATCCCGTAGACCACCGGGGGGAGGGTGCCGAGCATCTTGGCACCGATCAGCGGCGAGTTGACGGCATAGATCGCGTAGCTCATCACCGTCCCCGCGGTGACCATCGCCACCATCTGGTCGAGGAATGGGATCGAGTAATGCTCCAGCACCGGGCGGCTCTCGGCGCCCGAGTGGAGTTCGGAGGTCGCCTCCTGGCGCCGCTTGGTGAAGCCGAGGAAGAGGGCGACCATCCCGGTCGTGAGCAGCAGGTAGGCGGAGGCGTCGGCATCGACCGCGACCGCTCCGGCGAGCACCCGGAGCACGAACAGCCCCGCGATCGTCATCACGTCGAGGATGACCTCATGCTTGAGGACGTACGAGTAGAGGGTCGTGCCGACCGCGTAGGCAAGGACGATGGCCCCAACCGTGACGTCCAGGAGGGTCGCCGCGGCGAGACCGGCGACAGCGAGCACGATGGCAAGCCCGATCGCCGTTGAGGCACCCAGTTCCCCGGCCGCGATCGGACGGTTCCGCTTGGTCGGATGCTGGCGGTCCTCCTCGATGTCGCGGGCGTCGTTGATCAGGTAGCCCGCGGAGGCGACCATGCAGAAGGCGGCGAACGTGAGGGCGGCCGCGAGGATCGCATCCACCTCGTCGAACTTGCCCGAGAAGAGCAGGCCCGCGAAGACGAGCAGGTTTTTGACCCACTCCTGCGGGCGCAGGGCGACGATCGCCGCGCGCAGGGGGCCGCGGCGGGGCTTCGAGGTCGGGCCGTCGGCGGCTGCGGGGTCCACCTGCGACTCGGGCCTCTCCCTGGTCAGGGGGCCGGCCATGGACCGCCAAGAGTAGTGCCCCGGATCGGGCCGCGAGGGCGCCGTTATGCGTCTCGAGCGGGATCAATCAGCACGCCCGGATTGAGCACGGCCGTGGGATCGAGTTCGCGCTTTGCCGCCCACAGGGCATCCGCAAAGCGGTGGGGACGCTGCCGGTCATACCAGGGGCGATGGTCGCGGCCGACGGCGTGGTGGTGGGTGATGGTCCCGCCGGCGTCGATCACGGTGTCGGAGACCGCGGCCTTGATCTCGTCCCATTGCGCCATCTCATCGCCGCGCCTCGCCTTCGCCAGCACCGTGTAGTAGGGCGCCGGGCCGTCCGGATAGACGTGTGTGAAGCGGCAGTTGATCCGCGGCGAGCCCGGCCCCTCGGCCGGTCCGCCGCTCGCCTCCGCGACGGCGCGCCTCGCGGTCTCCGTCACCTCCGCGTGGAAGTCAGGGAATCGGTCCCAGGTGATTGCCGTCTCGAAGGTGTCGGAGAGGACCCCGCACGCGATCAGCGAGTCCCGCAGGTAGGGGGCGAAGAGGAAGGCGTGGCGCCAGGCGTTCACGGGATCGTCGCCGGGCGCGGACGGCGCGGGGGCGTCCCGCCGGGCTTCCGGGCCGGGCGCCTCGGCCGACTGGCGCTTCACCTCGCCAGGCTCGCCGCCGTGGGCCGCGGCGGCGTCGATCGCCAGCGCCAGCGAATCCTCGACCGGATGATGGGCCGACTCGAAGCCGAGCACGAGCACCGCCTTGCCGGGTGGTCCCGCCGAGGAGGTCTCGGACTCGACGGGGTCGAGAAGCCGGCAGTTCGCTGGATAGAGCCCGGCCTGCGAGATCTCCCGCACGGCCTCCGCTCCCGCGGCGAAGTCGTCGAAGGCGACCGCGGCCGAGACCTTCTCGCTGGGGCGCTCGCGCACCCGCACCCAGGCGTCCACGATCACGGCGAGGATCCCCTCCGAGCCGAGCAGCATCCGGTCGGGGCTCGGCCCCGCCCCCGAGCCGGGCAACCGCCGGCTCTCCCACTCGCCATCCAGGGTCACGCCACGGATCGACTCGACCAGGTCGTCGATATGCGTGTAGAGCGTCGCGAAGTGACCCCCCGCCCGGGTCGCGATCCAGCCACCGAGGGTCGAGTACTCGAACGATTGCGGGAAGTGGCGCAGGGTGAGCCCGTGCTCGCGGAGCTGGTCCTCGAGGCGCGGCCCGGTGGCGCCGGCCTGGATCCGGGCGGCCATCGAGACCGGGTCCACCTCGAGCACACGGTCCATCCGCCGCAGGTCGACGGTGACCACGCCGCGGTAGTCCTCCAGGCCTCGCGGCTCGACCCCGCCGACGACGCTCGTGCCCCCGCCGTACGGGATCGCCGCCGCCTGTTCATCGGCGCAGAAGTTGAGGATGACGTCGAGGTCCTCCGCGGACTCGGGATAGGCGACCAGATCCGGTGGGTTTGGGAACTTGCCCCGGAAGCCGCGCACCACGTCCCGGTATGCCTTGCCGAGGGAATGCGCGATCCGGTCGTAGCGGTCGTCCGAGAAGATCTCGGCGAAGCGCTTCGGCGGCGCCAGCCGGGGTTCAGCCAGCTCGACCGAGTCGAGCGGGGCCGGCTCCTCGATCTCGTCGATCTCGAACCCGAGCCGGTCGGTGACCGCTCGAGCGATCCCCTCGACCCCTTCGCGCGTCGGCTGCTGGTCCTCGAACCCCCAGCCCCAGTGCTTGCGGCGACGGGTCGCCGTGGCCATCACTTAGCTAGAAGCGCCAGCTGACCCGATCGCCACCTCGGGTCGCGCTGTACTTGTCGCTTGGCGGCCCGCAGGTTCCCAACCACGGTCCAGCCACGCCACCGCAAGACGCGGATACCGCTCGGCGGTGGGGTGATTCCGAGCGCTCTGCGGTGGGCGCCCTTTACGACCTTCCTGGCCTTTGCGCATTGGAGACCCGTCGCACGAATGTTCGTCAGGTCGACACCCTCATAACGCGTACCGGGATACGGGTTGACGACCGGTGGGCAGGCACGAGCCGATGCGGTGCTCGGCGCGACGGCCACGATCCCAAGAGCGACAACAAACGCGACGGCGATCAAGCGGAGCTGGGCAGCGTAGGCGGCTACCAGTGCACGCCCCTCATCAGGTAAGCGAAGGCGACGCCCTCGGTGGAGAGCTCCTCCTCCTTCTTGGCGGGCTTGCCATCCTCTTTCGGCTTGCCCTTCGCCGCGCTCGAGTCGGGGAAGAGCTTGTAGGCGGTGTTGAGGACCGCGTCCGAGGCCTTCGGGGCGACGTTGTAGAGCAGCTCGCCGAAGTTTCCGAGCCGGGTGGCCACCTTCTTCGGCTTCGTGATCATCGCGTTGGTGATCATCTCGGCGGCTTCATCCGGGGTGCTCGTGGGGAAGGCGTCGTACATCTTGGTGGGCGCGATCATCGGGGTGCGCACGAGGGGCATGTAGATGGTCGTGATGTGGACGCCGTCATCCAGGACCTCCGAGCCGACGCAGCGGGACCACGCATCGAGGGCGGCCTTGGATGCGACATATGCCGAGAACCGAGGCGTATGGGTCTGCACGCCGATCGAGCTGATGTTGATGATGTGACCACCCTTGCGGCCCTTGCTCCGCCTTCGCATCGCGGGCAGCAGGCTGAGGATCAGGCGCAGCGCGCCGAAATAGTTGAGCTGCATCGTCCGCTCGAAGTCGTGGAAGCGCTCGTAGGAGAGCTCCACGGAGCGGCGGATCGAGCGGCCCGCGTTGTTGACGAGGATGTCGACCCGCTCGTGTTGGTCGAGCACCTCCTTCGCCATCCGCTCGACGTCGGGGATGTCGGAGAGATCGCACTGGTGAATGTAGGCGGCGCCGCCGGCGTCCTCGATCTCCCGCTTGGTCTCCTCGAGCTTCTCGGGGGTGCGGGCGACGAGCAGAACCTCGGCGCCGGCCGCCCCGCACTTGATCGCGGTCGCCTTGCCAATTCCCGAGGATGCGCCGGTGATCAGGACGATCTTGCCGCCGATCGCGCCTGACAGCGAGCGGTCCTTGAACAGGTCGGGATCGAGATTCCGCTCCCAGTAGTCCCAGAGCCGCTCCGCATAGCTCGGAAGCGGCGGCACCGAGATGCCGGTCCCCTCCAGGGCCGTCTGGGTCTTGGTCGAGTCGAAGTCGGTCGGGTAGTTGATGTAGACGAGAACCGAGCGCGGTATGCCGAGGTCGGCGAGGATCTGGTCAGTGATCCGCTTGACCGGCGGGAGCATTGTGAGCCCAGCGCGCACCTGCTTGGGGATGAAGTCGAACATCCGCGAGTCGATCCGCATCGCGGCCTCGGGCGCGTGCGCCGCCTTGGCGAACACGTTGATCACCTGGCCGGCGGTCAGGGGGTTCGGGTCGGTGAGGTGGAAGGCCTGGCCGTCGAAGCCGTCGATGTGCGCGATGTGGTCCATCGCCCTGGCGACGTAGTCGACGGGCACGAGGTTGATTCTCCGGCCCTCGATGCCGACGCCGGGGAACCACTGCGGCACCGCGTTGCGGGCCCGCTGCAGGAGCTTGAAGAAGTAGTAGGGCCCGTCGATCTTGTCCATCTCGCCGGTCTCGGAATGGCCGACGACGATCCCGGGCCGGTAGACCCGCCAGGGGACGGAGCACTCCTCGCGGACCACCGCCTCCGACTCGTGCTTGGTCTGGAAGTAAGGATGGTTGTCGACCTTCTCGGCCTCCTCGAACATGTCCTCCGTGAAGGTGCCCTTGTAGAGACCGGCGGCCGCGATCGAACTGACCATGTGGAAGCGGTTGGCATCAAGGGCTTCGGCGAGCTTCACCGCCTCGCGGGTGCCCTCGACGTTTGCAACACGCTGGCTCTCGGCATCCGCCGTCATGTCGTAGATCGCGGCGAGGTGGAAGAAATGGTCGATGTCGCCTCGCAGCTCGGCGACCTGGTCCTCGCAGCCGAGCTTCTCCTGGGAGAGGTCGCCGATCACCGGCACGATCCGGCCCTCCTCTGCGCCCCAGCCGCTTCGGAGCTCCTCGAGCCGCCCGCGCGAGCCCTCGCGCACCAGCACGTAGATCGTCCCGTCGCGCTCGAGCAGCTGCTCGACGAGGTTGCGCCCGATGAACCCGGTCGCGCCGGTTACGAAATAGCTCATCTCACCTCCCCCTCCGATTCATGCTCACAGCGGAACTTACACCGCCCGCGGTCTCCGCCGCTCGGGGGTTTGGCCGAGGGGGCGCGGGCGCAATAATCAGGTTGTGGGGATCTTCTACGACCCGGCAAGCAACCCCGGTCCCGAGCGGGACGAGCGGCTGAGCGCCGCCGCGGGACGGGTCGAGCTCCGTCCCGCCGAGCGGGCCGCCTGGCTGGGAACGCGATCCCTGGCGTGCCCGGAGTGCGGCGTGCCGATCGGGATCTCAGGGCCGGTCGGATTCAACGACGTGATCGCCTGCGCCTTCTGTGAGACGGCGGCGCCCACCCGCGAGTTCATTCAGGACCAGGGCTGGCCGGCCGTGGATTTGATTGCGAGGATCGGGTAGCACCTAGATGCGAGGGCGCGCCGCAAGGCGCGACCCGTTTCATGCTGGTCAGCTCTAGCGAAGGTCATACAGTTAGTAAGGGGAATGGCGACTAAGCAGACGGTGCAGCTCCTGATGCCCGAGATGGGCGAGTCGGTGACTGAGGGCACCGTGCTCGAGTGGCATGTCTCGGAGGGGGAGCCGGTCGAGGAGGGCCAGACGATGGTCGAGGTCTCGACCGACAAGGTCGACGCCGAGGTCCCCGCGCCCGCCTCCGGCACCGTCACCAAGATCATGGTCCAGGTCGACGAGGAGGTCGACGTCGGCAATCCGCTCGCCGAGATCGACCCCAACGGCGGCCCGCCGGAGACCGATGAGGCAGAGGAGCCTGCCGCCGAGCAGGACGCCGAGTCAAATGGAGCGGGCGCCGCGACCGCGGAGGAAGAGCCCGCGCCGGAAGCCGGTGAGAAGGCGACCACGGACGACGCCTCGGTTTCGGCGGGAAAGACCTTGGAGGGCGGCGGCCTCGAGATTGTGATGCCCGAGATGGGCGAGTCTGTGACCGAGGGGACGGTGCTCGAGTGGCACGTCTCGGAGGGCGACCAGATCGCCGAGGGCGACACCGTGGTCGAGGTCTCGACCGACAAAGTCGATGCGGAGGTCCCTGCCCCGGCCTCGGGGACGGTCACGAAGATCCTGGTCGGGCCCGACGAGACCATCGAGGTCGGCAAGCCGCTCGCCGAAATGACCAAGGGCGAGGCGCCGTCGGGCGACGGCGCCTGGGCGGCGTCCGCACCAGCCGAGGCCGAGACGAAGGCCGAGTCCCCCGCGGAGGAGGAAGGCGACGGCGCGAGGGCGACCCCGGTGGCGCGCCGAGCCGCCCGGGTAAACGGAGTCGATCTCACAGGCGTCAAGGGCACCGGTGCGGGCGGCAAGATCACCAAGTCCGACGTGCTCTCGGCCGAGGGCAACGGCGCCGCTGCGCCGGCCGCGGTCGAGGGGGAGGCGAAGCCGCTGCGCGGTCCCGCCGCCACGCTCGCCAGGGCGATGAACGAGAGCCGCTCGATCCCGACCGCCACCTCCTTCCGCGAGCTCGCCGTCGACACACTCGATGCCAAGCGCAAGGCGCTCAACGGGGTCCTCCAAGACCGGGGCATGAAGGTGAGCTTCACGCACCTGATCGCCTGGGCGATCGTCACCGCCGCGCAGGAGTGGCCGGTGATGGCGCGCCACTACGAGGAGGCCGACGGGAAGCCGACGGTGGTGGAACCCGGCGGCGTCAACCTCGGGATCGCCGTCGACGTTGAGCGCAAGGGGCAGCGCTCGCTGCTGGTCCCCTGCATCAAGGGCGCGGACCGGCTCGACTTCGCGGGCTTCCACTCCTACTACGAGGAGCTGATCACCAAGACGCGGGAGAACAGCCTCACCGCCGACGACTTCCAGGGCACCAACATCAGCCTCACCAATCCGGGCGGGCTTGGAACCGTGGCCTCCGTCCCGCGGCTGATGTCCGGTCAGGGCACGATCGTCGCCTGCGGCTCCCTCGCCTACCCGGTCGAGTGGCGACACGCTCCGCCCGAGAAGATCAAGGCACTCGGGGTCTCGAAGGTGATGACCATGACCTCGACCTACGACCACCGCGTGATCCAGGGAGCCGAGTCCGGCTCCTTCCTGCGCCGGATCGAGGAGCTGCTGCAGGGTGAGGACGACTTCTACGAGTCGGTCGCCACCGATCTCGGCATCGATCCGGGAGGGGTCACCTCGGCCCATCCGGCTTCGGCTTCGGCGCCCCCGCTGCAGGCTGGCGCGCCCGGCGGGGCCCCTGCGGTCGCCGCTAAGCCGGACGCCGAGATGCTCCAGGCGGTGCAGGCCGCGACCTCGCTGCTCAAGGCCTACCGGACGCACGGGCACCTCGCCGCCCGCCTCGACCCGCTCGGGTCTGAGCCCAAGGGCGATCCGGCGCTGCAGCCGGAGAACGTCAACCTGACGCCGGAGCTGATGTCCCAGATCCCGTCCGAGATCCTGCGGATCGGGGTCGAGGGGGAGACGCTGCTCGAGGTGCTGCCGCGGATGCGCGAGGCCTACTGCGGCACGATCGCGTACCAGATCGAGCACCTCTCCTCGCACCAGCAGCGAATGTGGCTGCGGGACATGATCGAGACCGGCTGGCACCGCAAGCCGCTGGAGCCGGAGGAGAAGCAGCAGCTGCTCGATCGCCTGATCCAGGTCTTCGGTTTCGAGCGCTACCTCGAGAAGGCCTACCTCGGTCAGAAGATGTTCTCGATCGAGGGCCTCGACTCGGTGGTCCCGATGCTCGACGAGGTCTTCGAGATGGCCCATACCGAGGGCGCCCACGACGTGGTGATCGGGATGGCCCACCGCGGCAGGCTGAGCGTGCTCGCCCACAACATCGGCCGCCCGGTGGAGGCGATCCTGGCCGAGTTCGAAGGCGCGAAGGCGATCGAGGCCGTCAAGTCGCTGGCCGCGATCCCGACCGGGGGCACCGGCGACGTCAAGTACCACTACGGCCACAACGGCGTCTATGTGGCGAACGACGGCTCGGAGATCGGTGTGCGGCTCTACCCGAATCCGAGCCATCTCGAGCACGTCGATCCGGTGGTGACGGGCGCGACGCGCGCCTCGCAGACGACCCGCCGCGACGGCCGCCTCGAGCACGACCCGATGGCGGCGGTCCCGGTCCTGCTGCACGGCGACGCAGCCTTCCCGGCCCAGGGAGTGGTCGCCGAGACGCTCAACCTGCAGTCACTGAAGGGCTACGCCACCGGCGGCACCGTCCACATCATCCAGAACAACCAGATCGGCTTCACGACGGACCCGGAGGAGGGCCGATCGACCCCTTACGCCGCCGACATGGCGAAGGGCTTCAACGTCCCGATCGTGCACGTGAACGCCGACGATCCCGAGGCCTGCCTCGCCGCCGTCCGCCTGGCGATGGCCTACCGCGAGCGCTGGGGTCGCGACGTGGTCATCGATCTGATCGGCTACCGCCGCTTCGGCCACAACGAGACCGACGAGCCCGCCTACACGCAGCCGCTGATGGCTCAGAAGATCAAGGAGCACCCACCGGTCAGCCAGCTCTACGCCGAGGAGCTGGTCAAGGAGGGAATCGTCACCCCCGACGAGGTCGAGGAGCGCAACGGCGAGCGGCAGAAGGCGCTCAAGGCCGCGCACGACGACCTGCGGCAGAAGATCGAGTCGGGCGACTACGCCGACCCAACGGCCACCGGCACCGGCGAGCTCGACCGCAGCCGCAGCCCGAGCGTTGACACCGCGGTCCCCGAGGAGAAGCTGCGCAAGCTCAACGAGGAGCTGCTCCGAGTGCCCGACAGCTTCACCATCCACCGCAAGCTGCGGAAGCCGCTGTCGCGGCGACTCGAGGCGATGGACGAAGGCGGGATCGAGTTCGGCCACGCCGAGGCTCTTGCGCTGGCCTCGCTGCTGACCGACGGCGTCCACGTCCGGATGACGGGACAGGACACAGAGCGCGGCACCTTCTCGCACCGCCACCTGGTCCTCCACGACGAGAAGACCGGCCTGCGATTCGCGCCGATCCAGAGCATCGACGAGGCGCAGGCGCCGCTCGAGCTCCACAACAGCCCGCTGTCGGAGTCGGCCTGCCTCGGCTTCGAGTACGGGTACTCGGCGCACTCGCCCGACAGCCTCGTCCTCTGGGAGGCTCAGTTCGGTGACTTCGGCAACGCGGCGCAGGTGATCATCGACAGCTTCATCGTTTCGGCCGAGGCGAAATGGGGCCAGACCTCGCGGCTCACCCTGCTACTGCCGCACGGCTACGAGGGCGCCGGCCCCGAGCACTCGAGCGCCCGCATCGAGCGCTTCATCCAGCTCGCCGCCGAGGGCAACATCCGACTCGCCAACCCCTCGACGGCCGCGCAGTACTTCCATTTGCTGCGCCGCCAGGCCCATATCGCGAAGGCGCGGCCGATGGTGGTCTTCACCCCCAAGGGCCTCCTCCGTCTGCCGCGAGCGACCTCGACCCTCGAGGACCTCACCTCGGGCTCCTTCCAGTTCGTGCTCGACGACCCGCGCGCCCAGGACCGCAAGCAGCAGGTCGAGCGCCTGGTGCTCTGCAGCGGCAAGATCTACTACGACATCGACGCCGCGCCCAAGCGCGAGGAGGTCGAGAACGTGGCGATCGCGCGGGCGGAGCTCCTCTACCCATTCGCCAAGGAGCAGATCCTCGAGGTGATCAGCAGCTACTCGAACCTCAAGGAGATCGTCTGGGTACAGGAGGAGCCGCGCAACATGGGCGCCTGGTCGGTGATGCAGCGGCGGATGCCGGAGCTCCTGCCGGAGGGCGTCGAGCTCGGCTACGTCGGCCGCCCGCCCCGCGCCAGCCCCGGAGAGGGCTACGCGGTCGCGCACACAAAGGAGCAGGAGCGGATCGTGCTCACGGCCCTGATGGGCCGAGCCGACCCGGCGTAGCAACCTCTTCACCGAACGTCCCTGGGTATCCCCTACAGGGCACATTGCGGGACGTTCGCGAGCCGGCCTGACGCGCTCGCTATCAGGCAGGGATGAGCGCTGCCCGTCTGATCACGGCCACCGAGAGGGAGTGGCCGCACTCAGGACAGGAGCTGAGTCGGGTCCAGGAGTGGTGTTCCGCGGCGCAGCTCGCGCACCGATACGAGCGCTGCAGCCGCACGAGCCTCCTCACGCCCACGCCGGAGTTCTGCTCTCCGTGGAATCGCTCCATGGCGGCATGTTGCCCGCCGCGGCGCAGGGAAACCATGGACCGGCGGTCGGAAGATCGACCAGTCCCAGTTCGACCGTCGGTCCAGGCCACGCAAGCGCTAGCTTCAGCGCGTGGCCACCAAGATGAAACGAATTGCTCCTCGGCTCCGCCTGCGGAGCACCCTCGCATCTGCACAGCCCTTGGTGAAGCCGGTCCCCGGCACCCTCTTCCGCTGGGTGAAGCTGGTCTCCTGGTTCGAGTCGTTCTTGTTCGCGGCACTGCTCGTCTTCTGGCTCGCGCCCGGATACCACTCGCAGACCTCCCTGTTCGGGCTTCTGCACGGGGTCGGATATCTCGGGCTCTGTGCCCTGATCTTCGTCGCGCTGCTCCGCCGCGAGGCGCCCTGGCCGCTGTTCGCGGCGACCCTCACCCCGATCGGGCCGTTCGGAACGGTGATCGGAATCGAGCTGATCGAGCGTCGCAGCTGGGGAATCGAGCGGTCCGGCGGCGTTCTCGACAAAAGTGGTTGACACCGCCGCACCAATGGGGAGATAATCGCCCGAGGCGGGAGGACGTACTACCTTCATAAGACTCGTCCCGGGGTCAGTCCCGCCTCCCGGGACGATCGCGTCGGAAATCCCTCCCTGGCTACCGACGCGCAGGCGTGGCGCGGGCCGTGTGGACCCCCTGCCTCCCGCGGCCCCGCCACGCCGCCCTTTTCGGCCCTCCGCCCCCGGTTAGTCGGACAGGAACTCGGCGGCCTTTTCAACCACATCCGGGCGGTCGAGCCACATCCAGTGGCCCGAGCCCTCGATCATCTCGAGGCGCGCGTTCTCTCCGATCGCTTCGGCGTAGCGCGGTCCCCACTCGGGCCCGATGTACGGGTCCTCAGTCGGCCACAGGATCAGCGCGGGACAGTTCAGCTCGCCGAGGCGCACGCCGGCGCGAGCCAGGACGTCAGGAGGGGAGGCGCGGTAGAGCCTCAGGATCGCTCGGCGGGTCCCACGGTCGAAGTCGGGCCAGAGCCGATCGATGAACTCGGCGGGCAACGGGCCGGGCCTCGCATTGGACTGGCGCGAGATCAGCTTGAACGCCGGCCTGCTCGCGGTCGCCATGAAGAGCTCGCCGAGGAACGGTGTCCGCCAGATCCGCGCGACCCAGTGCCAGCGGTAGCCCGGTAGCAGCGGAACGCAGGTGTGGATGACGAGCCGATCGATCCGCTCCGGAATGCGCTGGGCGAGGCCGAGGGCCAGGCCGCCCCAGTCGTGGGCGACGAGGGAGAACCGCTCGAGCCCGACCGCGTCCGTGAAGGCCTCGAGCCAGGGCACGTAACCGTCGATCGAGTAGTCGAAGTCGACCGGCTTCGCCGACCGCCCGAAGCCCGGAAGGTCCGGGGCGATCCCGCCGATCCGCTCGAGATAGGGAATCCAGTCCCAGGACGCCGTGGGCACGCCGTGGACGTAGAGGATGGGCGGCCGTCCGTCGGCCGGAGCCTCGCGCCAGTGCGTCGCAAGCCCGGCGACCTCCCCCGTGCGCTCGATCATGCCTAGGCGCGCGCGCGGAGGTCCCGCAGGACGCGGTGGAGGATGCCGCCGTTCTGGAAGTAGGTCACCTCGTTCGGCGTGTCGATTCGGACGGTTGCCTCGAAGGTGACGTCGTCGGCGTCGTCGCGGGACGCCTTTACCTCGACGGTCTTCGCCTCGCCGTTCCGCAGATCGCCAACGTCGAAGGCCTCCTCTCCGGTGAGGCCGAGCGAGTCGATCGACTCACCCTCCGGGAGCTGCAGCGGCAGCACGCCCATCCCGATCAGGTTGGAGCGGTGGATCCGCTCGAAACTCTCGGCGATCACCGCGCGGACGCCGAGCAGGCTGGTGCCCTTCGCCGCCCAGTCGCGGGACGAGCCCGAGCCATACTCCTTGCCGGCCAGCACGACGAGCGGCACGCCCTCGTCGGCGTAGCGCATCGCCGCTTCGTAGATCGTCGTCTCCTCACCCTGGCCCCCTGATGAGGGGTAGTGGCGCGTGTAGCCGCCCTCGCGCTCGACCAGCCGGTTGCGCAGCCGGACGTTCGCGAAGGTGCCGCGGATCATCACCTCGTGGTTACCGCGACGCGATCCGTAGGAGTTGAAATCGCGCACGTCGACGCCCTGGTCGATGAGCCACTGACCGGCGGGGCTGTCCTTCTTGATCGCGCCCGCCGGGGAGATGTGGTCGGTGGTCACCGAGTCCCCCAGCACCGCCAGCACCCGGGCGCCCTCGATCGGCTCGACCGGCTTCGGCTCCGGGTCCATGCCCTCAAAGAAGCTCGGCTTGCGAACGTAGGTCGAGTCGGGCCAGGTGTAACGGTCGCCCTCGGGCACCTCGATGTCGCGCCAGCGCTCGTCGCCGGTGAAGACGTCGGCGTAGCTCTTGGTGAACATGTCGGCTCGCACCGCCTCGCCCACGACCTGCTTGATCTCCTCGGAGCCGGGCCAGATCTCTGAGAGGTAGACGGGCTCGCCGTCGGAATCGGTTCCCACGGGCTCGCTCGTCAGGTCGACGTCCATCCGCCCGGCGAGCGCGTAGGCCACCACCAGCGGGGGTGAGGCCAGGTAGTTGGCGCGCGTGTCCGGGTTGATGCGCCCTTCGAAGTTGCGGTTGCCGGAGAGCACCGAGCAGACCACCAGGTCGTTGTCGTTGACGGCCTTCGAGATCTCCTCCGGAAGCGGTCCCGAGTTGCCGATGCAGGTAGTGCAGCCGTAGCCGACCAGGTTGAACTGGAGTTCGTCGAGGTAGCGGTCCAGCCCGGACTTCTCCAGGTACTCGGTCACCACCGTGGACCCGGGCGCCAGCGAGGTTTTCACCCAGGGCTGGCGGCGGAGGCCCCGTTCGACGGCCTTCCTGGCGAGCAGACCGGCGCCGAGCATGACGGAGGGGTTGGAGGTGTTGGTGCAGCTGGTGATCGCCGCGATCACGACGTGGCCGTGGTCGAGCTCGACCGTCTGGCCGCTCTCGAGCTCCACCGCGACCGCGTCGCTGGTCTCGATCTCGACGGCGACGTCGCCCTTGTCGACGTAGGTGCGCGGCTTGCCGCCGTCGCCGTCATGGTCCTCGGCGGGCGGATCGGAGGCGGGGAACGATTCGGCGATCGCCTCATCGCGCGCGTTGCCCAGCTCTTCGCTCGCCTGCGGGTCCCACTCCCGCATCGCTTCGAGGAAGGCACCCTTTGCGTCGGAGAGGGCGATCCGGTCCTGCGGGCGCTTGGGCCCGGCGATGCTTGGCTCGACGTCGCCGAGGTCGAGCTCGAGAGTGTCTGAGTAGGTGGGCTCCTCGGAGTCGGGCTCGTGGAAGAGGCCCTGCTCCCGCGTGTAGGCGTCGACCAGCTCGATCTGCTCCGTGGGCCGGCCCGTGAACTCCAGGTAGCGGAGCGTCTCGGCGTCGATGGGAAAGATCGCGCAGGTCGAGCCGAACTCCGGCGACATGTTGCCGATCGTCGCCCGGTCCGCCAGGCCGAGCCCCCCGATGCCCGGGCCGAAGAACTCGACGAACTTCGAGACGACCCCCTTCTCCCGGAGCATCTCGGTGACCGTCAGGACCAGGTCCGTCGCGGTGGCGCCCTCCCGCAGCTCGCCGGTGAGCTTGAAGCCGATCACCTGGGGCAGCAGCATCGAGATCGGTTGGCCGAGCATCGCCGCCTCCGCCTCGATCCCGCCCACGCCCCAGCCCAGCACGCCGAGGCCGTTGATCATCGTCGTGTGCGAGTCGGTCCCGACGAGCGTGTCCGGGTACGCCTGAGTCGCACCATTGACCTCTCGCGTCCACACGCAACGGCCGAGGTACTCGAGGTTGACCTGGTGGCAAATGCCGGTGGCCGGCGGCACCACCCTGAAGTTGTCGAATGCGGTCTGCCCCCAGCGCAGGAACGCGTAACGCTCGCCGTTGCGCTCGTAATCGCGCTCGGCGTTCACGTCGAAGGCCCGCTGGTTGCCGAAGGCGTCCACCTGCACGGAGTGGTCGATGATCAGGTCGACGTCGACCTGTGGATTGATCGCCGCCGGATCGCCTCCCAGCTCCTCCATCGCGTCGCGCATCGCCGCCAGGTCGACAACCGCGGGAACGCCGGTGAAGTCCTGCATCAGGACCCGGGCGGGCTGGAAGGGGATCTCGACCGACGGCTCGGCCCTCGCGTCCCAGCTGGCGATCGCCTCGACGTCGTCCGCGGTGACCGCCGTCCCGTCCTCTAAGCGGAGTGCGTTCTCGAGCAGGACCTTGAGCGAGTACGGAAGTCGCGCGACGTCGAACTTCTGCTGAAGGGCATCGAGGCGGTGGATCTCGACCTCTTCACCACCGACTTCCAGCGTCGCCTGGGCTCCGAAGCTGTTCTTCGAGCTCACATCCTCAGTCTATTCCCGGCTATTCGCCGGCTAGACGCGCGGCCCGCGTACGCCGGATGACCGCTCTCAGCGCTTCCGCTTCTTTTGGCCCGCCATCACCTTCGCATTGGTGAGCTGCAGAGTGTTGCCGGCAGCGTCGACGGTGGTGACCTGGACCCTGATGCGGCCGCCCTTCCTGAGGGTGGCGCGGCCACGCTTGCTGAGCTTCACCTTGACCACCTTGCTCTGACCGCCGGCGATCGTCGCCTTGCCGGTGCCGAGGATCCTCTTCTTCTTGCCCTTCTTCTTGGCCGAGATGGCCGAGCGCTTGCCCTTCTTCGGCTTCTTGCCCAGCAGCCTCACCTGGACCCGGCACACCTCGCCGCTCGGGGCGGAGTCGACCGGCACCATCACGCTCTTGCCCTTCCGCTTCAGCTTGCCCTCGCCGAGCGTGGCCCGGACGTACTCCGACGAGGAGTACTGCTGCGCGATCTCCGCGCCGCAGGGGAGCGGCAGCGCCGAGGCCGGCCTGGCCTGGCCGCCTGCCGCCCCTGGGCCGTCCAACGTGGGCAGCCGCAGCGACAGATTGGAGATCGTGACCGGGCCCTGTCCATTTGCGGCCCGGCCGTAGCCCCCGAGCAGTGCGCCGTGCGAGTCGCTCGGCAGCAGCTCGAGCTTGGCGACATGGCCAGGGGCGAACAGATGACCAGTCGGATGGAGCTGGAACACCTGTCTGGCAGTGCCGACCTGCGGGCGGTAGAGCTGGCGGTCGACGAGGGTCTCGGTGCCGCTCGGATCGACGTCGAGCAGCCTCGCCGCGACCTCCGAGTTGGCGGTCGGCGAGCTGATCTTCGCGACAACGGTGGGCGAGCCCATCAGGGTGAAGCCACTGCCCGTGGCGGCCGGCAGGCGATAGGTCGCCACGCCGGGCAGGTCCGCGGAGGACGCCGTGGTGCACGGGTTTCCGCCCGCGCTCACCGGGTCGAACGCCTCGTCGACGTCCGCGGAGCCCCCGCCCGGCTGCAGCACCTGGGCTCCAGCGGAATCGAGGCGCACCTCCCCCTTCTGCAGCCCTGCCCAGCTGCCGGCCTGGAACGGTCCACCGGAGGGCTGCGAATCAGGACAGGTCATCGCGAACGACGTGACTCCCTGGAACGGCTGCGAGCCGCTTCCCTTGATGTAGAAGTCGAGCCAGGCGTCCTGGGCATCCCCGAGCGCGGTCACGTCGGCGGACTTGTTCGCCGCCCGCATGTGGCCGAAGTCGCCGAACAGCATCGAGATCGGCCCGTTCGGGTACTCCGAGCGAATTCGGTTGTAGTAGGCGATCGCCTCGTCAGCCGGGAAGAGGTCGTCCGTGAAGCCGTTCGAGATCAGCAACGGCGCCGGCGGCGTGGAGTGGTCGATGTAGTACGCCGAGTGGTGCGCCTCGATCTCGTTGAATACCGCCGTCGTCATCGGGTCCCCGTCGTAGGGCTCGCCCTCGTTCAGCCGGTTGTTCCAGGCGGTGATGTCCGACTGGAAATCGGTGCAGGCCGGATATGGGGATTGTCCGCAATAAGAGCCGGCGCCCTGGCCGGACAGATAGAGGCCTTGCACGAAGGACTGCTTCTGGATGCCAATCCTTCCCGTGTAAGCGGCGTCGGCAACGTAGTCGAGCTTCCCGCCGTTCGGAGTGAGCGAGTAGGCGAGGTCGCTCCACGGGATGTTCGGGGTCGCACCCGCGATCCGCATAGGGTGATGGTCAACGGGGCTCGTCCAGGGGACGACGCTGCCATCCGGCATCATCACGCGGTCCTTGAGCGTGGCCAGCTGGAGCGAAAGGCCGCCGCCGTAGGAGCCACCGGTGGCGCCAACGCGCTGGCCGTCGACGAGCTCCTCGTCGGCGAGCTCGCCGGCGAAGAATTGGGCGTCCCGCACCTCGAAGCGGTCGTCCATCAAGTGGATCCAGCCGGCGTCGTCGCAGGCACCCGCGGCCGCGGTGATCGCATTGGGCTTGCCGCAGGACTGATGGAAGCCGCGGGCGGTCATGGCGAAGACGGCGTAGCCGCGGTCGGTGTAATGGCGCATGGCGCTGAACGAGAGATCGTTCTTCGACCCGCCGTAGCCGTGGCCCCAGATGATCAGCGGATAGTTGCCGTCGGGGCTCGGACTCGGATCGGGCGGAAACGCGACCTTGACGTCGATCGGGGTGTCGTCCCAGCTCGGAGCGGTGCTGCGAACCCCGGCGCCGCCGTCACTGCTCACGACGCCGCACTCGCGGACCCCGTCTCCCGCCTCGGTGCAGGTCAACGCCCCGCCGAAGGCATCCGTGATCGCGGCCTGCGCGCCCGGCGCGAGCAGCAGCGACCCGACCACCACCGACAGCAACACCAGCTTCCGCATCCGTCCCTCCATTCCCTGTTCCTATGAACGCGCGTCCCTCCAACGCGCTCCGCGCCATCCCGGCGCGAACGGGAGCATACTCCCGGCCCCGCGGCTAGCCGGCTAGCGCTTGTCGGACTGCCCCTCGGCGAGCTCCTCGGCGATCCGCTCGGCCCCGCCCCGCCGCTGCACGCGGGCCGCGAACTCGGGGTGCCGATAGCCGATCTCGGCGACCAGGCGCTGCCGCATCGGTGCCACAGTGATCTCGTTGCGGTCGCGCTCGATGGCGCGGACGACTGCCTGCCCAACCTTCTGCGGAGTGGTCGTCCCGATCATCGGCGGCGGCTTGGATCCGGCGTCGTGAAACATTCCCGCCTCGCGCACGAATCCGGGGGAGACGATCGAAACGCCGACGCCATGGGGGTGCAGGTCCTCCCGCAGGGCGAAGGCGAAGCCGCGAAGGCCGAACTTGGTCGAGCTGTAGAGAGCGGAGCGCGGCGAGCCGACTTTGCCAGAGAGTGAGGAGATGAAGACCAGGTGTCCCTCGCCCTTCTCCGCGAGCCTCGGTGCGATCGCACGCGCCATCAGGATGGGCGACTCGAAGTTGACGCGAATCGCGCGCTGGACCTCCTCGGAGCTGAATTTCTCGAGCTTCCCGCTCGCGGGCAGGGCGGCGTTCGCGACCATGCCGTCGAGGTCGCCGGCTCGCTCGACCAGCTCTTCGGCGGCACCGGTCTCCGCCAAGTCCGCGACGATCGTCTCGTGACGGTCGTCTGCTCCCGGCAGCGATTGCGCCAGACGGTCCAGTTCCTCGCCCTTGCGCGAGCTCAGCACCAGGCGCGCCCCTCGATCAGCGAGCCCCTCCGCGATCGCTCGCCCGAGCCCCCCGGTGGCGCCGCTGAGCAGCACCCTCTTCCCGTCGAGTTCCACGGAGTCCAACCTATCCCACTGGACGTTTGTTAAGGCCCGCTCACAGAAAACCCCTGCTCTGATACGTTCTCGCGCTCAAGGAGGAGCCCAGTTCCGACCGATGAGGAAGGGACCGGAGGAGGGATTCATTGCTGTCTCGACGATCACGCCAAGGCCGCCGACTTGGGCTGGCAGGAGCTCTGTTCGCCGGCGCGTTGATCGCCGCTAGCCCCGCGGCTGGCCAGACCGAAACGACGACGACCACTCCCGTTCCGGGGGCACCCGTGGGCGCGCCGCCACCGGCGCCGCCGAACACCGCGACGATGCTCCCCGGCGGCAAGGCGAGTGTCCCTGCCGGCGCCCCGTATCAGGTGGTCCGCGCGATCAAGGCGGCGAACAAGATCCGCCGCAAGACCTACATCTGGGGCGGCGGCCACCGCGGCTTCAAGGCGAAGGGCTACGACTGCTCGGGCGCGGTCAGCTACGTCCTGCATGCGGCCGGACTGCTCCGCTCGCCGCTTGTCTCCGGTCAGCTCGCCTGGTGGGGCTCGCCGGGCCCGGGCAGCTGGATCACGGTCTACGCCAACCGGACCCACACCTACATGGTCATCGCCGGACTACGCTACGACACCTCGCCCCGCGGTGAGTGGATCGACCAGGGCCGCGGGCCCCGCTGGCGCTACACGCTGCGGGCACCGACGGGCTTCGCGGTCCGCCACTGGACGGGCCTCTAGCGCACATTCCGCGGATTCTGTGAGCACCTGCTCACAGCTCCGGATCGTCTGCTAGCTTTCCGCGCGACCAAACGCCGAATCTCGTCCCCGCCACGGCGGGACGAGAGCGGGGGAACCGAAGCAGTTGGGGCGAATCCACCGAGGGTGGAAGCGCAGGCTCTTTCAGCGCCAGCCCGTCAGCTAACCCCGTAGGCCGACGAAGGAGAACGGTTTGCGGTCATACACACACAGCGGAGGTGGGAAGAAACTCGGCCTGGCAGGGCTGCTGTTGGTGGCTTCGCTCGCGGGAGCGGTACCGGCCACCGCTCAGACCGGCGGGGCCGGACCCCCCGGCAGCACCACGACGCCCACAACGCCGACGACGACTCCCAGCGCTCCCGGGAGCGTGGCGCAGCTACAGCCCGACGGCACCGCGCTGCCGCCGGCGAATGCACCGCGTCAGATTCGCAAGGCGATCAAGGCGGGCAACCGGATCCACACCAAGCCGTACATCTGGGGCGGCGGCCATCGCCGCTTCAAGTCGAAGGGCTACGACTGCTCCGGCGCGGTCAGCTACGTGCTGCACGCCGCCGGGCTGCTCCGCAGCCCCCTCGCCTCCGGACCCCTGATGAGGTGGGGCGCCCCAGGGACCGGCTCCTGGATCACCGTGTACGCCAATCGCAGCCACACCTTCGTGACGGTGGCCGGCCTGCGGTTCGACACCTCCGCCGTCGGTGAGTCCCTCAACCAGGGCTCGGGCCCGCGCTGGCGGGCGAGCATGCGCTCGGGCACCGGCTATGCGGTTCGCTATTTCCCAGGCTTCTAGTCGCCGCGAGAGGCGGCTGGAAGGTCTCCTCTCCTCCCATCCCCGACGCGCGCGGCGCGGCTCCTTCTCCCCGGGGCCGCGCCGTCGCGTTAGGGGCAGGGAGCGCGACGCAGGCGTCGAATCCCAAAGATCGTGCGAGTAATCACTAACGAGCGGATGGCGATTGCAAGCCTTCTTTCACGTTTGGTAAGGTCCCGCGCCAGTTACGCCGAGTCCCAACACCACGTGGTGCTGGGAGCGGGGGAACCAGATACAGGGGCGAACCCACCGGAAGCAAGGGTGGGGGCGCAGGCTCCTTCAGCGCTAGCCCGACAGCTAACCCCGCAGGCCTGCAAAGGAGAACTGTTGGATGCGACACACACTTAGCCGCAAGCGGCGCCTCGCATTGGCGGGGGCGACAACCCTGTCCGTGCTGGCGATCGCCGTCCCGGCGGCCGCCCAGACCGGCGGGTCGGGCCCGCCCGGCAGCACGACGACGCCCACCACTACCACCACCACGCCCGCCCCAGTTGGGCCTCCCGGAAAGGCGAAGATCCGCAAGGACGGCACGGCGGTCGCCCCGGCGGATGCTCCGGCACAGGTCCAGGCCGCGGTCGCCGCGGCCAACGCGATCCACACCATGCCCTATCGCTGGGGCGGCGGGCACCGCACCTTCTTCGACAGCGGCTACGACTGCTCCGGCGCCGTGAGCTATGTCCTGCACGCCGCCGGCCTGCTGGCAAGCCCGATGACGTCGGGCGGACTGGCCTCGAGCTGGGGCGCCCCCGGCAAGGGCCGCTGGATCACCGTCTACGGCAACGCCAGCCACGTCTACATGATCATCGCCGGCAAGCGCTTCGATACCTCCTCCGGCGGCGATCGCTGGAACCAGGGCTCGGGTCCGCGCTGGCGCAAGAAGAAGCGCAGGCCGCTCGGCTTCACGCAGAAGTACTACCCCGGCTTCTAGTCCCGAACGTAGAAGTCGGGAAGTACAAGCCTCCCGGGCAAGATTGGCCACTCTGGCCTGGCGAGGCAGGGTTAGGCTCGGCTATACCTAGGTGCACACCGGCGTTATACGGTGCGCACAACCGACCCGCTGAGCGATCGAGGAGACGGAGGCGGCGGTAGCCGCGACGCCCGCAAGCAGTGAGACTGCGCCTGACTCGGGAGGGACGCCCGACCCCGCTGACGTTCGCCTGGTCGGGGTCAGCAAGCGCTACGGGGAGGTCGTGGCCGTCGACTCACTCGACCTCGAGGTGAAGCGCGGGGAGTTCTTCACCCTGCTCGGGCCGTCGGGGTCGGGCAAGACCACGACCCTGCGGATGATCGCCGGGTTCGAGGAGCCCGACACCGGCAGGGTCGAGCTTGGCGGCCAGGACGTCACCGGGCAGCCACCCTACGTCCGATCGGTCAACACGGTCTTCCAGGACTACGCGCTCTTCCCCCACATGAGCGTGGGCGAGAACGTCGAGTACGGACTTAGGGTGAAGGGCGTCGGCAAGGAGGAGCGGCGTCGCCGGGCCTCCGAGGCCCTGGCCACGGTGCGGCTGGCGGGCTACGAGCAGCGCAAGCCCAACCAGCTCTCCGGTGGCCAGCAGCAGCGCGTCGCGCTGGCGCGGGCGATTGTCAACGAGCCCCGGGTCCTCCTCCTCGACGAGCCGCTCGGGGCGCTCGATCTGAAGCTGCGCGAACAGATGCAGGTCGAGCTCAACACGATCCAGGCTGAGGTCGGGATCACCTTCATCTACGTGACCCACGACCAGGAGGAGGCGCTGACGATGTCCGACCGGATCGCCGTCTTCAACGATGGCCGGGTCGAGCAGGTCGGGGCCCCCACCGAGATCTACGAGCGCCCCGACAACGCGTTCGTCGCGGGCTTCGTTGGAGTCTCGAACCTGCTCGAACGTGACGGGCGGCGCTTCACCGTCCGCCCGGAGAAGATCTTCATCGTCGAGAACGGCGCGGCTCCCAGCGGGCTTCACATCGAGGAGGGGACGATCAGGGACGTCTCCTACGCCGGCATGGTCACCCGTTACCTCGTCGACCTCGAGGCAGGAGGGGAACTTCAAGTCGTCCGCCAGAACCAGGAAACCACCTCCTCGGAGGTGCAGGGTCAGCGCGGCCGGAAGGTGAAAATCGGATGGCGAGCGGATCAGACCGTCGCCGTAAAGGGAGAGGAGAAGGACAGTGAGCAGATCTAGAGCTCACCCCGCCTGGGTGCCCGCGGCGATAGTCGCCGGGCTACTCGCAACCATGCTGGTTATCGCCGGCTGCGGCGGGGACGACGATGACAGCGGCGGCACCAGTGGTGCACCCACGGAGGTCGGGGCCGGCGAAGGCCAGCTGAACCTGATCGCCTGGCCAGGTTACGTCGCGGACCCGTGGCAGTCCGATTTCGAGCAGCAGACGGGCTGCAAGATCAATCTGAAGGAAGCCGGCACCTCCAGCGAGATGGTGGACCTGATGCGATCCGGTCAGTACGACGGCGTCTCGGCATCCGGCAACGCGTCGCTCCGGCTGGTCGCCGGCGACGACGTCGATCCGGTCAACCTCGACCTGGTCCCGAACTACGAGACCATCTTCGAGGACCTCAAGAACCAGCCGTACAACACGGTCGACGGCACGCCGTACGGAATTCCTCACGGGCGCGGTGCGAACCTGCTCATGTGGAACTCCGACGAGGTGACGCCCGCCCCGACGTCATGGGGAGTGATCCTCGATCCGAACCAGGCGTCCAAGTACCAGGGCAAGATCAGCGTCTATGACGACTCGGTCTACATCGCCGACGCCGCCGTCTACCTGAAGGCGCACAACCCGGATCTGGGAATCGACAACCCATACGAGCTCGACGAGGAGCAGTTCAACGCGGCGGTCGATCTGCTGAAACAGCAGAAGGCGAACGTCGGCGAGTACTGGGCCGATGCAGCGAAGCAGATCCAGTCGTTCGCAAACAGCGACGTGGTCGTCGGAACCACCTGGCAGTACCAGTACTTCAGCCTGCTCGCCGAGAAGGCGCCGGTTGAGGCACCTGGTCCCAACCAGGGGTTCGTGCCCGAAGAGGGCGCGACCGGTTGGTCCGACACCTGGATGATCAGCTCGGAGGCCAAGCACCCGAACTGCATGTACAGGTGGATGGACTTCATCATCTCGCCGCTGGCGAATGCTGAAGTCGCCCAGTACTTCGGTGAGGCGCCGGCCCAGAGCAAGTCGTGCGAAGCCGACACGCTGGCTCAGGCCGCCAAGGCCGACGAGCTGCCGCCGGATCCGCAGTTCTGCACGAACTACCACGCGGACGATCCTGCGTTCTGGGACAAGGTCTACTACTGGATCACGCCACTTGCGGACTGCGGTGACGACCGCGGCGAGGTCTGCAAGGACAACAACGAGTGGGACGCCGCGTGGACCGAGATCAAGGGGTGATTTCGGCCGTAGAGATCACCGCATGAAGCACCGGCCGTGGAAGCAGCCGGCGTAGCAGCCGGCGAGGAGAAGAGGTCGGCGGGCCGCAGGCTCGCCGACCTCTTCCACGGCCGCTCTCGCCTCCAGGCGGGCGCCCTGCTGGCCGGTCCGGTCGGATGGCTCGTGATCGGCTACATCGGATCGCTGATCGTTCTGCTGATCGCGGCCTTCTGGTCGGTCGACGCCCTGAGCGGCGAGCTGGTCAAGGGGTTCAGCTTCGACAACTACAGGGAGCTGATCGACACCCCGGTCTACAAGGACGTCGCCCTGCGAACGATCGGGATCGCGGCGGCGGCGACCCTCACCGACGTGATCCTGGCCTTCCCGATCGCCTTCTACATGGCGAAGGTCGCCAGCCCACGGATGAAGGGATTGCTGCTCGTGGCAGTCCTGATGCCGCTCTGGTCCTTCTACCTGGTCAAGGTCTACGCCTGGCGGACGATGCTCTCGTCGGGAGGGATCGTCAACTGGGCCCTGGACCCGATCGGCCTCGATGGACCCGGCTACGGGACCACCGCCGTCTGGCTCGTGGAGAGCTACCTCTGGCTCCCCTACATGATCCTGCCGATCTACGCGGGTCTCGAGCGAATCCCGAATTCCCTGATTTCGGCGTCGGAGGATCTCGGCGGCAAGCCCTGGAACTCCTTTAGGCGGGTGGTGCTGCCCCTCGTCTTCCCAGCGATCGTCGCGGGCTCAATCTTCACCTTCTCACTGACGATGGGCGACTACATCACGCCATCGCTGGTCTCCCCCGACACGCAGTTCATCGGCAACGTCGTCTTCACGGACCACACCAACAACCTGCCTCTCGCGTCCGCCTTCGCGACGGTCCCGATCATCGTGATGATCATCTACCTCCTGATCGCCAGGCGGCTGGGCGCGTTCGAGCACCTATGAGGCTCTCACCGGCAACCAGGAACCTGCTGCGCGTGGGCGTGGGCATCACACTCGCCTTCATCTACATCCCCCTGATCGTGGTCGCGGTCTACGCGTTCAACGGCGGAACGACCCTCAAGTGGCCATTGGACGGTCTCACCACCGAGTGGTTCGGCGAGGCGATCAAGGACTCGGGCGCGCGTGACGCTCTCTTCACCTCGGTCAAGGTCGGTGCGGTGGCGACCGTGATCGCGCTGGTGCTCGGCACGCTCGCATCCATGGCCGTTGCCAGGCACCGGTTCTTCGGGCGAGAAACGATCTCATTCATCGTGGTCTTGCCGATCGCACTGCCGGGAATCGTCACCGGCCTCGCCTTCAGCGACACCTTCACGCAGGTGTTCGGGATCAGCCTGAGCCTGTTCACCGTCATCGTCGGACACGCCACCTTCTGCATCGTCGTCATCTACAACAACGTGATCGCCCGGCTCCGCCGGGTCTCGGCGAACCTCGAGGAGGCGTCCGCTGACCTGGGCGCTCACACCTGGCAGACCTTTCGCTTCGTCACGCTGCCCAGCATGCAGACGGCGCTGGTCGCCGGGGGGTTGCTGGCGTTCGCACTCTCCTTCGACGAGATCATCGTGACCACGTTCACGCTCGGCGCCGGTGACGAGACCCTCCCGATCTGGATCTACAGCAACCTGTTCCGCGGGCAGCAGCTGCCGATCACGAACGTCGTGGCGCTGATCGTGGTGCTGCTCTCGATCATCCCGGTCTACCTCGCGCACCGTTTGACGCGCGAGGAAGGCGTCGCCGCGCGCGCGGGTGGCGCCGGCGCCATCGCCGAGAGCACGGCAATTCCGTAACTAGCCTTGTCCGGTGGCCAGCCGGGGAGGATCACAGACGATCGCTCTTGCACTCGTGCTGGTCGCGGCACTGACGCTCGCGGTCGCCGCTCACGGCGCCGGGGAACCCGCCTTCGGCTGCAAAGGAGTGCACCGGGGGCGAGGCGCATGTGAATCCCAACCCGAAGGGCATGCCGCCGATCATGATCGGCGACTCGACCGTGCTGCTGCCGATCCCGAACTTGAACGCGGTCGGCTGCTCCGTCAACGCGCGGGGCTGCCGGGGCTTCAAGGAGGCGATCGAGGTCGCCGCCAAGCTTCGCAGGAAGGGCAAGCTGCCGCACCTCGTCCTGGTGAACGACTACGGCAACAGCGGCGTCAATCCGGACCTGATCTCCGAAGCGCTCCGGATGCTCGGCAAGAAGCGGGTCCTGGGGCTGGTCACGGAGTACAACGCGGACACGGGCCGCCCACCCGCCCCGACACGGGCATCTTCTTCAAGGCCCGGAAGCAGTTCCCGCACCGGATTCTGCTGCTCGACTGGGTCGAGTACAGCCGGGTGCACCACTAGGCCGAGCAGAAGCCGGGCGCCTGGTTCCTGCCCGATCTCTTCCACCCAAACATTCACCGGCGCCGATGCCTACGCGAACTTCCTCGCCCAGGTCCTCCCGGGTGGCCCACCCAAGGCGGCCGCGGCGTCGGCGGACTCGGACGGGGGGATTACCTGGTGGCCCTTCGCGCTCGCCGGAGTGACGCCGATCCTGGGAGCGCTCTTTCTCGTCAGGAGGTGTGTTAAATCCTGATCGTGCGGAACTCGCTTCGACTCGCCACCGCGGTCGCCGTCCTGGCAGGCGTCCTCGCCTGCTCGCAGGCGGCTCACGCCGGCCGTACCGGGGCCGGCCACAACCCGGCCACGACGAAGCTCGAGAACGCGTTCAAGATCGCCCTCTACTTCCGCTCGATCTCCAAGGACGGCTGCTATCCGCCCGCGCAGCAGCTGGCGAGAAAGATCACGAAGGACCCGCGCGGACGCAAGGTCGGCGTAGCGAGGGGCGCGGGGTCACTCCCGCGTAACGACTTGGTCTTCGTCCTGCGCCGCGGCACGACGTGCAACAAGGTGATGATGGCCTTGCGCGACTCGTCCGGCCTCTACATCCTCAACTCGGCGTTGGGCACGATCCGGGTCCAGGGCAGGCGGGGTCCCAGGGTCGAGCCGGGAAAGCCGGGGCCGCCCCGCGGCATCAGGATCCTCTCCAAGACCTTCAAGACCGCCGGACCGGACCACGCTGACCGCTTCACGACACTTTGTCCCGGTAACACCTATCCGATCGGCGGCGGGATGCTCGTCAACCAGCCTCCCGGCTCGGACGGTGAGGGCGTCTATCCGCATTCATTCGAGCGGCTCGGTGCCCAGCGCGGCTTCCACGTCACGACGGTCCTCTACGACCTCAGCTGGGACTCGACGACCCCCCGGAACGTCACCGTCCAGGCCGTCTGCGCCCGGGGGCAGATCCCGCAGAACCCAACGCCGCACAAGACCGTCTTCATCCTGCCGGGTCAGACGAAGTCGGCGATCGCCCGCTGCCCGAAGGGCCAGCAGCTGATCACCGGCGGCTTCCAGCGCACGAACTTCGCGAGCGACGGCGGCAACTATGTGACCGAATCTCGGGCAGTCGGCACGAGGGCTTGGAAGGTGACGGGCAGCGCCTTCATCGGGACCGGCACGACCGGCGGCGGCGAGCTCACCTCGATCGCCTACTGCGTCAGGAAGAAGCGCCCGATCCTCACCGAGGTGGTCTCGGCTCCGACCGCGGTCGCGCAGGGCACGACCGCCGACGCGACAACTCCGCCCTGCCCCCGGAACCTGCGGCTGACCAGCACCGGCTTCGCGCTCGACTCGCGCAACGGTTTCTACACCGGCAACTCGCTGAACGACGACGGCACCACCACCGCGAGCGCGTTCGGCTACTTCGGCCCGGCGAACCTCACCTCATACGGCTACTGCCAGCGGGCGAAGGGCTAGCCCCCGCCCGCCGGCGCAAGCCGGTTACGCGTGATTGACCATCACGTGCTTGATGTGCGTGTAGTCCTCGCAGGCGTAGACCGAGAGGTCCTTGCCATACCCGGACTGCTTGTAGCCGCCGTGCGGCATCTCGGCCACGATCGGGATGTGGTCGTTGACCCAGACACAACCGAACTTCAGGGCCTTCGAGACGCGCATCGCGCGGCCGACGTCCTTGGTCCACACCGATGACGCCAGGCCGTAGCGCACACCGTTGGCCCACTCGATCGCCTTCGCCTCGTCGTCGACGGACTGAACCGTGATCACCGGGCCGAAGATCTCGTCCTGGATCATCCGGTCGTCCTGGTTCGGGCCGGCGACCACCGTCGCCTCGAGGAAGTAGCCCGGCAGATCCGGGCGCTTCCCGCCGGTGACGATCTCGGCGCCGTTCGCGTCCTTCAGGAAGCCCTCGACGCGGTCGCGCTGGCGCTCGGAGTTGACCGGACCAAGCACGGTGTCGGGGTCGAACGTGTCGCCGGTCTTGTAGTCCTTCGCCTGCTCGGCGAGGCCCGAGACGACGTCGTCGTAGACGCCCTTCGAGGCCAGCACGCGGGTCGCCGCGGTGCAGTCCTGGCCAGCGTTGAAGTAGCCGGTTCCGGCGATCGTCTCCATCGCCAGCTCCATGTCGGCGTCGTCGAAGACGATCACCGGCGCCTTCCCGCCGAGCTCCAGATGGACCTTCTTCAGGCTGGGCGCCGCGTGCTCGGCGATCCACTTGCCGGTCTCCGGAGAGCCGGTCAGCGAGACCATGGCGACCTCGGGGTGCGTGACCAGCGAAGCGCCCGCGGGGTCGCCATGGCCGCCGATGAAGTTCATGACGCCGGGCGGATAGATCTCGGCCGCCAGCTCGGCCAGGATCTTGAGCGTCGTCACCGGGGTGGTCTCGGCCGGCTTGAGGACGAGGGTGCACCCGGTGGCGAGCGCGGGGCCGATCTTCCAGACGGCCATCATCAGCGGGTAGTTCCAGGGGGTGATCTGGCCCACCACGCCAGCCGGCTCGCGGCGGATATAGGAGGTGTGGTCCTCCATGTACTCACCCGCGGCGCGCCCCTCCATCGTCCGAGCGGCTCCGGCGAAGAAGCGGAGCTGATCCACCATCGGGGGGATCTCCTCGTCGAACATCGCCTGGCGCGGCTTGCCCGCGTCCCTGGTCTCCCAGTCGGTGATCTCCTCGGCCCGCTCCTGGAACCCGTCGGCGAGCTTCAGAAGAAGCTCCTGGCGGTGGGACGGTGTCGTGTACTGCCAGGTCTCGAACGCCTCGCGCGCCGCCTTGACGGCCCGGTCGACGTCCTCCTCCGTGGAGAGGGGTGAGTGCCCGATCACCTCGCCGGTGGCCGGGTTGATCACGTCCTCGGTCTTGCCCTCGGCCGGATCGACGAACTCGCCGCCGATCATGTTCTTGAGGTCGAGGACCTCGGTCGCATCCTTCTTCTGCTGCTCCGCGGTGGCGGATTCCATTTGTTCCTCCTTGGTCAGACTTTCTGCTTTTGGCCGAGCACTTCCTCGACGGGAGTGTGCTCGACACCGACGGCTTCGGCGACGGCGGGGTGCGTGACGGCACCGGCCGCGACGTTGATGCCGAGCCGCAGCCCGGGGTCCCGTCGCGCGGCTTCGGCCACGCCGTGATCGGCCAGCGCCAGCACGTACGGCAGCGTGGCGTTGGTAAGGGCATAGGTCGAGGTGATAGGCACGGCGCCGGGCATGTTGGCGACGCAGTAGTGGGTGATCCCCTCGACCTCGAAGACCGGATCGCGGTGGGTGGTGGGATGAGACGTCTCGAAGCAGCCGCCCTGGTCGATGGCCACGTCGACCAGGACCGCGTTGCGCTTCATCAGCTTGAGCTGCTCGCGGCGAACCACGTACGGCGCCTTGGCCCCGTGCACCAGCACGGCGCCGATCACCAGGTCGGCGCGCGGAAGCATCTCCTCGATCGCCAGCGTCGAGGAGTAGACGGTGGAGGCGCGGCCGCCGAACGCGACGTCGAGTTCGCGGAGCTTGTCGATGTTGACGTCGTAGGTGAAGACGTCGGCCTCCATCCCGATCGCGATGAAGGCTGCGTTCATCCCGACGGCGCCCCCGCCGATGACCATCACCGTGGCGGCGGCGACGCCCGGCACGCCGCCAAGCAGGATCCCGCGGCCTCCGAGGGGCTTCTCCAGGAAGAAGGCGCCGGCCTGAGTGGCGATCTTGCCGGCGATCTCGCTCATCGGGGCGAGCAGCGGCAGGCGCGCCTGCGAATCCTCGACGGTCTCGTAGGCGACGCAGGTCGCGCCGCTCTCCTGCAGGGCCCTGGTCAGCTCGGGCGCCGGGGCGAGATGCAGGTAGGTGAACAGGGTGTGGTCCGGGCGCAGCATCTCGACCTCTCCCAGCTGCGTCTCCTTGACGCCCAACACCATCTCGGCCTGCTCGAAGACAGCGGCCGCGTCGGGGAGGATCTGCGCTCCCTGAGCGGCGTAGGCGTCGTCCGAGATCGCGCTGCCCTCACCCGCCCCGGTCTGGATGAGAACCTCGTGGCCGTGCTCCCGCAGCTCCCGCGCGCCGGCCGCGGTCAGGGAGACGCGGTACTCGTCCTCCTTGATCTCGGTGGGGACACCAACCTTCACAGGGCGGCCTCCCGCTCGACCGGCGCGGTGGTGAAGTCGAACCGGACGCCGCGCATCTCGAGCTCGCCGAACATCCCATCCGGGTCGATGCAGCCTTCCGGTGGGAGCGCCCCGCGCCGCTCGATGTCCCCCCGGGCCAGCAGCCTGACCGCGGCCGCCGCCGGCGTCGCGGTCGAGACGATGCCGCCCCCGAGACCCCAGGCCTGGTGTGGCGGGGTGACGCTCCGGGCGCGGACCACGGCGTCCTCTCCGGTCACCTCGACAACGTGGACGGAGGTGGTCTTTGCTGAGGGGGGCGATGCGGAGCGAGCAACTTCGGCCATCCGCTCCTCGCTCGCCCCCCGCAGCTTCTCCAGGCTCTCGAGCACCTTCGGTGACAGCGAGAGCGCAAAGGTCACGTTCGGGCAGCTGAAGCTTTCGCCGAAGGTGAGCACCTCCGAGTGGAGGGTGAAGATCGTGTCCCCCTCGCCGATCGGCTCGCCGAAGTCGATGGTGGGGCCCGCCTGCAGCGGCTCGAGCTCGCGCGGCCTGCCATCGATCAGCGCCATCGGCGGCATCGTGATCTCGTCGAGCAGCGTCCTGACGGCGTAGGGGAAGCTGACGCCATCCGGCGGGTCGAGATCCCGTCCGGCCGCGAGAATCGAGATCGAGGCCGGGCTGCCAGCCAGCTCGCGCATGGCCCGGGCGGCGAGCAGGTTCGTCTTGCCGGGCGCCGAGCCGATCCCGAGCAGCGCCAACAGCCCGCGCTGCTCGAATTCCGGTGAGAGCTCGAGCTGCTCGGCGGTGACGTGGTAGAGGCCGCCGAGGTCCATGTAGTGACAACCCGCGTCGAGGCAGGCGCGCATCGCGGCCAGGTTGATCCGGTAGGCGGCGGAGTTCACCAGCACGTCCATCCCGGCGAGCTGCTTGGCGAGGTCGTTCGTCGCATCGGCTCGGCGAGCCTGCGCCTTTCCTCCCCCGTGCTCGATCGCGACCTCCTCAGCCCGGTGCAGGTCGAGGTCGAGGAGGCGCATGGTCGTGACCTCCTCGGACTCGGCCAGGTCGTGGGCGATTGCCGGTGCGATCGTCCCGCCGGCGCCGAGGACGGCCACCTTCACGCGATCAGCTCCTTGGCCCGCAGCGCGAGCCAGAGCTCGACCCGGTCGTTGGCCCGGCTCAGGTCGCGCCCGGTGAGCTCCTCTATGCGCTTGATCCGGTAACGGAGGGTGTGGCGATGACAGAAGCAGTCTCCGGCCGCTCGCTCCCAGTGCCCGTTGCGGTCGATGTAGGCCTCCAGCGAGCGGAGCAGCTCACCGGCGTAGCGCTCGTCCGAATCCTCGATCGGACCGAGCACGCTCTCGCAGTAGAGACGGAGCGCCTCGGTGTCCTGAACCGAGAGCAGCAGGGTGAACGCACCCAGGTCGCGATGGCACGCGACCTCGGGCGCGGCGCCGTTGGAGAAGCCGGTCGCCTCCAGAGCGCAGCGCGCCTCGTGGAAGGAGTGGCGGACGCGCTCCGTCGGCATGGAGCGGCTGGCGGCGGCGCGCGTCGACCCGTGCGCGGTCTCGAGCCGGGAGCGGGCCTCGCCGGCGAGCTCGAGCGGATCGCCCTTGCCTCCGTCGACGATCGCGCAAAGCAGCTCGCGGCGGCCCGCCGCATGCGGGGCGACCAGGGCGGGGCGGTTCTGGCTGGAGAGGAACTCGGCGAGCGTCGCCTCGGCGGCCGCGGCATCCCCGAGCTCGAAGGCGAGGACGACCGCCCGCCCGCCGATTCCGAAGGGCGCGAGCCGGTCGCGTACGTCATCGGCGCCGAGGCGCCCGGAGAGCGTCGCAGCGAGAACCTCGCCGGAGAGGCGCCGCTCAGTCTCGCTGGCCACGCGCTCGCGCATCAGCTCGAGGGCGACCACGATCGCCGCCTGCTGGACGCAGAGCCGCTCGAAGTCGCCCAGCTCCCCGGAACGCCGCACGACCATCAGCCAGGCCTCGGCGGCTCCCGCTCTCGGGGAGACGGGATGGGCAAGCGCCCTGCCCCGCAGGTCGGTCTGGCTCGGCACGAAGGGAGCCGCGGCCATTCCGCGCGGCTGCACCTCCTCGCGGATCGCGTCGAGCATGTACCCGGGAAGCTTGCGCCCGCCGCTCGCCAGGACTTCGCCTCGCGCATCGAGGACCATCGAGCTGCCGCCGACGGCGGCGGCGATCTCGCGCGCGATCTCGTTCAGTCCTCCCCCTTGGAGGACGAGCCGCTCGAGCCGCTCGTTCACCGCGATCCCCCGGGAGAGCACGTCGTACTGCTCGTTCACGAGCCGGCTGAAGGCCGCCTCGGTGATCGCGATGAACGGGGTCTCGTAGGGGACCTCGAAGACCGGGAATGCGTTCGCGTCGGCCTCGCTGAGCAGCGCCTTCGGGACCTTGGCGTGGTCGAAGCCGGTTCCGAACCCGAGCCCGGCGACGCCCGATTCGGACAAAAGGCGGATGAACTTGCGCTGCTTCTCGGCGTTCTCCAGCCTGATCCCCGTGGTGAGCAGGAGCTCCCCGCCCGAGAGCCAGGGCGTCGGGTCGAGCAGCTCGGTGATGTGCACCCAGCGGATCTCCCGCTCGCCCGCAGCCTCCGCGCCCGCCGAGACCTTCAGGCCGAGCTCGGTGGTGAGGCTCTCGATGGTGAGCATCAGTGTCCTAGGCGGGCCCCTGGGCGCGCCCGCGCTTCAGCGCTCCCCCGATCCACGCGCCGGGCTGCTTCCTCGAGGGTCGGGCGAAGCACGTCCACGATCTCCTCGAACTGCTCCGTATCGGCGATCAGCGGCGGTGAAAGCTGGACGACGGGGTCACCGCGGTCGTCGGCGCGGCAGATCAGCCCGCGCCGGTAGAGCTCGCCGGAGAGGAAACCCCGCAGGAGGCTCTCCGATTCCTCGTGGTCGAAGGACTCCTTCGTCTCCTGGTCCTTGACCAGCTCGATCGCGAAGAAGTAGCCGTCACCCCGCACGTCCCCGACGATCGGGATGTCGTAGAGCGACTCGAGCGCCGCCCTGAACTCCGCCTCCTTGGCGCGGACGTGCCCGCAGAGGTCCTCTCGCTCGAAGACGTCGAGGTTCGCCAATGCGACGGCGGCCGAGACGGGATGGCCCGCGAAGGTCGAGCCGTGGGCGAACATCGATGTGTCGTGGGCGAAGGGCTCGAAGACCCGATCCGAGGCGATCATCCCGCCCATCGGGACGTAGGCCGAGGTCAGGGCCTTGGCGACGGTCATGATGTCCGGCTGGAAGCCGTAGCGCTGGCAGCCGAACCAGTGGCCGAGCCGGCCCCAGGCGCAGATCACCTCGTCGGAGATCAGCAGGACGTCATGGCGGTCGCAGATCTCCCGCACGCGATCGAAGTAGCCCTCCTGTGGCGGGATGCAGCCGCCTGCATTCTGCAGCGGCTCGAGGATCACCGCCGCCACGGTCTCGGGCCCCTCGAACTGGATCGCCTCCTCGATCTGGTTGGCCGCCCAGAGCGGGTCCCTGTCCGCCGGCCAGCGATAGCTGAGCGTGTTCGGGACGTGGACGCCGCCGGGGGCGAGCGGCTCGAAGGCGCTGCGCAGGGCGGGGATGCCGGTCGCGGCGAGCGCCCCGAGCGTGGTGCCGTGGTAGGCGATCTCGCGGGCGATCAGCTTGACCTTCTGGCCGTTGCCCCTCGTGCGGTGGTAGGCGCGCGCGAGTTTGAAGGCGGACTCGACGGCCTCCGAGCCGCTGTTGGTGAAGAAGACGTGGTTCAGGTCGCCGGGAGCCAGCGAGGCGATCCTGGTGGCGAGCTCGATCGCCCTCGGATGGGCGTAGCTCCAAACCGTGATGAAGTCGAGCTCGCGGACCTGCGCCGCCATCGCATCGCCGAGCTCCGCCCGGCCGTGGCCGGAGTTGACGCAGAAGAGCGCCGAGAGGCCATCGAGATAGCGGTTGCCGTGGTCGTCCCAGACGTAGCAGCCTTCGCCGCGGACGATGATCGGAACCTCATGGTCGGGCCCGTAGGCGCCCATCCGCGTGAAGTGCATCCAGAGATGCCGCCGCGCCTGCTCCTGAAGCGCGGTCGCCTCTGCCTGGGCCGTCTCCGCGGCGCTCGTCGGTGCTGCCATCCGTCTCCTCCTGTGTCTAGCCTCCCCGTACAAAACTACCCTCACGCACTCGGGGCTACAAGCGGAATTGTGTGAAATCAGCCTCCGGCCGCTTATACAGTATGTACAACCGCGCATTGGACTTTTAGGGCTTTCGCCCCTTGCGACGATTCGTCGCGGTTCTTACGCTCGGGCATCCGCGGTGGCTAATTTGTCGCGGCGGAGCCCGATCGGGGCATGACGAACACTCCCACGGCATCCGGGGAGCGGGAAGGAGACGAGCTTGGAGAGCGGAGACGGAACGCGGAACGGCGGCCCGTGCGTCGTACTCGACTCCGTCACCAAGCGCTTCGGTGAGCTGACGGCGGTCGACGCGATCGACCTCGACATCGCCGAAGGCGAGTTCTTCACCATGCTCGGCCCGAGCGGCTGCGGCAAGACGACGACGCTGCGGATGATCGCCGGCTTCGAGGAGGTCAGCGCGGGACGCCTGGCGATCGATGACGTGGACATGCTGGGGATCCCGCCGCACAAGCGCCCCACCAACACCGTCTTCCAGAGCTATGCCCTCTTCCCTCACCTGAGCGTCAAGGAGAACGTCGCCTTCGGCCTGCGCCGTAAGGGCACAGGCAAGCAGGAGATCGACCGGCGAGTCCGCGAGGAGCTCGAGCGGGTGGGACTCGCCGGCGAGGCGAACCGCCGCCCGGCGCAGCTCTCCGGCGGCATGCAGCAGCGCGTCGCGCTCGCTCGTGCCCTCGTCAACCGGCCACGGGTGCTCCTGCTCGACGAGCCGCTCGGCGCCCTCGATCTGAAGCTACGAAAGCGACTGCAGGTCGAGCTCAAGGGGATCCAGCGCGAGGTCGGGATCACCTTCGCCTATGTCACCCATGACCAGGAGGAGGCCCTGACGATGTCCGACCGGATCGCGGTCATGAACCAGGGACGGATCGAACAGATCGGGGATCCCGAGGAGGTCTACGACCGCCCGGCGACCACTTTCGTGGCCGGGTTCATCGGCGTCTCCAACCTGATGCCCGGTACGGTCCGCAAGAGCGGTCAGCCGGGCGAGATCGAGCTCGACACCGGCGTTCAGGTGCGAACGGACGTGGACGGGTTCAGTCCCGGGGAGCGCTGCCACGCAGTGGTCCGGCCGGAAAAGCTTACGATCGGCTCGGGGAATGGGAATCAGCCGAGCGTCGAGGGATTGGTCGAGAGCTCGCTCTACCTGGGGACCTCGACTCAGTTGATCGTCCGGCTCTCAGGAGATGTGCGTATGACGGTGCTCGTGCCTAACACGGATGAGGCGCAGCGCCAGCGGCTTCCGGGCGGAGGGGCAAGGGTGCAGCTTTCCTGGGCCCCCGAGCACATGCACGTGGTGAGGGAGTCCAAGACAAATGGAGCGGCCCCTGCCGTGGAAGCGGCGGCCGAATCGACTTGACATGAGGAGGAACTCGAAAGTGACAATCAAGCAGAGGGCCAATGCCCTGGTAGTTGGCGCCGTCGCCCTGGCGGTCGCGGTCGGGCTCGCCGCCTGCGGCGGCGACGACGACGGGGTCGGCGGCGGCGACACGGCCGATGTCACCGTCGCCAAGGGCGGGCCGCCAAGCGGCGACGTCCTGATCTCGAACTGGCCTGGATACGTCGACCCGGGCCCGGACGGCACCATCCCCCAGTTCGAGCAGCAAAGCGGCGTCCAGACCGAGTACAAGGAGGACGTCAACGACAACGTCGTCTTCTTCAACAAGCTGAAGCCGCAGCTCGATCAGGGCAGCTCAGGCGGCCGCAGCCTGTTCGTCGTCACCGACTGGATGGCGAAGCGGATGTACGACCTCGGCTACCTGCAGGAGATCAATCACGCCGACCTGCCGACGGTCTTCCAGAACATCCTGCCGCAGTTCGAGGAGTCGACGACCGACCCGGAGCGGAAATTCTCGATTCCCTGGCAGGGTGGCCAGACCGGGGTCTTCGTCGACACCAACCAGGCTCCTGAGATCACCTCGGTCGCCCAGCTCTTCGACCCGAAGTACAAGGGCAAGGTGACGATGCTGACCGAGATGCGCGACACGATTCCGCTCGTCCTGCAGAGCGAGGGGGTCAATCCTGACGAGGCCACGAAGGAGGACTGGCTGGCGGCGATCGACAAGGTCCGCGAGGCGCGCGATTCGGGGCAGATCCGCCGCTTCACCGGGAACGAGTACACGGAGGACCTGACTAGCGGCAACATCGTCGCCGCGATCGGCTGGTCCGGCGATACGTCCCTGATCGGCAGGGAGGGCGTCGAGTGGCGCAGGCCGACGGATGGCTGCGATCTGTTCTTCGACCAGGCCGTGATCCCGGTCGGCGCACCGAACACCCCGGCGGCGCTCGCGTTCCTGGACTTCGCGTATACGCCCGAGAACGCGGCGAAGATCACGGAATACGTCCAGTACGTGACGCCGGTCGCCGGCGTTCAGGAGATCCTCCAGAAGGAAGACCCGAAGCTCGCGAACGATCCGAAGATCTTCCCGACCGAGGCGGAGATCGCGAATTGCTCCGAGGATCCGGATCCCCCGGGCAGCCCGGAGGACGTGGCTGAGGTCGAGGCCGCCTTCCAGGAGGTCGTCTCAGGCTAATGACTGAACGGGTCGCGCTGGCGCGCGCCCTCGCATAAGGGCGCCGGCGGAGGAATCGAGAATGCGGAAGCGGGAACGCTCTGCGGCGACTCTTCGCCGGCCCCTGATCCCCTACGGCCTGCTCGCGCCCGGCGCGATCTTCCTGATCCTGTTCTTCATCGTCCCCATGTATTTCATGGGGGAGATGTCGCTGCGCTCCGGTGTCCCGAACACGCCGGAGGGCTTCACCTTCAGCTGGGAGTTCGCCAATTACCCGGACGCGCTTGACGGCCGGGTCGAGCAGATCGTGCGCACCTTCTACTACTCGGGCGCCGCGACGATCATCGCCCTGCTGATCGCCTACCCGCTCGCCTACGCGATCGCGCTCAAGATCAATCCGCGCTGGCGCCTGCCGCTGCTGTTCGCGGTGATCGCGCCCTTCTTCACGACCTACCTGATCCGGACCGTCGCCTGGGAGACGATCCTTTCCGACGCCAGTCCGATCGTCGACGTGCTCAAGTTCCTCCAGCTCGTTCCCGACGACGGCCGGGTGCTGGCCACCTCCGGAGCCGTCATCGCCGGCCTCACCTACAACTTCCTCCCGTTCATGGTCCTGCCGATCTATGCGAGCCTCGAGCGGATCGATACCAGCCTGATCGAGGCGGGCAAGGACCTCTACGCCTCGTCCAGACAGGCCTTCCTTCGGGTCACCCTGCCCTTGACGACGCCGGGCGTGATTGCGGGCGTCATCTTGACCTTCATTCCGGCGTCCGGGGACTACATCAATGCGGAATTCCTGGGCGGCGCCAACAACACGATGGTCGGCAACAGGATCCAGTCCAGCTACCTGGAGCAGAGCGACTATCCCCTGGCCGCCGCCCTCTCCTTCCTGATGATGGCGGCCGTCCTGATCATCGTGTTCATCTACATCCGGCTCGCCGGTACGGAGGCATTCACCGGCAGCGAGGAAGAGGTTCGGTAGGGATGGAGTCCGCGACCGCGACCGTGAGGCCATCGATCTCGGCACCGACGCGTGCCTGGTCGTGGTTGAGACGGAACGCGCTGACGATCTACGCGGGCTTCGCGGTCGCCTACATGCTGATCCCGATCGCGGTGATCGCGGTTTTTTCGTTCGCGGACGCTTCCGAGAACAGGGACCGGCTCGCATTCGCGATCAACAACGGCTTCACGCTCGAGTACTGGGAACACGCCTTCTCGGTGCCCGACTTGAACTCGGCCCTCGTGACGTCCTTTCAGCTGGCCGCGCTGGCCACCCTGGCGTCAACGGCGATCGGGACACTGATGGCGATTGCGCTCGTCCGCCATCGGTTCTTTGGACGCGGTGCCTCGAACCTGCTGCTCGTCCTGCCGATGGCAACTCCCGAGATCGTGATGGGGGCGGCGCTGCTCTCGATGTTCCTGACCTACGGGCTCTCGCTCGGGTTCCAGACCCTGCTGATCGCCCACATCATGTTCACGATCAGCTTCGTGGTGGTGGTGGTCCGTTCACGGCTGATCGGCTTCGACCGCAGCGTCGAGGATGCGGCGGCGGACCTCGGGGCGACTCCGATTGAGACGTTCAGATACGTGACCTTCCCCCTGCTCCGCCCCGGCATCCTCGCGGCGGCGCTGCTCGCGTTCGCCCTCTCCGTGGACGACTTCATCGTCTCCGACTTCAACAAGGGCACCACGGAGACGTTCCCGATCTACGTCTTCGCCGCGCACCTCAGGGGCATCCCGGTTCAGGTCAACGTGCTGGCGACGATGCTCTTCGTCGTCACCGTGTTGGCGATCATCTTCGTCCTCTGGCAGCAGCGCAGAGCGGAGCGGATGGCGTCAGTGCGTCCTGAGCAGGAGGTTTGAGTGACCTCAAAACGAGGTATTTCCGCCGATGTGCGGACGGGGGAACTCGCGCTCGAGCGGAAGGACCAAAGCTTGGCAGTACTCACGATCTCAGGCGAGCACGACCTCAGCACTGCGCCGAGCCTGAGGCGTCGCCTCGAAGGACTGCTCGACGAGGGCGTCGCCACGATCCTGGACCTCTCGCCCGCCACCTTCATCGACTCGTCCATCCTCGGCGTGATCCTGGATGGGCGACGGCGCGCGGCGGAGGGGAAGATCGGTTTCGCCGTCGCCCGGACAAACGGCTCAGACGCGGTTGACCGCGTTCTCGAGGTCACCGGCCTGCGGGCGGAGCTCCCCGTGCACGCCCGACGGGAGGAGGCCGTCAGGGCGGCCACGGGCAATTCCGGGGAGCCTCCTCCGTGACTCGCGAGCTCCGGCTGACCCTCCCGGCGACCGCCGAGAACGTGATCGTCGTCCGGCAGGCCGTCGCCGGCCTCGGCGAGGCGCTTGGCCTGTCAAGTTCCAGGATCGCCGATCTGAAGACCGTGGTCAGCGAGGCCTGCAACAACGTGGTGCTGCACGCCTACGAGGGCGAGCCCGGGCCGCTCGAGGTGACCGCCGAGCCTCGCTCCGGCGAGCTCGACGTCCACGTGGCGGACGAGGGCCGGGGCTTCCGGCCCCGCGCCCACCAGGGCGACGAGTCCCTCGGCCTCGGCCTTCCCCTGATCGCGGCTCTCTCTGACGGCTTCGAGATCAGCGGCGGCGCCGGGCGGGGCAGCCGGACCACGATCCGCTTCAGCTATGAGGCGCCTCAGTTCAGCAACAACGGGGATGGAACGCATGCTGAGGCACCCGAGGAGCTCGAGATGGCGATCACTCCCGGCGAGATGGTCAAGCCGGTTTTGGCCCGGGTGATCGGCGCGCTCGCCGCCCGGGCCGAGTTCTCCGTCGATCGGCTCGCCGACACCGTCCTGCTCGGCGACGCGGTCTCTTCCTCGGCCGGGGACGAGTTCGCGCACGGACGCGTCGGGATCTCGATAAGGGACGGTGACGGCACCTTGGACGTCCGCGTGGGTCCCCTCGTCGAGGGCGCGGGGGAGAAGCTGCTGGAGGAGATGGAGCTGCCGGGAGCCGGATCGCTGCGCTCGCTGGCCAGCAGGATGGAGGTCACCAGGGACCGGACCGCCGAGGGCGAGGAGGCCGAGTTCCTCGTCTTCGAGGTGAAGAGCTAGCGCTCGTCGAGCCTATTCCTCCTCCGGAATCCGCTGCCTGAGCTTCTCGATCGTGGCGCGCAGGATGCGCGAGACGTGCATCTGCGAGACACCCACCTGCTCGGCGATTTCGCTCTGGGTCATGTCCTCGACGAAGCGCAGGTGCAGGACCTTGCGGTCGCGTTCGGAGATCTCCTCGAGGACCGGGCCGATCGCCTCGCCGTACTCAACGGTGTCGAAGGACAGGTCCTCCTCGCCGATTCGATCACGCAGCGGTCCCGGCTCGTCCCCGTCCCCGGTCGTCGAAGTCGCGTCGAGCGACACCGCGTGATGGCCCTGGGCGGCGTGCATCGCCTCCAGGACCTGCTCGTCGGTGGCCTCGAGTCGCGCCGCGATCTCCTGCACGGTCGGCGAGTGCCCGAGCTTCGCCGGCAGCTCAGCCATCGCCCGCTCGACCTTCAGGATGCGTTCCTGCACATCGCGGGGCACGTGCACCGACCAGCCCCGGTCCCGGAAATGCCGCTTGAGCTCACCGAGGATGGTCGGGACCGCGAAGGTGGAGAAGGCCGTCCCCCGCGCGGGGTCGAAGCGGTCGATCGCCTTCACCAATCCGACGCTCGCCACTTGGACGAGGTCGTCGAAGGGCTCGGCCCCGCCGGCGTAGCGCGCGGCCAGGCGCCGGGCGAGCGGCATGAACCGCTCCACCAGCTCCTCGCGGACGGTGGCCGAGCGATCCTTCGCGTAGCGCTCCAGCAGGCGCCGCTCGCCGGCAAGCTGCTCGCCGGGCCCGGGAGAGGGCGTCTGGTTCATCTGGCTGTCCGCCAAGGCAAGTTTCGTCACTGATCGGACACCTCGACGCCCGTGGCTGTGTCGCCCCTGGGGGACCTCGAGGTGTGGTCGCCCACCTACGGTAGCTACCCCGAATCGCAGTGGACGAAAACCGCGGTTTCGCAAGCTGACGCGCGGGTAGCGCAGGCGTGACAACGCACAGAACAAGGAGTGATTGCAATGCCACCCCGCGGCGTCAAGAAGGGGACCAAGCGTGCCAGGCAGTACGAGAAGGTCAAGCGCTCCGCACGTAGCCGCGGTGCCTCGCCGTCGCGCGCGAAGGAGATGGCCGCCCGGACGGTCCAGAAGAACCGGGCCCGCTCCGGTGAGTCACGGACAAGGTCGCGAAGCTCGACGCGTGGTGCCTCGCCACAGCGGCGTGGTGGTCAGCGGTCGGGCACGAACCGGCCGAAGGGCCAGACCAAGGAGCAGCTCTACAACCAGGCCAAGCGCCTGAACATCGAGGGCCGCTCGAGCATGAACAAGACTCAGCTGCAACGAGCGGTGGCGGCAAAAAACCGCTGAGAGCGCCAAAAAGCCGTCGATTGTGGGCGTTCGTTCGTACGAGCGTTTATTCGCAACTGCGTAGGGGTACGATTGGTCCTGAGTCGAGGCAGCGGGCGGGCGTTCGGAGACCCCCTACTCCGGCGCCCGCCCACATAATCATGATGCCTCGCCTCCGCCGAGCTTCAGCCTCGGCGCAGGCGGGCGGATAGGGCGGCCGGTTTCCTTCTCCCCCTGGCCGTCCTTCCCCGCCTTGCGCGAATACGATCGCTGCGTGGCCGTTCTCGAGACTCGACTACTCATCGGCGATGAGCAGGTCGCCGGTCAAGGCACCCTTCTCGAAGTCGAGAATCCCTACAAGGAGGAGATGATCGCCTCCGTCGGCGCGGCCGACGACGCTCAGCTCGACGCGGCGTTCGCGGCGGCGAAGGAAGCTTTCCGGGAATGGGGGCGGACGCCGGCGGTGGAACGCGGAGAGCTGCTGCATGAGGTTGCCACGAGGCTGCGCTCTCGCACCGACGAACTCGCCGAGGTCATGACCCTGGAGGGCGGCAAGCCGCTCGTCGAGAACTCCGACGAGGTGGGCTGGACCGCGGCCTGCTTCGACTACTACGCCGAGATCGGGCGCGACTCCGCCGGCCGGGTGATCCCCTCGATCGAATCGAGCCAGCTCTCACTGGTCCTCAAGGAGCCTCTGGGGGTGATCGGCTGCATCGTCCCGTGGAACTACCCGCTGCTGCTGCTCGGCTGGAAGCTGGCGCCGGCGCTGGCGGCCGGCAACGCGGTGGTCGGCAAGCCTTCCGAGCTCACCCCGCTCTCCACGCTCATGCTGGCGCCCTGCTTCGACCACCTGCCCGCGGGCGTGGTCAACCTGGTGGCGGGCGGGCCCGAGGTCGGGGCCGCGATCGCGAGCGAGCAGCGCGTAGACGGGGTCGCCTTCACCGGCTCCGTCGCGACCGGCAAGAAGGTCGCGCAGGCCTGCGTCGAGCGTATGGCGCGCGTCAACCTCGAGATGGGCGGCAAGGACCCGTTCATCGTCTGCGCCGATGTCGCCGAGCGGATCGACGTCGCCGCCAAGGGCGGCGCCTGGGCGGCGTTCCTCAATTCCGGACAGGTCTGTACCTCGGCCGAGCGTTTCTATGTGTTGGAGGACGTCTACGACGACTATCTCTCGGCCTTCGTCGACTACACCAAGGGCCTGGTGATCGGCGACCCCATGGAGAGCGATACCGACATCGGTCCGATGGTCTCGGCGAATCAGCGCCAGAAGGTCGCCGATCAGGTCGAGGCGGCGGTCGGCGCCGGCGCCGAGCTCGTCGTCGGCGGGGACGGCGCCGGGCGGGAGCACGGCCACTTCTTCTCCCCGGCGGTGGTGACCGGAGCGCCCGCGGAGACCGACCTGCTCCGCGAGGAGACCTTCGGGCCCGTGGCGCCACTGGTGAGGGTGAGGAGCCTGGACGAGGCGATCGAGCTCGCGAACTCGACCCCGTACGGCCTCGGCGCCAACGTCTACACGGAGGACTTCAAGACCATCCTGCGCTGCATGCGCGAGCTGAAGGCGGGCACGGTCTGGTTCAACGACCCGCTCACCGACAACGACGCCGGGCCCTTCGGCGGCTTCAAGCAGTCAGGGCTTGGGCGAGAGCTGGGCCGCGAGGGCCTGGAGGCCTTCCAGGAGACCAAGCACGTCCACATCGAGAGCGAGGTCGCCCCGAAGGAATGGTGGTACCCGTACTCGCGCTACTCCGGCGGGGAGCCACCGCACGGGGCATAGGAGACCGTAAATAGACTCGGCACGGATGGCCGATCAAAGCGAGGCGCCCTATCTCAACGCCGTCGTCTCATATGTCGCACGCAACCCGGGGCGGTTCCACATCCCGGGCCACAAGGGCACCGGCGCCGATCCCGGTCTGATCGAAGCGTTTGGTCAGGCGGCCGTCCTCAACGACGTTCCGCCCAGCATCGAGGGGATCGACGTCGGTCCCGAGCCGACGCCCTTCCAGCGCGCCCAGCACCTCGCGGCCGATGCCTGGGGCGCGCAAAGGAGCTGGTTCCTGGTCAACGGGGCTTCAGGAGGAAACCATGCGATCTGTATGGCCCTCGCGCACGCGACCGGCCAGCTCACCGCGGGGCCGCCCCACCGCGGGCGCGTCGTCGTGCAGCGCAACGTCCATTCCTCGATCATCGACGGGCTCGTTCTCTCCGGCCTGCGACCGACCTTCGTCGCGCCCGAGATCGACACAGAGCTCGGCATCGCACACTGCGTGCTGCCCGAGGCGCTCGAGGCCACGCTCGACGCGGAGCCGGACGCGGAGGCGGTGTTGCTCGTCTCGCCGACCTACTTCGGGGCGGTCGCGCGCGTCGAGGAACTCGCCGAGGTCGCACATGCCCACGACATCCCGCTGGTGGTTGATGAGGCGTGGGGCTCGCACCTCTACTTCCACGACGGACTGCCTTCCGGCGCGCTGCTAGGCGGCGCCGACCTGGTGCTGTCGAGCACGCACAAGATCGTTGGCAGCCTCACCCAGTCGGCCATCCTGCATCTCGGCAACGGGGACCGAATGGACGAGGACGTCATCGACCGCTCCGTGACGCTGGTCGAGTCCACGAGCCCGAATGCCCTCTTGACCGCGTCGCTGGACGCGGCGCGCCGGTTCGCCGTCACCCAGGGCGAACGGCTGCTCGGCAAGACGCTCGCGGCCCTCGCGAGGACGCGTGAGGAGATCCGTGAGATCCCGGGTCTCGACGTCCTCGACGAGCGGCTCGCCGGTCGCACCAGCGTCGCCGCCTGGGACCCCCTCAGGCTGTCGGTGGACGTGAGGGGAACCGGCGCCACCGGTCACCGCATCGCGCAGCTGATGCGGGAGCGCGACGACATCATCCTCGAGCTCTTCTCCGAGAACGTGATCGTCGGCGTCTTCGGGCTCGGCGAGACCGAGTCCGCGCCCGCGGCTCGGCTGGTCGAAGGGCTCCGCCACGCGGTCGAGCAGGTCGGCCCTGCTGACCTGGAAAAGCGACGCGCGTTCGCCGAGCCGCCGCCCTGGGGGCCGCTCGAGCTGTCCCCGCGCGATGCCTTCCTCGGACCGCAGGACGTCGTCCCGTTCGACCGGGCCGAGGGCAGGATCGCCGCGGAGTCGCTGGCCGCCTATCCGCCCGGGGTGCCGAACGTGCTCCCGGGCGAGCGGCTGACGGCGCCGACCCTCGCCTACATTGCGGACTCGCTTGCGCATGGCGGTCTCGTTCGCGGGGCGAGCGACCGCACGCTCAGGACGATCCGGGTGGTGACGGAATGAACGGTGCCACGCCGGAATGGGGGGTCGATTCCGAGTACGGCAGGCTGCACGACGTCCTGCTCGGCAGACCCGAGAGCTTCCGCTGGCTGCCGACCAGCGCGATCAGCCGCGCCACGCTGGATGCCGGTCACACTTACGACCGCGGACTGGCCGCCTCCCAGCACGCCGAGATGGTCTCCGCCTACGAGGACGCGGGGGTCCACTGCCACTTCCTCGAGCCGGACCCGGCGCTGACTTACCAGGTCTTCGCACGCGACTCCAGCGCGATGGGGCCGAACGGGACCTTCATCACCCAGCTCAGCCAGTGGTGGCGGCGCGGTGAGTACGCGGCGGCGATCCGCTTCCATCAGGAGACGGGCATCCCGATCCGGGCGATGGTCACCGCCGGCTCGCTGGAGGGGGGAGACGTGATGATCGTCGAACCCGGCAGTGTCCTGATCGGGAGCGGCGAGACGCGCACTCAGGAGGCCGCGGCGCGCCAGCTCGCCGGATGGTTCGAGGAGGACGGCTGGGAGGCGCGGGTGCAGCCGTTCCCAGAGCGCTACGTCCACCTCGACGTACTGGTCGCGGTCCTCGCCGAAAAGCTGGCCGCCGTCTGCGCCGAGGTTCTGCCGGCGGGCGCGGTGGGCTGGCTTCGCGACAAGGGCTTCGACCTGATCGAGGTGAGTGTCGAACAGGCATTCACGCTCGGCGTGAACGGAATCTCACTAGGCGAGGAGCGCGTGATCTCCGCCACCGGGGCGCAGGAGCTCAACACCGCGCTGCGGGCTCGCGGGATCACCGTGATCGAGCTCGATCTCTCCATGTTCACCCTGGGAGGCGGCGGCGCCCACTGCTTGGGACAGGCGCTCCGGAGGGAGCGCGTCGGGTGAGCGAGATGAGAGGGTGCAGCGAGATGAGAGGGTGCAGCGGACGCGAAGCGGAGCAGCACCCGATTAGTTCTGAGCAGCAACCCGATTCATGATGATCGACGCGCAGCGCGTGATCGCCGATCTCCGCGAGCTCGCCCGGCGGACGAGCGACCCGGGCGGAGCGCAGCGGCTCTGCTGGGGCGACGGGTGGCGCACCGCTCGGGACTTTCTGCGAGAGCTGCTCGACGAGATGGGCCTGCAACCCGAGATCGACGAGGCGGGCAACGCCTGGGCGTATCTGGCGGGCGAGCGGGAGCCGGCCCTTGCGGTCGGATCGCATCTGGACTCGGTGCCGAACGGCGGCTGGCTCGACGGCGCGCTCGGCGTGATGGCGGCGGTCGGGATGCTCCGGGCCTGGGCGGGGGCCGAGGGGCAGCCGCCACGGACCCTGGCGCTCGTGGACTGGGCGGATGAGGAAGGTGCGCGCTTCGGCCGCAGCCTCTTCGGGAGCTCCGCGGCGGCCGGGACGCTCGACCCGGCGGAGCTCGCGGAGGCGCGCGACGCCGAGGGCCGCCGCGCGCCGGGTGTGCTGGCCGAGAACGGCGTCGAGCTCGAACGCGTTCTCGACTCCCGCTCGAGGCTCGAGCGGCTCGGCGCCTACCTCGAGCTCCACATCGAGCAGGGCCCGGTCCTCGAGGCCGAGGGGATCAGGGCGGCCGCTGTGAGCGGCTGTGTCGGGGTGGAGCGGCTGCGCTTCGAGATCAGCGGCCGCGTCTCGCATGCCGGGACCACCCCGATGGATGCGCGCCACGACGCCGGCCTCGCCGCCGCGGCCGCGGCCCTGCGAATCGAGCGGATCGCCATGGAGGAGCGGGGCGTCGCCACCGTCGGCGACGTCAGGTTCGAGCCGGGGATCCCGACGGCCGTGCCTGGGCAGGCCAGGCTGGTCGTCGACCTGCGCAATCGCAGCGCCGAGGCGCTGGCGCGCATGCTCGAGTCCACCCGCGGGGCGATCGCGGCGTGCGCCGATGAGCGGGGCTCTGAGGTCTCCGAGCGACCCGTGTGGAGGATCGAGCCGATCGCCTTCGATCCCGAGCTCGTGGCGCTGGCCGGCCAGTCCTGCGAGCGGGTGACCGGAAGGGCCTATGAACTGCCGAGCGGCGCCCTCCACGACGCCGCCTCGATGGCCCCGCACCTGCCCACCGCGATGGTCTTCTCCCCCTCGATCGGCGGGATCAGCCACGCGCCCGAGGAGGACACCGCCGAACCGGACCTGGCGGCGGCGATCGAAGTCTTCGGCGCGCTCGTCGAGGATCGCATCACAACTGCAAGCTGACTCGCGTGTTGGAGAGGAGGCGCCGTTAGCTTGATGCGAGGGTGCGCCACCAGGCGCAACCCGTTTTGTATTGGTCCGAATGGCAGGAGTCGCCGTACATCTGAATGCGCGTCACGCGCTCGCGCTGGGGCTCGCCGCGGCGCTGCTCGGCCTGCTTCTCGTCGCGGGCCGCTCGGCGACGCCGTCGGCGGCGCAGGCGCAGGTGAGCTGCTCGCAGCCGTATGGGCTGTCGCCGAGCGGCGCCGCGGCCCAGCGCTTCACGATGATGATCCGGATCAACACGCAGGGGAACGTCGACACCTACACGAAGCCCGAGGGCGGAATGGGGGGACGGATCCGGCCCCAGGACATCTTCGTGCTCAACACCCGCTTCGCGGGCAACGGGAGCGGGTCCCAGCCACCGATGACGGCGACGGTCGCCGCCGAATATGCAGCGGACCTGCGCGCCGTCTTCCCGTGCAACCGGATCATCGCGCTGAACGGGATGAGCTTCGACCCGACCCAGGCTGGCTACGCCTTCACCGGGATGGATGACCCGAACGTCTTCGCCCTGATGACCGACTTCGAGCAGGGGGACTGGAACAACGGCCGCATCTCCGACCCGGCACGACCGCCGTGGAACAGCAAGTTCAAGGTGGCCCTCCCCCGGATCAAGGCGTGGGATCGCGCCATGGCATCCACCACCGCCGTCAATCCGATCGGCGCCTCCAAGCGCACCGGGCTCGTTCCTCAGGACGACGCACTCTGGAACTTCGGTCAGATCGCGCAGGACCTCAACAAGAAGAACACGCGCCTCGCCTCTCGCAAGCTCGGCCCGCTGAGCGTGCAGACCCAGGACGTGTGCGCGCAGGGTGGGGCGCCCGGGTTCGGCGCCCGGGTGAAGCAGCTTCGCCTCCAGTACACGTTCAAGTTCATCACCAAGAAGGTGCGGGTGAAGGGCAAGAAAAAGAAGGTGAAGAAGACGTTCCGTGAGCCGCTGAAGAAGAAGGGGCGCCCGAACATGGTCAATCTCGGAGTCCAGATCTCCTTCACCGACAGCCCGGATCCCAGCTCCGGCATGGCGCTTCTCCGCACCTCCGCCGCCCAGGCCGCCGCCTGCGTGGCTCCGGCGATGAAGCAGGGAGCCGGCGCCTTCTTCTTCTTCGCCTCCGACGACGCAATGAGGCAGCTCTTCCTGCAGCCCCAGATCAATGCGCTTCGCCCGGCAACCGCCGGGGCGGCCAACACAGGCGGCGTCGGCAGCCCGGGCTAGGCCGGCCGATCCCCTAGGCGGCCCGCGCCACGACCGTCTTCGCCCGCAGGTCCGAGAGCGCCTCCGCGGCGTCCTCCCAATCGACCCTGGTCACGGTAATCGGGTCGGGATCGAACCTGCCCTGGCGCACGAGCTCGAGCACGTCCGGCATCAGGGTCCGCACGTGCGGCCGGCCGGTCACGAAGGTGATCCCCTGGGTGAACATGTCGAGCAGGGGCAGCGGTGTCGGCTCCAAATAGATCCCGATGCTGGTGCAGATGCCGTCGGCGCCCGTTGAGCGCAGCGCGCAGGAGATCCCGGCGGGATCCGCGCTCGCGTCGACCGTGATCGGGTAGAAGCCGGCGCGGTCGGGGAACTCCTCGTCGAGGACGTTCGCGCCGAGCCTCTCGGCCAGCTCGCGGTCGAGCGGCCCACCGCCTACGACGTCGATCCGCTCGGCGCCCAGGGCGACCGCTATCGCGACCGAGTAGAGCGCGATCGAGCCGGCGCCCATCGCGATCAGCACAGGCGAGCCGGGCGCCGCCTCGAGCGGAGGGGCGACGCAGCGCCAAGCGTCCGGGATGTTGTCGGAGAGGCTCGCCACCGTGGTCGGCTCGACCCCATCGGGAATCGGGACCAGCATCGCGTCCGCATACGGGACGTTCACCGCGTCGCTCGCAAAGCCGCCGTAGGTCTGCGGTCCGATGGGCAGTCCGTAGGTGGACAACCTCGGCACGGATTCGCAGTTGCCTGGCTGCCCGGCGCGGCAGCGATGGCATTCCCCACAGGAGATCTGGAACGGCACGCTGACCAGGTCGCCCGGCTTCACCGAGGTGACCGCTTCTCCGACATCCGTCACCTGCGCGACGCACTCGTGTCCGAACGAGAACGGGCCCCCGGCGGGAAACCGTCCCTGGACGAAGGCGACGTCGATGTCGCAGGTGGCGAGCGCGACCGGGCGGACGATCGCCTGGCCGTCGCCGTCGAGCTTGGCGTCGGGGGCGTCGCGCCACTCGAGCTTGCCCTTCTCGACGAAGGTGAGCTGCCTCATGCCGTGATCTGCTGCTCCGCACCGGCCGTGGCGTCGACCTTCTGGCGGCCCGAGCCCGCGCTCTCGCGCTCGGCCTTCGCCGCTTCGCGAAGCTGCTCGAAGTGGACGACCTGACCCCCGGCCCCCCAGTTGCCCTCCGGGACGTCGCGGATCAGCGTCCAGATGCGCCACGACGCCTCCGGATCCCAGCCGGTCGCGGCAAGCACCAACTTCGTGGTCTCCTCGACCAGCCCGGCCTTGCGCCTCTCGCTGAGGGCGCCGTCGGGCACGCTGATCTCGATCACCGCGTGCGGGTCCGCGACGCCGTCCGGCGTCTGCATCGAGGCGGCGGGCAGGGCGTGGACGTGCGTCCAGGTGATCGAGCGGAAGAAGTCGGTGTCCGGGGCTCCCTCCCAGCGCAGCAGGGCTGCGCCGAGGTCGCGCCCCAGTGCCTGCTGATCCTCCTCCGAGAGCGCATCGGCGGGGATGGTCAGTTCGAGCTTCGGCATCGGGTCCTCCTCTTGGCGGCGGGCGTGATGAGCCAGGCCTTGAGTTCAGAAAGAGAACGCAGAATATAGGGTTCGGATTCCGAACGCAGCACCGCTATGCTGGCCCGTGATGCGCGCCGCGGACCTCGTAGAACAGGACTGCTCGATCGCCCGCCCCGCGTCCCTGCTCGGCGACCGATGGACGCTGGTCATCCTGCGCCAGGCCTTCAACGGCATCAAGCGCTTCGAGGACTTCCAGGAGACCCTGGGGATCTCCCGCTCCCTTCTCTCCGAGCGGCTCAACCGTCTCGTCGAGGCCGGCGTGCTGCGGCGCGAGCCCTACAAGGACTCGGTCCGCACGCGCGATCGCTACCGCCTCACCGAGATGGGGCTCGACCTCTACCCCGTGCTCATGGCGCTGCGGGACTGGGGCGATCGCTGGCTGCGCGAGGGGCCGCGGGCGGAAATCCGCCACAAGGACTGCGGCGGCGAGCCCACCCTGGAGCTGCGCTGCTCGAAATGCGGCGAGGACGTCGGCGCTAGAGACGCCGAGGCCGTCCCCGGCCCGGGCCTCGTGGTAGCGGCGTCATAGCCGTCAGCCGACGTGCATCACGTCGCCGCCCATCTCCTCCAGGGTGTTGCCGATCGGCGGGATCGGGTTCTCCCGCATGATCCGGGCCATGTGGAGCAGGTTGTGGGCGCACCACGAGCTGGTCCGCTGGGTGTACTCGTGCTCGGGCCCGCCGGCGTCAAGGTATGACGGCCCCGGGCCGGCCTCGCCAACCCAGTAGGTGTCGGCGTTGGGAGGCACGACGCAGCCGAGGTGGGTCATGTTGAAGAGGGTCGTCTCGGCGCTCGCGTGCGCCCCGTCCTCGTTGCCGGTGACGACCACGCCCGCGACCTTGTTGTAGAGCGGGTACTGGCCCACCTCATTGCGCTCGTTGTAGGTCCCGTCGAGTCGCTCGATCACCATCTGGCAGACGGAGGAGCGCACTCCGAACCAGATCGACATTCCCATCAGCAGGATGTCGGCAGCCTTGATCTTCTCCAGGACCTGGGGCCATTCGTCGCCATCGCCCTCATCCGAGGTGACGCCGAACTTGATCTCGTAGTCGACCGGCCGCAGGAGCTCGGTCTCCACACCGTGCTCCCCGAGAAGCTCGAGCACGCGATTCATCAGCGCTTCGGTATGCGATTTCTCGGGGGACTTCTTGAGCGTGCAGTTCAGCCCCAGCGCCTTCAGGCCGGCACCGGCATCGGCTGAGAGCTCCTCGGCCATTCCTTTCCTCCTTCTCCGCTTTGGACGACGCCTCCTACGTCCCCCGGCTGCCGGCGGCGTTACGTCCGGCCGCGGGCCGAGCTCCGGTGGTCTGTAGTGTGCCGCGCCGTGGCGAGCTACGACAAGATCAAGGACCTCCCCCTGAAGATCGACTCCTACGAGCTCCAGGGACTCCAGTTCCAGCCGCCGGGTATGGAGTTCGAGCGCCTCACCACGATCATCCACCTGAAGGGGGACGGCCAGGAGGGCATGGGCGAGGACGTCGTCTATGACGCGCTCGATCATGTGGCCCTCCGGGACGCCGGACCGGTGCTCGAGATCGCCGGCGAGCACACCATCGATTCCTTCTCCCAGCTACTCGAGGGCCTCGACCTGTTCCCGACGCCCCCCGAGCGCGAGGTCTCGGCCAACTACCGACGGTGGGCCTTCGAGAGCGCCGCCCTCGACCTGGCGCTGCGCCAGGCGGAGACCTCCCTGCACGAGGTGGTCGGCCGGCAAGCCAAGCCGGTCACCTTCGTGGTCTCGATGCGGCTCACCCCGCCCGGCTCGGACGAGGTCTCGACGATCGAGCCGGTCCGGCTGCGGCTCGAGATCTACCCCACCCTGCGCTTCAAGCTCGACCCGACCAACGACTGGAGCGATGAGCTGATCGGGCAGCTCGTCGAGACGGGGGCCGTCGACTCGCTCGATCTCAAGGGGCAGTACAAGGGCACACCGGTCGACGTCGAGACCGATCCCGAGCTCTATCGCAAGCTGATCGAGGCGTTCCCCGCGGCCTGGCTCGAGGACCCGGACGTCAACGACGAGACCAAGCCGATTCTCGATCCGGTCGCCGAACGGGTCACCTGGGACGCGCCGATCCACTCGGTGGCCGATATCCAGTCCCAGCCCTGGCCGCCGAAGATGGTCAACATCAAACCGTCGCGATTCGGCCCACTGCACGAGCTCTTCGCCGCCTACGACTACTGCGACGAGAACGGGATCCGCGCCTATGGCGGCGGGCAATGGGAGCTCGGCCCGGGCCGCGGTCACATCCAGTACCTCGCCTCGCTCTTCCACCCCGACACGCCCAACGATGTCGCGCCGTCCGGCTACAACACCGCCGGGACCGAGCCCGGCCTACCCGCCAGCCCGCTCGATCCCGAGGCCACGCGGACGGGCTTCCGCTGGGGCGAGTGACCCCGGTCGCCAGGTCTGATTAGTCTGCAGCCCATGGCAGAGCAGAACTTCGCCGACGCACTCAACGAGCAGATCTCGAACGAGTTCGCCGCCTCGCAGCAATACGTCGGGGCTGCCGTCTTCTACGACGCCGAGACGCTGCCCCGCCTGGCTGCGTTCTTCTACCGTCAGGCGGTCGAGGAGCGAAACCACGCGATGACCATGGTCCAGTACCTGCTTGACACCGACGAGGAGGTCCGGATTCCCGACATCAACTCGCAGCAGACCACCTACGACGACGTGACGGGCCCGGTCAAGATGGCGCTCGAGCAGGAGAAGCGCGTCAGCGATGAGATCAACGACCTCTTCAAGCTCGCCCGCGACACCGGCGACTTCCGGGCCGAGCAGTTCCTGGCCTGGTTCGTCAAGGAGCAGGTCGAGGAGGTCTCGTCGATGACCGACCTGCTCAACGTCTGTGAGCAGGCGAAGGACAGTCCCCTGATGATCGAGGAGTTCCTGGCGCGCGAGCAGATCGGTGACGAGGGCGATGACCCGACGGCGCCGCCCGCCGCAGGCGGAGTCCTCTAGAACCGGCCTCGGCTAGACGTGCCTGGCCGTCGGGTGATGCCCCCTGCGCGCGGTCGGCTCCGGTCCCCGCTCACGGGCGAAGACCGCGATCAGTACCAGGGGGCCGAACCAGACCGCGTAGGGATAAAACCAGTGGTTGGCGGTCACCTGGACCGCGATCAGCAGCGCCGCGCCGAGCGCAGCGAGCTGCACGGTCGAGCGTCGGCGGGGCACGAAGAAGAGCGTCGCCGCGAGCGCGACCGCGGCCACCTTCGTCACCGTCTGCAGAAAGTCGAGCGAGGGCGCCTGACCCCAGACGCTGAAGGGCGAGCCGCGCGACGCCTGGTAGCCGAGCGAGCGGTCGTAGAGCTCGCGGAAGCCGCCATCGGGCAGCAGGGGGGTCGTCACCACCACCGCGGTGAGAAGGAAGCCGATCGCGAAGAGGGCAAGCGGGCGAGTTCGCCGGTCCCCGTTGCCGGCAGCGAAGAGGGGGGCCAGGATCAATGGCCCGAACTTGGTCAGCCCCGCCAGTGCGGAGGCCGCGCCCCGGGCCGGCGCCGAGGTCACCAGCAGCAGGCAGCAGACGACAAGCAGCGCCACTAGGCCGTCGTTGAAGCTCGAGCCCAGCGTGTACATCGTGAATGGGTAGGCGAGCCAGGCATAGGCCAGCGCGACACCGAGGGTGGCGCCCTCGGCCCCCGGACGCAGCCGGCGGCCGAGACCGAACAGGGCGAGAGCTGTGAGCAGCTCGAAGCCGAGCGCCGCAGCACTCGCCGCCGGGACATCGTCCCAGTGCCCGCTCCACGGGAAGGCGAGCTCGAAGGGCACGTAGGCGAGGTAGTTGACCGGGCCGTAGACGTCGCCGCGAACTGGTGTCCCCGATGATGCCCCCTCGCCGTAGACGTCCTCCCCGCTGGTGAGGCGATCGGCGCCGACCACGCCGGCGAGCCCGACGTCGATCACCTTGCCCTCCGTCGCGATGTAGGCGGTGTGGAATGCGACGAGCGCGACGATCCCGGCGACGAGGAGACCGCGGGGCGCGAACGGGACCAGCCGGTCACGCGTCTCCCTCGGCCGGAAGCCGGCGATCAGCATGCGCACGAAGATGTAGGCGAGCGCCGGGTAGATGAGTCCCACCGAGAGCTCGACCTCGGCCTTGTTGAAGAAGAAGAGCGAGGCGCTGAAACCAAGTAACCCGAGCAGATCGAGGTGAAGAAGCCGCACCGGTCTGCGCGGGTCGACGAACGGAGCGAGGAAGAGGGCGCAGAGCGGCAGCCAGATCCACCACTTGTTGACCTTCCCGGCGACCGCGCCCTCGTAGCCGCGGGCGAGCTTCGTCTCGACCTGCTCCCCCGTCCACTTCTCAAGAACACAGGCTCCGGCATCGTCGATCACGACTTGGCCGACGTCTTTGCCCTGCGGGTCGAAGTAGTCGACCTGCCATTGCCTACCCGTCCCGGGGCCCGTGCGCGCGCGCACCTCGAAACGACGGACCGACCCGTCAGGCGCGAGGGCCTCGGTGGCGATCGCGGTTGCCCGCCCGGCGGTGAGCTCGAAGCCCGCCGGTATCGCGCCTGGTGGGAGCGGCCCCGAGAGGGTCGCCCCCTTACCCCCGAATGGCGGCTGGTCGGCGGGGTCGAAGGACCCTGCGCTGCACGCCTGGGCCGCCGCCGGCACGAGCAGGATCAGGCCGACGATCGGGGCGAGGAGCCACGCGCGCATGGCGGGCAGTTTCTCCGATCGCCGCCGAGGCCCGCGCTAGGTCGACTGCGCGGCAATCGCCGGCGCGCAGCTTGCGAACTCCCCGCGGCTCGGCATGTTCCGGCGCAGCGTCGCGAAGGCGATCCCGCCGATGATCAGCGGCAGCCAGAAGAGGATCACGTGGTAGGCGAAGACCGCCGCGGCCGTGCCGGCGGCGGACGTCCCGTACGCGACCAGGACGCCGATCAATCCGAGGTCGATCCCGCCGATGCCTCCCGGAAGCGGGATCAGCCCGCCGAGCTGCCCGATCAGGTAGCCCATCAGGATCACCGTGATCGGCGGCGACAGTCCGAAGGCGTGGAAGGTCGCCCAGAGCACGGCGTTGTCGAAGAACCAGTAGCCGAAGGAGCCAGCGAGCACGCGGCGGTCGGCGGAACGCAGGATGCCACGCGCCTCCGTGATGCCGCGTACGACCGCACGCCGGGTCGCGCTGAGCCAGCGCTCGGTTCGGGAGGCATCCGGCCCGGGAAAAGGGCGGGGACCCGAGCCCAGCCGCGGAAGGGAAGCCACCGCCACGATCGCGAGCGTGGCCATCGCAGCCGGGAAGGCGGTCAGCCAAAGTGAGAGGTCCGGGCCGACCAACCCGAGCGCGAGCACCGTCCCAATCACGGCGACGGCGACAAAATTGACCCCACTCTTGATCAGGAAGAAGGCGACGGAGCGGCGGGCGATGCGCTCGCCGGGCATGCCGCCGCGGTGGAGCACCCAGGCTCCCAGCGCCAAGCCCCCCGCCCCGCTGGCGGGGACGAGCGAGCCCATGGCGAGCTCCGAACCGCCGATCTCCCAGGCTCGTCGCCAACCCAGGCCCGTACAGAAGATCGGCCCGAACATGACCACATAGGAGCCGAACGAGAGGCCCTCGAGGACAGCGGCCAAGGCCAGCCACCCCGGGCTCGCCTCGCCCAGCCGGTCGCGCACCTCTCCCAGCCCAGGCGCGAGGAGGACAACGGCGACGAGCACGGCGAGGGCGGCGAGCGCCTGCAGCGCGCGGCGACGCAGGGTCTTCGGCTGGAACTCCTGAGGGAGCTCCTCCAGCGCGGGTACGGGAGCGGTGATGTCGTAGTCGGCGGGAATGCTCACCTAAGCATCGCGGAGAGGGATCGTCTGCAGGCACCGGTACGGGCCTAATGCCACCTTAAGCGCGTTCTGGGAGCATGGCTGTATCGAAGCAGCACAGGAGATACGGGCCAGGGAGGTCGGCGGGGACCGCATTGGGTTCTTGCTGGCGGACGCGGCCGGGTTCTTCGAGGCATGCCTATGGGATTCACCGAGCGGCAGCGCCGCTCGCGCCACGCTCGCCGCAGCGGATCTCGACGAGGAGGTGATCCGCGAGTTCGGCGTGGGCTTTTCGCCGATCGGTCCGGACGAGATGATGGACCACCTCCGCGGCCTCGGTTATTCGACCGACGAGCTGGTGACCGCCGGGCTCGCGCACCGATCGGTCCGCGGCCGTATCCACGCTCACTTTCGCTCCCGGGTGATGTTCCCGGTCAGGGATGCGGGCGGTCGCACCCTCGGCTTCGCCGCACTCGGCACTCACGTTGGCCCCTCCTGGGCGCTGTGGGTCACGTCACCCGACACCGCGCACTATCGGCGCTCCCAGGCGATCTTCGGGCTGGACCGAGCTGCCCCGCAGATCGCCGCGTCGGGCATCGCGTCGATGCAGCCGGACTCCATCGAGGTCCTCAGAGCGCATCAGCGCGGTGAGACAAACGCCGTCACGGTGCACTCGAGCGGGATCACCCCTGAACAGATCCTCACGCTCGCCGACGATGTCCCTGGGGGCATCGACGCCCTTCGGCTGGACGTACCGGAGGGGATGCGCGTCTATACCCGTCCCGAGGAGCCGGCGCCGGCCCTTGCCGACAGGGACGGCGCGGAGGCCGCGACAGGACCAGCGATCGCGGGCTCTGCCGGGCGTCATCTGCGTCTGAAGAGGCTCGCCATCGTGGCCGCCACCGGATTGGCGGCGGTGAATGTCTGGACCGGTGCCCCGCTCCTGGCGGTCTGGCTCGGCTCCCAGGCTCAGGGTGGACGCGTGCTCAGCCTCCGCGGGGTCCTCACGGTTCTGGTGGTCCTCTCCGTCCTGGCGTTCCTGCTCGCCTGGGCCCTGGCCTGGCTACACGCGAAGTACGACCAGCTGACTGGGCGTCCCGCAACGCTGACGCGGACATCTCCGTGGTATCGCCGCATGCGCGGCGAGCTCGACGATCACCTCAGAACGCGCTACGCGCTGAGCGCGCCGGAGAGAGTCGTCATGGTCTGCGTCATCGCGGGCGTGCTCGCGTTCGAGGTCTGGTTCTTCTTCTTCGCCGGCTCGTCGCTGGGGAGCTAGCTGAGTGAACGGCTAACGGGAGCGACGGGACTCGAACCCGCGGCCTCCGGCGTGACAGGCCGGCGCTCTAACCAACTGAGCTACGCCCCCGAGGGCGCGCGGCGGTGCGTCCGCCGCAGCTAAGCAGGCTAGCCGCTCAGCTCGGTGACGTTGGTCGCGACAGGGCCCTGGGGGCCCTCCTCGGGCTCGAAGCTGACCCGGGCGCCGTCGTTGAGCGACCGGTAGCCGTCACCGGAGATGTTCGAGAAGTGGACGAACAGGTCCTTGCTGCCGTCATCCGGCGTGATGAACCCAAACCCCTTTTCGCTGCTGAACCACTTCACGGTCCCTTCTGCCATTCAAATGCCTCCTCGACGATTCCGGTCCGGGGATTCCCCCCTCTTGATGGCGCGGGAACCTAGCGAACGCGCCCGCCGGAGGCCGCGGCGCCGGACTGGACTAGGGTGCGACGGCGATGAGACTGGTCAGCTATCGCGGCGACCAGAGGATCTGCGCCGGGGTGCAGATCGCCGACGGCGTCCTCGACGCCGGCGCTCTCCTCGGGGAGCGGCCGCTGGAGGTGCGCAGGTTGCTCGAGGAGGGCCGCCTCGGCGCGTTGGAGGAGCGCGCGAAGCTCGCGAACGACGTCGAGCCCGCTAGCGGCATGCGGCTCCTCCCTCCCGTGCCCGACCCCGACAAGATCATCTGCATCGGGCTCAACTATCGCTCCCATGCGGAGGAGCAGGGCGCCGAGCCGCCCGCGCAGCCGACCTTCTTCGCCAAGTTCCGGAACTCACTCGCGCCCGCCGGAGCCACCATCCCCCTGCCCGCAGCGAGCGAGAAGGTCGATTACGAGGCGGAGGTCGCGTTCGTCGTCGGGCGGCAATGCAAGGAGGTGGATCCCGCGGAGGCCCTGGACGCCGTCGCCGGCTACATGCTGTTCAACGACCTCTCGGCCCGGGACCTCCAGTTCGCGACGCCGCAGTGGATGCCGGGCAAGGTCTTCGACGGCTCCGCGCCCTGTGGCCCGGCGCTCGTCACTCCCGACGAGGCGGGCCCGCCGGATGGGATCACGTTCACGCTCGAGCTCAATGGGGAGCGCCGGCAGGAGGCCTCCACCTCGGACCTGATCTTCTCGGTCGCCGAGCTCGTTGCCCGGCTGTCGCGGTTGATGACCCTCGAGCCCGGGGACGTCATCTCGACTGGCACGCCATCCGGCGTGGGCAGCCTGCGAAAGCCTCGGGTCTGGCTCGAGCGGGGCGACAAGATCGTGGTCAGCTCGAGCACCCTCGGCGAGCTGCGCACGACGATCGGCTAGCCCTGCGCCTTCCGTGCCTCGACCAGCTCCTCGATGCTCCGGTAGACGCCGGGAGCATCCTTCTTCAGCCGCTGCACCTCGAAGTGGCCGAGGCTGATCAGCCTCATCCTCGAGGTGGCGGTGACTGTGGCGCTGCGCATCGAGTCATCGAGCATCCCCGCCTCGCCGAAGATGTCACCAGGCCCGAGGTCGGCGATGCGCTGGCCCTCACGTGTCACCTCGGCCGTTCCCTCCTCGATCGCGAGGAGCTCCCGCGAAAAGCCGCCCTCCTGGACGACGACTTCTCCCTCGGACACCTCCTTCGACTGCGCGAAGACCGCCACCTTCCCGAGCTCCTCATCGGACGCATCCGCGAACAGTGGGATGCGCTTCAGTTGTGTTGCGTCCAACGCCTCCTCCTTCACCGCTTATTGTCCACGGCAACCTATCCGACGTGGCGCCGGATAGAGTCGGGCCTCCAAACCACGAGGAGGGGAGAAGAAATGGGCTTGATGGACAACATCAAGAAGGCACAGGAGATGGCGCAGCAGGCCGCCCAGCAAGGGGGAGCCGGTCAGATGAGCCCGTCAGCCGGAGACGTGGAGTACGCGAACCTGGCGATGAAGCTGAACCAGAACGGGCTGCCAGGGGTCGCCACCATCAACTCGATCACCGAGTCGGGCGAGGGGTCGGATCCGGTCAACAAGGCCTACGACATCGGGGTCAGCGTCGAGCTCGAGAACGGGCAGAGCTACGACACCGTGGTGCACCAGTACCTGACCCAGGATGCGTACAACGCCTACCAGCCCGGCAGCAGGTTCCAGATCAAGGCAGATCCGGACGACACCAGCAAGGTGATGCTCTACGGGCAAGCCTAAGCTCGGCTAGGCGAACCAAAAAAGGGGTCCAGGCATCGAGTGGACCTGCCGATAAGTAGCCCAGGCGCCCTCTATGCCCCTGCCCGCATCCATCACCGACTTCTTCTTCGAGTGGTATCCGGTCTTCGGCGTGGCCTTCTCGGCGGGGATCCTGGCGGTCTTCGTCTTCCTGCTGCGGACGACGATGGGCTCGACCCGACCGGAGTCCGTCAAGGCGAGTTCCACCGGCACGGTCCGCTGGGAGGACGTACAGGGCGTCGACGCCGCCAAGGAGGAGCTGGTGGACGTCGCCGAGTGGCTCAAGGACCCGAAGCGCTTCGAGGCGCTCGGCGCCCGTGCGCCCCGGGGCGTGCTGCTCTACGGGCCGCCCGGGACCGGTAAGACGATGCTGGCCCGCGCCGTCGCCTCGCACGCGGGTGTCGACTTCTTCGCCGCCTCGGGGTCGAGCTTCGTCGAGATGTTCGTCGGACGGGGCGCGGCGCGCATCCGCCGCCTCTTCAAGGAGGCCCGCCGCTCCGGACGAGCGGTCGTCTTCATCGACGAGCTCGATGCAGTCGGCGGGCATCGCGGCTCGGGCGCAGGTGACGGCGGAACCTCGGAGCGCGAGCAAGCGCTCAATCAGCTACTGGTCGAGCTCGACGGCTTTGAGCGTGACCCCGGGACCGTGATCGTGCTGGCGGCGTCGAACCAGATCGACAAGCTCGACAAGGCGTTGCTGCGTCCCGGCCGGTTCGATCGCCAGGTGCTGGTCGCGCCGCCGGACCGCGATGGGCGTGACGCGATCCTCCGCTCGCACGCCAAGGACAAAACCCTCTCGGACAAGGTCGACCTGACCGACGTCGCCCGCAAGACGACAGGTCTGACCGGCGCCCAGCTGGCAAACGCCCTGAACGAGGCGGCGATCATCGCCGGGCGGGCCGGACGGATGGCGATCGCGCGCGAGGACCTCGACGAGGCGCTGCTCCGGCAGTCCGTCGGCTCGCAGCAGAACCGCAGACTGACCGACGAGGAGCGCAGGATCGTCGCCTACCACGAGGGCGGGCACGCCCTCTGCCGGCGGCTCTGTGGGCTGGACCCGCCGGAGATCCTCAGCATCATCCCCCGCGGCCCCGCGCTGGGCTTCGTCGGACACTCATCCAGCGAGGACCGCTACCTGCGCTCGCGCAAGCAGCTGATGGACGAGATCGTGATCCTGCTCGGCGGCCGGGCGGCGGAGGAGGAGGTCTTCGACGAGGCCTATTCCGGCGCCGCCGACGACCTGGCACGCGTCCAGAAGATCTGCGTCCAGATGGTCACCGAGTTCGGCATGACCATCTCGCACGGCCCGCCCGACAGCGCTCCCTTGGCCCAGCCGACCAGCGACTACGCGCTCTCGGATCGAACCCGCGGGAACGTCGACGAGAGCGCACAGGAGCTGGCCCACCTCGCCTATGCCCGCGCGCGGCAGCTGATGCACCTCAACCGCCGCTGCCTCGACGACCTGGCCAGCAACGCGCTCGAGCGCGAGACGCTCACGCGCGAGGACCTCGACGAGATCTTCGACGCGCACGATCTCCGACGGACCCTGCTGCCCAAGGACGAGCAGTCCGAGGCGCGCCGGCTGATCGCCCGCGACCGGTGGGGCTCGACCGGCGCGTTGATGCCGCAGCACACCCAGAGCGACGAGCCCGGCGCCTCGGACTGAGGCTGCGCGCTCAGACGGTGCGGGTGCCGCGTCCCATGAAGAAGATCACGAGAGCGACGATCGCCAGTGCGAACAAGACGGGGTGCACAATCGCACCACCCGCGATGGCGATGATGAGCAGGACGACGCCTGCAATCAACCACAACATGAGCGTTCCCTCCTTCCTTCGCCCAGCCTTCCTTGACCTGGCTTGCTCGCCGCACGTATACCCGGACCGTCGCCCGCCAACCTCTGGGATGAGAAGGAGGGATTAAGAGTGGGCGGTGCAGGAATCGAACCTGCGACCTCTTCGGTGTAAACGAAGCGCTCTCCCAACTGAGCTAACCGCCCTGGGTATTCGATTATGGCTCAGATCTCAGGACTGACCGACCGGGTCGGCCCTCTCGGGGACAAGCCGCTCCAGGAGCAACTCCAGTGCAGCGGCCAACTGGCCTCGTGACATCCAGCCGGGGGCACTCACGGCATGAAGGGCGAGGCCGTCGGCGGCGGCGATGGCGATGTGGGCGGCGCTTCTCACATCTGCTGCGTCGACATGGCCGTACGCAGCGCCGGTAAGCGCCTCGCTGAGCGCCTCATGAATCTCCCCCAGAACGCTGCGCTGGACCTCGGCCAGCGCGGGGGAGGTCGCCGCCCGCGTCGCGAAAGCCAGCATGATCCGCGCCTCCTCTGATCGTCGGGCGTCGAGCGGAAGGAACTCGCGCAGCACTGTCGACAGATTGCGGCGTATGTCGTCACCGCGCTCGACCGAGGCCAGCCGGGCGCGAACCTGCCGCACCACCTCGGCGAATGCCGCCGCCAGCATCTCGTCCTTGGTCGGGAAGTAGTGCTGCACGGTCCCGATCGAAACGTCGGCGGCGGAGGCGACCTCCCGCACACTGACCTGATCGAGCCCCCGCTCGGCCACGATGCGAAGGAGCGCCTCGGTCAGGGCAGCTTTCCTCGGATTCGGAATTGACAACTCGCTCATCCTGCGTATCATACGACCGTATGAACCCATACACTCGTATTAGAACCCTGAATTTACCTCGCGGTCTGCTGGTCGGGACCGCAGCTGCCCTCGCCCTCACGTGGGGCATCTTCGCCCTCAACCCCGATGCCTGGCCGGGCATCGCCCTACCGCTTGTGCAGAGTTCCGTGTACCTGGCCCTGCTCGTGCTCACCGCGCGCAGCCGCCGGGTCAAGGTTCTGCTCGTGCGTAGTTTGCAGCGCTTCACGGTCAATCCGCTGATGCGGATGTTTCTAGCGCTCGGCGTCAATCCGCTCGGGCTGGCGATTCTCGAGACCCGGGGACGACGGTCGGGCAAGCCACGCCGTACTCCCGTCGGCAACGGCAGGATGGGCGAGTACTTCTGGATCATCGTCGAGCACGGCACCCGAGCGGCCTACGTGCGCAACATCCAGCACGACCCGCACGTGCGGGTCCGGTTGCGTGTCGGCTGGCGCTACCAATGGGTGCCCGGCGTCGCGGAGATCCTGCCCGATGACGACGCGCTCGCTCGCCAGCGCCGGATCATCCGCTGGCATCCGCTACGGACGCTCAACGCCATCAACGTGCGGGTGCTTGGAGCGGACCTGCTCACGGTGCGCGTGCGGCTCCTGCCGGCCGGGGCGCGCTCGCCGGACCAGATCAGAGACGCGTACGCGTGGAAGGCCCGGGCCAGCCAAGAGGTCGCACCTATCCGCTGATTCGGCGGAGGCAAACCAGCGCGCCCGCAGGGGCGCGCTGGTAGGGTCGCGCGCCATGAGGAGGCGTGGCCTTGGGGGTCTGCTGCCCTTTGCCGCCGTGCTTGCGGCCGCTCTCGCGTTCACGCCCGGGGCTAGCGCGCGGGACGTGACGATCACCTCCTTCGACGGCACCAAGATCGTCGCCCACTGGTTCCCCGGTAAGGGCGTCGATGCCGGTCACCCGGCGCCGACGATCCTCGAGGGGCTAGGGTGGAGCCTGCCCGGCGACAGCGCGACCGGCGGGGCCCCAGCCCCGCCTCGCTCTTCGGCGTGCCCGGCGAGCGGATCGGCGACGACCCGTGGCGGACCGCCGTGATCAAGTCGAAGGCCAAGAAGCGCAAGGCCAAGGGCAAGAAGCGCAAGAAGCGGGGGGTTCGGACGTCGGCGCAGAACGTGCCAGTAAAGATGCTCTGGTTCTGCGGAGGCCATGGCGTCTGCCTGACCGACGATGGACCCGGCTCGGCCTACCTCGACCAGCGCCAGGTCCGCTGGTTCGACCGCTATCTGCGCGGGCGAACCGACGCCGACACCGGCCCGAAGTTCGCATGGATCGCGGACGACGGGCAGCTTCGCTCGAGCGACGCGTATCCGCTTCGCTCCGCGGACCAGCTGAGCGGCTCGGGATCCGGGACGCTGCCGATCCTGCCGGGCCAGAGCAGCGGAGCGCTGATCTTCGCCACACAGGCCGTGAACGCGGTCAACGTCCCCGTTCCGGGGCCAGGCGCGGGCGGCAACGTGGTCGGTCCGCCCCGCCTCAAGCTCACCTACCGGGGCAGGGCAGTGCCGCAGAACACCTGGGTGTATGCGCAATTCGTCAACCCGCGCAACGGCACCGTTCTGGGCAACATCGCCACGCCGATCCCACTCACCCTGGATGGCCAGACGCACTCCATCTCCCGCAACCTCGAGATGGTTGCCGGCCGCGCACCGGCCGGCGGCGGCTACACGCTCCAGCTCACCGCGTCCTCCTCCTGTACGACCTGCAGCGCTCCGCCGGCGCGGTCACCTTCGATGGCATCCATGTGACGATGCCGCTTGGTGTGCCGGTGACGGCGCCGCAAGCCGCGGTGAAGCAGAAGAAGAAAAGGAAGAAGTCCCGCAAGCGCAAGCACCGCCGCTAGCGCGCGGGGCCTTAGGGTTCGGCCTCGATGAGGCTGCTGATCACCAGCTCGCGCATGCCGTTCGCGCTGGATGCGATCCGCAAGCTGGGCGAGCGCGGGCACGAGGTCTACGCCTCCGACAGCTACGAGGCCTCGCCGGGCAGCCACTCCCGCTACCTCGCGGGCCATTTCGTCACGGCCTCGCCGTCCGCGGATCCCGAGAAGTTCGCGGCGGATGTCGAGCGGATCGCGGCCGAGAACGAGATCGAGCTGGTCGTGCCGATGTTCGAGGAGGTCTTCTACCTGGCCGCCCAGCACGAGCGGCTCTCACAGGTGACCAGACTGTACGCCCCGCCCTTCCGGACGCTCGCCCAGGTGCACGACAAGGGGACCTTCCAGGAGCTCTGCGATCGCCTCGAGATCCGAACGCCGCACACGGTCCTCGCCCACAGCCAGGAGGAGCTGAAGGAGGCGATCGAGCGGTTCCCGGCGTACTTCGCCCGCGCGGCCTTCTCCCGCGGGGGAGTCGGGTTGCTCACCAACACCGGGCCGCTGGCCGGGCATCTGAAGCCGGAGGACTGCCGCCCGACCGAGGCGAATCCATGGCTGGTCCAAGAGTTCGTCGACGGGCCGATGCACTGCACCTACTCCACCCTGCATGAGGGGAGGCTCGCCGCGCACATGTCCTACCGGGCGCCGCGGCAGTGGGAGCACTCCACGGGCATCCAGTTCCTCTCCGTCGACCCGAGCGACACGCTGCCGACCGTCGAGAGGCTCGGCTCCGATCTCGAGTGGGAAGGGCAGATGTCACTCGACTTCATCGAGACCGATGACGGGCTGGTGATGATCGAGTGCAACCCGCGGCCGACCGACGGCGTCCTGCTGATGGAGCCGGAGGAGCTGGAGCGGGGACTGCTCGCGCCGGAGGACGAGGTGCTGCTCGTCCCGGCGGGCCGGGAGGAGCAGTTGGACTTCGCCGTGTGCGCCCAGATCTTCCGCGAGCCGCTCCAGGAGGCACCGGCGAGCATCCACGACCTCGCGCGGATCCACGGCACGGACCGTGGTTGGCGGGACTCGATGCCCAAGCTCTATTCGTTCCTCGCTCTCTGCCGCTTCGAGCGCCTCAGCCTGCGCGATCGCGAGCAGCTCTTCATGGCGATGGCGGACGGGATCACCTGGGACGGCCAGCCGATCCCGGGTCTGCCGCCCGACGATGCGGTCTATCTCGCCAAGCTGACCGGCTGATGGACCGGATACGGCTCGCGAGACGGTTGGGAGCGCCGCGGTGGACCTAGGCATCGAGGGGCGGACGGCGCTGGTGATGGCCGCCAGCCGCGGGATCGGGAAGGGGATCGCGGGCGCGCTCACGCGGGAGGGCGCGCGGGTGGCGATCTCGAGCCGCTCTGAAGAGGGGCTACGGGCCGCGGCGGAGGAGATCGGAGGCGAGGTGCGCGCGTTCCCGGCGGACACAGGCGACCTGGACCGACTGCGCCGGCTGCCGGGTGAGGTCGCGGAGGCGCTGGGCCCGGTCGAGATCCTGGTCGCGAACACGGGTGGGCTGCCGGGGGGCGGCGCGCTCGCCAACTCGCTGGAGGAATGGGAGGCGGCTTTTCGCTCGCTGGTGCTGGCCCCGCGGGTCCTGATCGAAGAGGTGCTGCCGGGGATGCGGGAGCGCCGCTGGGGCAGGATCGTGAACGTCTCGTCGAGCTCTATCCGCGAGCCGATTCCGGGACTCGCGCTCTCCAATGCGAACCGGATGGCCGCGCTCGGGCTGCTCAAGACGCTCTCGGACGAGGTAGCGGCGGACGGGGTGACGGTCAACACCGTGGCCACGGGGCAGTTCGCGACCGACCGGCTGGCTGACCGCCATGGATCGCTGGAGCAGGCGGAGGCGGCCGCGAGAGACCGGATCCCCGCGGCCCGGCTGGGGCGCCCCGAGGAGTACGGCGACCTGGTCGCGTTCCTGTGCTCGGAGCGGGCCGCCTATCTCACGGGAACGCTGATCCCGCTCGACGGCGGCCTGCTCCGTTCGGCCTGAAGTGATGTTCAGGCGGGTGCCGGGCGGGGAGCGCGACGGTAGGCGAGCGCCAGCCAGAAGCCACCGGCGATCATCATCACGAGACTGAACAGCTGAGCCTGGGTGAGGCCGAGGGCGACGTCGTCGTTGCGGCGGACGAATTCGACCAGGAAGCGCTCGGTGCCGGCCAGCAGGAGGTAGAGGGCGAAGAGCAGGCCGTTCGTGAGGCGATCGCGGAGACGCCAGAGCAGGAGCGCGACGAGGCCCATCGCGAGCGTCTCGTAGACGGGCGTCGGGTGGACCGGCGTGTCGATCGGCTGGGTGCCGTCGGAATAGGCCATGGCCCAGGGTCCATCCCAGGCCTTTCCGTAGTCGCCGTCGCCGGAGAGCTGGCAGCCGCAGCGGCCGATCGCGTACCCGATGGCGAGGGCGGGGGCGGCGAGGTCGAGCAGCCCGAGCGTGAGGTACTTGCGCCACCACGCCCAGAGCAACACACCGATCGCCCCTCCGATGACACCGCCGTACCAGACGAGTCCCGAGCCGGAGAGGATGTTGCCGAGCAGGTCCCCCTTGACGTCGCTGTAGTTCTCGATGATGAAGTCGACCCGCGCTCCGATCAGGCCGCCGAGTAGCGCGGTGAAGCCCATCTCGTAGGCCCAGTCGACGGGCTTGCCGAGCTCATCGAGCCGCCTCCAGATCAGCGCCCCGGCCGCGATGAAGGCGAGCGCGAAGCAGATTCCGAAGGTCTGCAGCGTGAGCGGACCGATGTTGATCTCGGGGAGCACTCGCCGCAAGCCTAGGCGAATGACCAGCTCTGCCCGCTAGCTCGAAACGCTCCTTGAAACCCTGAGATAGCCCCGGCGGGAGTCGAACCCGCGTTCCCAGGTTGAAAACCTGATGTCCTAGCCGTTGGACGACGGGGCCTTGCGGCAAGCAAGTCTAGGCACGCCCTGATGACGCTCGCATAGGCTGCTGCCGTGGAACGGGTGCCCGAGTTCGACGCGACCAAGCCGCGCAATCTGGTCCAGCGCGCGTTCCGTTGGATTGCGAAGGGCAGGTTCGGCGGCTGGGTCGCCCTCAACGTCGCCAACAAGGTCGATCCATACCTGATGCGGGCGAGCCGTGGACTGCTCAAGATGCCGAGCGGGGCCCCGACCGTACTGCTCTCGCACACCGGAGCCAAGAGCGGCCAGAAGCGCACCACGCCGCTTCTCTACTTCACCGATGACGGCAACGTCGTCCTGATCGCCTCGCAGACCGGAAAGGCGAAGCATCCGGCCTGGTACCACAACCTCAAGGCGAGCCCCGAAATCGAACTCTGGGCCCGGGGCCAGGGTGGGACCTACCGCGCTCGTGAGGCGGAGGGAGAGGAGCGCGAGCGCCTCTGGAAGCTGGCGACGCAGCTCTATCCCGGCTACGACGACTACCAGCGGCGCGCCGACACAGCCCGCAGGCGCATCCCGGTGATCGTCTGCGAGCCCCGTGACGGGGAGGGCGGCTAGGCGCCCAGCAGGCGCTCGAGCAGCGCCTTCTGCGCATGCAGGCGGTTCTCCGCCTGCTCCCAGACCGCCGAGCGCTCGCCGTAGAGCACCTCGGCAGTGATCTCCTCGCCCGGGTGGGCCGGCAGGCAGTGGAGCGCGACCACCCGGTCCGAGGCGACGTCGAGAAGCTCGTCGTTGAGCTGGTAGGGGGTCAGGTCGCGGCGCCGCCGCGCGGCCTCCTCCTCGTCCCCCATGCTCACCCAGACGTCTGTGTAGATCGCATCGGCCCCGGCGGCCGCCGCGCGCGGTTCGCCGGTGAGCTCGGCCGGCCCCTCCTCGATCCGATAGCCATCCGGGCTCGCGATCACCACGTTCACCCCCGCGATGCGTCCCAGGATCGCCAGCGAACGCGCCATGTTGTTCCCGTCCCCCACGTAGGCGAGGCGGAGCCCGTCGAGCTCGCCGAAGCGCTCCTTCAGCGTCAGCAGGTCGGCCAGCGCCTGACACGGGTGGTGCTCCGGCGTCAGCCCGTTGATCACAGGCACGCTCGCTCCGGCTGCCAGCTCGCGCACCCGCTCATCCGAGCCGGAACGGATCACGATGCCGTGCAGGTAGCCGGAGAGGATCCGGCCGGTGTCGGCGACCGACTCGCCGCGCGTCATCTGCAGCTCCTCGGCATGCAACACGATCGGCGTCGCTCCCAGCTCGGCGACACCGACCTCAAACGAGACACGGGTTCGCGTCGATGGCTTCTCGAAGACCAGCGCCACCGAGCGGCCGGCAAGTGAGTCCCGCCCCTCGCCCGACGCACGGCCCCGCTTGAGCTCCTCGGCCCGGTCGAGCAGGGCCAGCAGCGCCTCGCGGTCGAGCTCCTCGCCGGTGAGGAAATCCGAGGCCGGAAGCTGTGCGGTCGGCGGAGCCATCGAGCAGCCGATACTAGGGGCGTGCAGCTGACCGCGATGACATGGAACGTGTTCCACGGACGCGACTGGCCCCCCGAGCCGGAGCTTCAGGTGCGGGCCCACAAGGGCAACTGCCGCCGCGGGCCCCGCCTGGGGAAGGACTACGAGCAGACGAACTGGGATCTGTTCGACCTCTTCGCCGAGCTGATTCGCGGCATCGACTGGGACGTCGCCCTCTTCCAGGAGTTCCCGCCCAGCTGGAAGGAGCGGATGGCCGCGGCCTGCGGCGCCGATGCCCACCGGGTCTTCAGCGGCCGCAACTGGTTTCAGCCGCTCACCTCCCTGATCGGCCGCTGGCGGCCGGACCTGCTCGGCGCCTGGGAGGGCGGCTCGAACACCACCCTCGTCAGACCGGATGCGGGACCGATCGCGGAGCGCCGCCGTGAGGTCCTGACCCGCAGGCCGGAGACCCGCGTCATGGCGCTGACCCGGATGGAATCGGGCCTCTGCGTGGCGAACCTCCACGTCAGTACCAAGCCCACCTCGGCCGAGCGCGAGCTGCTCGATGCCGCCCAGCGCGCCACCGACTTCGCTGGTTCGAACGCGCTGGTGTTCGGGGGCGACTTCAACGTCCGGCCGCAGGCGAGCGGGGTCTTCGACCGGCTCGAGGAGCGCTACGGCCTGGCCCCCCGCACCGCCCCGGACCGCCTCAGCCACCTGCTCGTGCAAGGCATCGAGATCGTCGAGCACCCCGCCGCGCTCCCCCCCGAAGCCCGGGACGTGGTCGATCCGAAGACGAGCCTGCGGATCCGTCTCTCCGACCACAACCCCGTGATTGGCAGATTTACATCTGTGGGATAGTCCGAGGGGATGGCGCAGGCGTCAGGGGCAAAAGGGAAGAGCGAAGAGGCCGCGGAGAGCTCGCGCGCCGAGCAGAGCGTCCAGGCCTTCCGCGAGGCCCTCGAGAAGAGCGTCACGATCTCGCGTGACCGCCTCCAGGAGGTCATCGATGACGCGGTGCGGCGCGGCCGCATGACGCGCACCGACGCGGACGAGATCGTCGGCCGCCTGGTCACCCGCGGCCGCGATCAGGCCGACGATCTACTCGGCCAGCTGGAGCGCCTGCTCGCCCAAGCCAGGGAGGCCCCGGGTCTAGCGCGCCAACAGGCCGGCGCCCGCGCACAGAAGGCGCGCAAGCGGGCCGTCAAGGCGGTCGACAAGCCGCTCGCGGGCGCCGACCGGGTCCGCCGGGCGGCGCGCGTCCCCGGCTTCCCCATCACGGCCTACGACCAGCTCTCCATCCGGCAGATCGATCGCCGGCTCCCCGAGCTCACCCGGGCTGAGCTGCGCAGGATCCGCGAATACGAGGGGCGCAACAAGGCCCGCAAGAGCCTGCTGCGGTCCCTCGACCGTAAGCTCCAGAGCTAGACCGAGCTCGGTAGCCCGAACTACTTCAGCGCCGTACGGCGCTCGTCGATCTCCTTGGCGATCTCGTCGAGCGCCTCGGTCGAGCTCTGCGCACGGACCGCCAGCTTGGCGAGCTCCTTGCGGACGTCCTGGGTCGCGTTGTCCAGGGTGTCGCGCCAATTCGAGACCTGATCCTGCGCCTTCGTGCCCGCTTCGCCCGACACGTCGCGCAACCGCGAGACCGCGTCGTCGATGCGCGAGCGCACGTCGCCGGTCGCCTTCTCGCCGGCGGCCCGCAGGTCGTCGATCGCCTTCTGGACCTGGTCTCGAACGCTACCGCTCTCGCTTGCTTCCACCTTGGACCTCCTGCTCGGGGTAGATGCGAGGGTGCGCCGCCCGGCGCAACCCGTTTGTGGAGTGCGGCGCAAGCCTATACCCGACGAGGTCCTTAACTCAGATCGGAGGCCAGGCGGCCGAAATCGAGCTTGCGCCCTGCGACCTCGTCCAGCAAACGGTCCGCGTCGAGTCGCTGCCCCCGCGCCCACAGCGCCCGCAGCCAGTGCCCCGCCTCCGCGTCGGCGAACCACTCCACCCCGAAGCGCCTTCCGAGCTCGCTCCGCCAGTCCACCTCGAGCGCCCAGGCGCGCAGGTAGCAGGCGACGTAGAAGCCCTCATCCACGTCGGATAGCCAGGTCTCGCGCGGCCACTCGACCCCGACCCTCTCGGTGAGCAGGCTCGCGTAGCGCTCCGGCATCGCGCTGAGATCCGCATCCGGCCCGTGCAGCTCGACCTCGTAGGCGATCTTCGCCGAGTAGCGGCGCAGGAACACGAGCCGCGACGCCCGCGCGTGCTCGATCGCGGCCTCTGCGCCGTCGATGCCCAAGACCCTCCTCAGCCACGCCGCACTCGCGGTCAGCCCCTCGAGGAGGAAGGCGTAGGACTCGGTGACCGAGTTGTCCCCGAGATGCCGGAACTCGAATGCCAGCTCCGCGTCCGTACATCCGTAGTGCTCGGCATGCCCGGCCTCGTGGAAGAGCGCCGCGTAGTCCTCCCGCCCGCCGATCGGCGGCATGACCAGATAGACCTCGTCCGGGACGCGCGGCACGGCGCAGAATGCCCGCGGGCTCTTCGTCGGTCTGGTCTCGGTGTCGAGCTTGACATTGGACTGCGCGGCGAGATCGATCCCGAGCGCGGCGAGCGTCTCCTGCAGCGCCGGGACCATCCGCTCACCGGGAAAGAGCCCGTCCAGATGCGGTGCCCGGAAGAAGCGGGCCAGGTCCGAGCGCCGCGACTGATCAAGCGAAAGCCCGACCGTCTGCTCGAGCTCGCGGCCGACGATGCCGGCGTAGCCGGGCTCGGTCGCCTCCGCGAACCCGTCCAGCTCACGTGCCAGAGCCCGCAGATCGAGCGCGCGGACGTCCGAGTAGGCATCGAGGTACGAGGGCCAGCCGAGATCGACGCAGGCGTCGTGTACGGCCTCCAGCGCCTCGAAATGGAGCGGGTTGAGCCGTTCGGCCACCGCCGCGTTGCGCGCGGTCTCGATCTCGGCGCGCCGGTCGCCGTCGGCCTCGTTGGCCTGGACCACCGGTGCCGTCCGATAGGGGATGGCCTCACCACCGACCTCGATCTCGAGCGAGGCCTCGAGCTCGGCCAGCCGGGCCTCGAGGGCCCGGGTTGCCGCCCCGAGGTGGCCGTCGAGCGCGAACTGATGCAGGTATCGAAGGCAAACTTCCTCGTCATCACCATCAAACGGCTCGCGCTGACGCGCGCCCTCGCATCTCCGCCTGGCCTCCCCCACACGCTCGACAGCCGACCGCTCGAACAGGCCTTCGTGCCGGTCGTAGATCGGCTCGATCTCCAGATCGGGCTTCTGTCCCGCCCCCTGCAGGTAGTACTCGCGGTCGATCTCCTCGACGAAGAGCTCCGCGTCCCGCCGGTATTCGTCCAGGTCCCAGCCCATGAGCGGCTGCAACGATAAGCCGACGATGGCCGACGAAGGGACCACGCAACTGCGGCCACCCCGCGGCGAGCTGCTGACGCTTGACATCGAGTCCCTGGCCTATGGAGGCAAAGGGGTCGCGCATGAGAACGGTTATGTCGTCTTCGTCGCGGGAGCGTTGCCTGGGGATCGAGTGGTTGCCGAGGTAACGCGAGCCAAGAGCAGCTACGCCGAGGCTGTGACACGAGACATCGTCAGAGAGTCGCCCGACCGCGTCCCACCCCGGTGCGACCACGGTGGCGAGCCCTGTCCGGGAGCGCCATGGCAGGAACTTCCATACGAACACCAGCTCAGCCACAAGGAAGCTCAGGTCGCGGACGCTCTAGTTCGAATCGGGCACCTCGATTGCTTCGACCTTGAGCCGATCGAACCGGCAGCTGAGCAGTGGCGCTACCGCAACAAGCTCGAGTACTCGTTCGGGGAGCGAGACGACGGGCTCGTCCTCGGCTTTCACGCCCGTGGGCGCTGGGACCTGGTGGTGGACGCCGAGGACTGCCAGCTCGCCTCGGAGCGAAACAACCTCCTGCGCAACGAGATCCGCGCCTGGGCGGCCGCGGAGGGCCTGCCCGCCTACGACCGCCGCTCCGGCGCCGGTGTTCTCCGCAACCTCGTCGTCCGCGAAGGGCGCCGGACCGGCCAGCTGCAAACCCGCCTGGTCACCTCGCCGGCGGAGATCCCCCGCCCGCCAGTCGACCTGCACACGATCGTCGAGGGCTCAAGCGGAGGCACCGACGGACCGACCGGCGTGCTGGGCCGCGAGCACCTGGAGGAGGAGCTCTGCGAACTGCGCTTCCGGATCTCCCACAGCGCCTTCTTCCAGACCAATACCGAGATGGCCGAGCGGCTCTATGGGATCGCGGGTGAAATGGCCGGCCTGACGGGAGGCGAGCGAGTCTTCGACCTCTTCTGCGGTATCGGCACCCTCGGCCTCAGCCTGGCAGCACGCGCGGGGGAGGTGTGGGGCGTCGAAATCGTGTCGGAGGCGATCGCCGACGCGGAGGAGAACGCCCGCCTCAACGCGATCGAGAACGTGCACTTCCGCACCGGCGACGCCCGCAAGGAGATCCGCCCGCTGCTGGACGAGGCCGGCCGCCCCGACGTCGTGGTCGTCGACCCGCCCCGCGCCGGGCTCTCCAAGAAGGTGGTGCGGCGGCTGATCGAGTGCGACGCACCGCGCATCGTCTACGTCTCCTGCAACCCGACGACGCTCGCCCCCAACGCCGCCCAGCTCTCGGAGGCCGGCTATAGGGTGCGCCGCGTGAAGCCGGTCGACATGTTCCCCCAGACCCCGCACATCGAGTGCGTGGCGCTGCTCGAGAAAGAATCAAGCCGCCACCTCCTCAGCTCCGCTTCCGGGAGCGGCGTGGGTTGAGGGGCTTCGGGGTAACTGCTGGCCTGGACCCCGAGATCGCGAGCCCCCTGGCGGGCCGCTGCCAGGAGCTTGGCTACAGCTCGATGTGGTCGAGCGACATCCCCGGGGCGAAGGGTCTCGAGACGGTGGCGGAGTACGCTAAGGGCGCCGACCGGATCGACCTCGGCGTCGGGGTGATCGCCTTGGACCGGCACTCGCCGGACGAGATCGTCTCCGACATGGAACGCTTCGCCCTCGACCGGGACCGCCTCTGGCTCGGCCTCGGCGCGGGCGTCACCGAGAAGCCCTTGACCGCGATGAGGGAGGCCCTGCCCGGGCTTCGCGAGACGCTGCCCGGCCTTCGGCTGGTCCTGGCCGCGATGGGCCCGAAGATGTGCGCTTTCGGGGGCGCCGAGTGGGACGGGGTCTTCTTCAACTGGATGACGCCCGAGTTCGCCGCAACGGCCCGGGGGTGGGTCGAGCACGGCGCGAGAGAAGCGGGTCGCGAACCGCCGCCGATCTTCGGCTACGTGCGGACCTCCGTCCGCGCCGACGCCGAGGAGCGGCTTGCCAAGGACGAGGCCTTCTATCGCGACCTGCAGCAGGGATACCGCAGGCACTTCGATCGCCAGGGCGCTCCCGAGGGGACCGTCGGAGTTGCCGCCGAGAACGCCGGCGCGGCGCAGGAGGAGCTCTCCCTCTATCGCGCCCTCGACACGGTGGTGGTCAGGGCCCTGACGAGCGCCACCTTCGAGGACATGTCGGCGCTAGCGGAGGCGGCGGCGCCCGGCGTCTGAACGGGGCGAGGCCGCGGCGGGGGAATCGCCGCGGCCTCGGGGAATCGCCCCGGGAGGGAGCTACTCGTGGTGCTCGGCGGCCGCCGCTGTGGCAACGCGCGTCGGCAGGCGGCGCCGAACCAGCGGGATCAGGGTGACGGCGGCACCGATTGCCGCGATCGCGATCGACACGATGATCCCGGGCTGGAACCCGTCGAGCAGGGCCTGGGCACTGCCGGCCGGCGCGCCCGAGCCGGAGGTGCCGGCCTCGATCACCGCGGTGGCGACCGCCAGGCCGACCGCTCCGCCGAGCTGGAACGAGGTATAGACCAGCCCCGAGGCGAGTCCCTGCTCCTGGTCGCTGACGTCGCTCGTCGCCGCGATCGTCAGCGGCCCGAAGGCGAGCGTGAACCCGATCCCGGAGAGGATGAACGTCGGCAGCATCGCCGTCAGGTAGCTCGAGTCGGCCCCGATGTTCCAGAACAGCAGGTAGCCGAGACCCAGGCTCACCAACCCGGCGCCCACCGGGATGGCGGGGCCCACCTTGCTCACCAGACGCCCGACGTTCGGCGAGCCGAAGGCGACGATCAGCCCGGCCGGGAGGAAGGCGAGTGCCATCTCGATCGGCGACCAGCCCCTCAGGTTCTGCATGTAGAGGGTGCCGATGAACTGGAATCCGAACCAGCTGCCGAGCAGGGCCATTGCGCCGTAGTTGGCGCGCCGCAGGGCCGCCGACTTCAGGATCCCGAGCCGGACGAGTGGATTAGCGCTCCGCTGCTCGATCAGGACGAACGCGGTCAGCAGCATCGCCACCCCCGCGAAGGAGAGCAATGTCTGAGCCGCGCCCCAGCCTACGTCGGGTGCCTCGACAATCGTGTAGACGAGTCCGAGCATCGCGACCGCAAGGGTCGCCGTGCCGCTGAAGTCGAAGCTGCTCCGCTTGACCTGGACAGGCTCATCCTTGTCGAGGTAGCGAGGCAGCAACAGTAGGATCGCCAGGGCGATCGGTACGGGCATGAAGAACGTGTACCGCCAGCCCAGCTCGGTGAGCGCGCCGCCGAAGACGAGACCCAGCGACCAGCCGCTGGCTCCGACTGCCGCGTAGATGCTCAGCGCCTTGTTCCGCGCCGGCCCCTCCGGGAACTTCGTCGTGATGATCGAGAGCACTGCAGGCGCCGTGAACGCCGCTGCCGCTCCCTTGATGAATCTGGTCGCGATCAGGGTGTTCCCGTCGTTGGCAAGGCCGCCGATGAATGAGGCGATCAGGAAGACGGCGAGCCCGCCGAGCAGGACCCGGCGCCGGCCGAGCAGGTCGGCGGCTCGTCCGCCCAACAGCAGCAGGCCGCCGTAGCCGAGGATGTAGCCGCTCACCACCCACTGAAGGGAGCTCGGCTCGAGCCCAAGCTCGCTGCCGATGCTCGGCAGAGCGACGCCCACCATCGAGACGTCGAGCCCGTCGAGGAAGAGGACGCCGCACACGAGGGCGAGCAACCACCAGGCGCGAGCGTCGAAGCTGGTCTTCAAAGACTGTGCTGACTCCTGTTGCACGCGGGCCTCCCCGTCAGTGGTCAGTTGAAGGTTCGGGCTAGTATATGCAGATGCATGCATTGTGTCAACACAATATGCGAATGCAACTTTTGCTATAATCACCTGCCACAGGGAGTGAGGCCAGATGGCTAAGGCGTCGGAGAGAGATCAGCTTCTCGAGCGATGGAGTGAGCTCGAGTCCGAGCACGCGAGGGTCCGCGAGGCCCTCGAACAGGCCCTCCAGCGGCAGCACCGACTCTCGCTCACGGAGTACGAGGTGCTCCGCCGCCTGAACGACTCCCCCGAGGGGCACCGACGCATCCAGGAGCTGGCCGAGGAGATTCATCTGAGCCAGAGCGCCCTCTCGCGGTTGGTGCAGCGCCTGGAGGACGACGGCTACGTCTGCCGCAACGTCTGCGACCACGATCGGCGCGGTGTCTTCGCCTGCATCACCGATGCCGGCCGCAAGGCGCAGGGCGATGCCCAGCCCACCCACGTCTCCGTGCTCTCGGAGACACTGGGCACCAGCCCGGTCGCCGCGTAAACCCCGAGCTCTTCACTAGCGGCATACTGCCCGCGTGTCCGGCGTGAGGCGAGCGGTCGGGTTGGCCGTGGCGGCGGTCGTCGCATCCACGTTCCTCTGCGCGCAGGCGTGGGCCGGCCCCACGACGCCGCTCGGCCACTCGGGACGCTGGATCACCGACGCGAAGGGCCGGGTCGTGATCCTGCATGGCGTGAACATGGTCTACAAGCGCCCGCCCTATTACCCCGCCGCGGCGGGCTTCGGCGAGGACGACGCTGCCTTCCTGAAGCGCCACGGCTTCAACACCGTTCGCCTCGGGGTGATCTACGCCGGCGTCGAGCCGAGTCCCGGAAGCTACGACGACGGCTACCTGAACCAGATCGCAGCGACCGAAGCGATCCTCGCCAAGCACCGGATCTTCAGCCAGCTCGATTTCCACCAGGACATGTACAACGAGCGCTTCCAGGGGGAGGGCTGGCCGGACTGGGCCGTCCAGGACGACGGGCTGCTCAACCAGCCGCAGCTCGGCTTCCCGGCCAACTACTTCGGGATGCCCGCCCTGCTCCGCGCCTACGACCACTTCTGGGCCAATGACCCTGGGCCGGGCGGCATCGGGCTCCAGGACCGCTACGCCGCGGCCTGGGCGCATGTAGCCGCCCGCTTCGTGAAAGCGCGCCACACGCTCGGGCTCGACCTGATGAACGAGCCCTGGCCGGGAACACCGTGGGCCTCCTGCCTCGCGGCGGCGGGGTGCCCCGGTTTCGATCGGGGCGCGATGGGGCCCTTCTACCAGCGGGTGATCGACCGCATCCGCGCGGTCGAGCGGCAGAAACTCATCTGGTACGAGCCGAACGTCCTTTTCAACTTCACCGCCGACACCACCCTCCCGGACTTCGGAGACCGTTCCGCCGGCTTCAGCTTCCACGTCTACTGCACCCAGGGCCTCGCACCCCCTCCCTACAGCGGGTCGAGCTGCGAGAAACTCGACGAGGTCGTCCTCTCGAACGCCGACAAGCGGGCGCAGGCGACCGGTGACGCGCTGCTGCTCAGCGAGTTCGGCGCCACGGACGACCTCGCGACGATCGGCCGCAACGTCCAGTTCGCCGACCGCCACCTCGTCTCGTGGCAGTACTGGCACTACTGCGAGTGCGCCGACCCGACAACGACCGGGTCCGGCGTACAGGCGATCGTCGTCGATCCGAGCCAGCCCCCAGCCGGCTCGAACGTGAAGCAGGCGAAGCTAGACGTCCTCTCTCAGCCCTATCCGCAGCTCGTCGCGGGCACGCCGAGCGGCTGGCGGTTCGATCCCACGACGCGCACCTTCCAGCTCACCTACTCGACCAAGGGGCCGGGCGGGAAGAAGTTCGCGCGTCGGATCCGAAAGCGTTCGAAGAAGGCGCTCAAGGCGCGCCAGAGCGAGATCTTCCTCGGACGCGCGCGCTATCCGAACGGCTACCGCGTCTCGGTGAAGGGCGGCGGGATCGCTTCGAAGCCCAAGGCGGGTGTGCTCAGAATCATCGCCTGTCCGCGCCGGCGCAGCGTCACGGTCACCGTCGGTCCGCCCGGTTCGGGCGTCCACAAACACGTGAGCTGCCGAGTCCGGCCCACCTGAATCGGGTTGCTCCTCGGCTATCGCCTCGGAGCACCCTCGCATACCGCTAGGACTCGAGCTCTTCCTCGTCCTCCGCCAGGGGGACGACCTCGGCAGCGCATGTGGTGCAGAGGACACGGCCGCCGGGCGGTCCCTCCGTGAGCGCCGTCTGCTTCTCGGCATCGGTGAGCTGCGCGCCGCAGTTGTCGCAGCGGTCGGGGAGCTGCTCGATTGTCCGCTCCTCGAGCTCCACGGACCCAGTGTATTGCCGACTTCGCGCGCTCTCTAACTGCCGAGGATGCGCGCCTTCTCGCGGTCGAACTCCTCCTCGGTGAGCGCCCCCGAGTCCTTCAGCTTCGCGAGCCACTCGAGCTCCTCGATCCGGTCGTCGTCGTCGCCGGCGGCTCCCGTCCCGGGGACGGCCTGCGCATCACCAACCTGGATCTGCGCTCCCGGCATCGCCTGCTGGAGCGCTTCGACGATCTCGTTCACGTTGCCGCCCCCAGAGACGACCGACCCGGTGCCGCCCTGGTTGAGCTGGGCCGCGAGCGCCTCGGCCTGCTGCCGGGAGACGTCGGCGCTGTCAGGGACGTCATCCCAGCGGACCTTGAGTCGATCGGGATCGGCGCGATCGAAGGTCACGGACAGGGTTTCGCCCGGGTAGGGCCACTTCTTCGTGGGCGCGATGCACGAGTGCTCGATCGTGGTCGCCGGCACGCCTTCCGCCTGTACCACCAGGGTCAGGTTGACGTTCGAGGAGGTGGCCGAGTCGGGCGGCTGGGTCGAGCCCACGACCTGCGCAATCCCGTCCACCGGGTCCTTCATGCTGCGCGCCTTCCAGGCGTCCCCTAACAACCCCATGCGGCCAGTCTATGTAGCTGGGACGACCTGGGTCCAGGCTCTCGACGGAGTTCTAGTACGGCGGCAGCTTGTCGTACCACTCGCCGAGCACCCGGAAGGCCGACCAGAAGCGCTGCTTCGCGTCATCGGTGTCGAGCGAGTCGTCGATATCCGGCACATACAGGGCATCGATCGTCGGGGTGAGACGCTGCACCTCGCCCTCGCGAGCCTCGATCGGCTCCGCGAGCGGCAGCTCGAGGTCGTTCAGCGTCTGCAGGGCCTCGTCCCCCATGACGACGACCATGCGCGGCTGCACGATCGCGATCTCCTCGGCGACCCGCGCGATGCAGGTCTCGGACGCCAGCCCCGGATCGGTGAGCGGGCACTTCGCGCAGAGCGTTCCGAAGACGACGATCGGGTCGATCGCGAGCCGCTTGAAGCTCTTCATCAGCGCGTTGCCCGCGCGGCCGTAGAAGGCGACCCCCTCCTCGATCTCGGAGGGTGTGGCCGAACCCTTGAGCATGAGGATGTCGGCCTGTGGGTGGCCCGAGCCCTGCACGGGCATCACGTTGCCCCGCGGGCAGTCGGCGCACTCCGACAACTCCCGGCCCAGGTCGTTCAGCTCCCGGATCGCGCGCTCGAGATATTTCTCGCGGATCTCGTCGTCGGTGATGGATGACACGGCGCCTTGCCTCTTCTTCGGTCCCGCCCCGGCCCCTTGCGGGTGCATCAACTCTTGCTCGCGGAGCGGCGCCGATTGCGGGCCCGGCGCCCGTCGCGTGCGACGAGTGAGCGGCCTCCCCGCCCACCACTCGTCTGCAGGAACTTGAGCGCCTGGACGTAGGCCAGGTTCTTGTGCTTGCGGACGATGTCGGCTTCGCGCATCGACTCGAGGAACTCCTGAGGGCCGTCAAAGTCCCGCAGACGGATCTTGACGCTGCCCAGCCCCTGGGCCACGTGGCTGTCCGAGCCCGCCCCGGGGACGATCCGGTACTTCCGCGCGAACCTGACGGCCTCCTCGTTGAAGGACGACAGCGCAACCCGCGGGTTGAAGACCTCGAGGATGTCGATCTCGTCGACGACCTCGAGCAGGTTCTCGTAGTCCGGTACCGAGTGGAGCCGGTCGAAGGGGTGTGGGACGTAGACGAGCCCGCCCTGCCGGCGGATCTCGGCGATCGTCTCCGCCATCGACATCCCGCGGTCGATCCGCTCACCCAAGAAGAGGCCGATCACCTCGCCCTCGTGGGCGGTCTTCACCTCCTCGGCGAGGATCACCTTGATCCCGCCGATCCGCGCCGCGATCTCCTGTGCCTCCACGGCACCCGAGATCTCGTTGTGGTCCGTGATCGCGATCGCTCCGAGCCCACGCTCCTTGGCCGTTTCCAGCAGCAGCTCAGCGGGCGTGGCGCAGTCGGGCGAATGATCGGTGTGCATGTGTAGATCGCAGTGGATGTAATCGCGCCCCCGGAGCCGACGGCGGATCTCGGGGTTCCCGGTCGGATCGTGGCGGCGCGCGACCAGCCTGCCGTAGACCGCTTCGACCGCGTCGGTCACCTCGCGCCAGGGCCGGGCCTCGGCGCTGGAGCGGGCCGTTGCGCGCAGCTGATCGCGCAGCGAAGCGTCCCGGGAGAGTCGCTCGAGCTGGGCGGCCAGCGTGAGGACGTCGCCGAGCGGGAAGAGCAGGCCCCGCTCGCCCTCGCCGACAAGCTCGCGGTAGAGCTCGAGATCCGAGACGACCGGCACGGCGCCGGCGGCGAACGCCTTTCTCACTAAGCCTGGAGCCGCCCTCACGCCGCCGGACGCAAGGCAAGCGATGTCGGCGCCGGCCAGGAACTCCGAGGGCTCCCCGTCACGGGGACGCACCACGCGGAGCCGTTCCCGGAGCCTGCGGCTGACCCGGGCCAGCGGGTCGGTGGGCCCGTCGAACCAGATGACGCCCTCCCAGTCGAGATCCTCCGGCAGCTTCCGCAGGGCGCGCAGCAGCAGGCGCAGGGCGCCGCGCTCCTCCTCAGCGCAGTAGGCGATCCGCACCCGACCCGCGGGAGGCGCGGGGAGGGCGGGCTCGGCGGCGTCGGCCCCCGGCCTGATCATCTCGTACTGCCCGGGGAAGAACCGCTGTAGGAGATCCCCTGTCGCCTCGTTGCTCGCCGTGCGCGCGTCGATGCGCCCGAAGAAGACCTCGACCAGCATCCGGGCGACCTGCGTGGAGAGCACCCGCTCCACCGGCTCGTGGAAGGTCGCCACGTTCAGCGAGGTCGAATGGCGCAGCGCGGCCGAGCCCGTGCTCGGCGCGAACGGCTCATGCACGTGCACGACGTCGAGCGGCACGCTGCCGAGCAGACGCTCGAGCGCGCCGCTCACGTCGACGGGCAGCGGCGCCGGGCGCCGGCGCGGGCCGCTGGGCAGCGGGATGCTCTGCCCGATCGCGAGCACGCGCGGGCTCTCCCCACGCCAGAGCGCGCGCGGGTCCTCCTGTGCCTCGCGGATCAGCCGGCGGCTCTCGCGAATCGCCCGGCGGGAATCGGACGGCGCGACGATCAGGACGCGATGACCCCGCTCCACCAGCTCGGCGGAGGTACGGGCGACGAACTCGTTGATCTCGTGCCGCTTCCCCCAGGGATGCGGCGACACCTGGGCAATGGCCAGTGAGTCAGCGCTCACGGGCCGAGCTTACGACTCGCAGCTACTTTGCCTTGGCCTTCGTCTTGCCCTTGCCCTTGGCCGGAACCCCGCGCGGACGGGCGTACTTAGCGATGAACTCCTCGGTCATTTCCCGCGCCGCCGGATCGGGACGCTGGTTGTGCGGCGACTTCATCAAGTAGCTCGACGGACCGTCGAGCTGCCCGGCGACACCGTGATTGAGCGCCAGCTTCACGATCCGAACGGCATCGATCACGATGCCCGCTGAGTTCGGCGAGTCCCAGACCTCGAGCTTGAGCTCGAGATTAAGGGGCACGTCCCCGAATGACCTGCCCTCCACACGGATGTG
>DATFOK010000101.1:0-5426 GCA_035265665.1 Solirubrobacterales bacterium | reverse complement strand
CACCGTGGCGTGGGCGCGCTCGGTGCCTTGGTTGCATGCCGCCTGAGGCGGCACGGCGCCCGCCGACGACGCGAGGGCGGCGCCGAACAGCGCGGTCGCACTGAAGATGACTGCTAGTAGCTTGCGCATCTCGAGAGTTCTCCTTCGGTCGTTGGGCTGGCAGTATCCCAACTCCGACCACCCTCGCAGACGAGAGGGAGGGGGCCCCTCCTTGGCGCGAGAGAGGAGCGAGCGGCCGTCCATCGAGATCCTCACCTGGTCCTGCCGACACGCGAGAGCAGAAGTGACGCTCGGTGCCGCAGACGCGCCTCCTCGTCGTCAAAAAGCCGGGCTATCTTCCCGGCGGTCCCGCCCTACCCCGGAAGCCCGGCGGCTTCGAGGGCCTCCCACTTGGTGGAATAGGTCTCGAACCGGACCGCCTTCCCGTCGCTCAGAGTCCAAAGATGTGTCAGCTCTTGGTCGATTTCGATCCCGCTGCCTTTGGCACGTCCAGAGGTGTGAACGACCGCAATCACCCGCTCCGCGTCCAGCGCGGAAACCTCGGTTGGATCGAAGGCAAGTCTCTCCCAGACCTCGTCCATCTTTTCGAACCACTTCTGAAGACCAGCCTTGTCGTGGGCCTGCGAGGCCTCGACGTCCTGGGGCGAATTCATCGTGAACTCCGGGGAAAGGAAGTCGGCGACCGCGGCGAACCCGCGTCTATTCACCTGCTGGTAGCGCTCGCGGACGAGCTCCACGTTCTCCTGTGACATCGCGTGCAGTATCTCGCGGTTTAACCAAAGCGCTGGTTTCCATGCGCAGAAGCTGTTCCGGGGCTCGCCGGCTCACGGCCCCTTTGCGCGAGAAGCAGGAGCGGTCGCATAAGCCGGCTCAGGCACGCCTCCCGACCTACGGATTCGCCGGGGAGACGGTTTCGGGAGAGATTCCCCGCAACAGAAAGCCCCGCATTGCGGGGCTTTCATGGGCCGGGCAGGACTCGAACCTGCGTTCTTCGGATTATGAGTCCGCTGCTCTGACCAGCTGAGCTACCGGCCCCGCGGCCAGTGTATGCGGGTCATCCGCCGGGATAGATTCGTGGCATGGAGGAGCACGATGGCCTCGCGGAGACCGGCGAGGGCCCGGCCCCACAGACGTTCACCTGGCCGCTGATCGGGGCACTCTACGGCTCCCTGGTGGTCGTGGCGGTGGTCGTGTTGCTCGCGTCGCAGCTCGGCCGCAGCTTCGAGGATGAGGTCGACGCGCCCGCCCGGACGCTGGTGGCGGCGCCCGTGGTCGTGTTCGCGACGGCGGTGTTCGTCGCGTGTATGGCGGCGCTCATTCTGCCCGGATACAGGCGACAGTCGCTGCGGGTGGCGGAGATCTTCAGTTGGCTGATCCCGGCCTGGCTGGTGATGTGCGCGATGGGGATCGGCGCGGTGGCGTACGCGCTGCACCACGCCGACTGAACGTCAGCGGCTTAGCGCATTCAGGGAGTCGCTGACCGATGACGGCTCCCCCACTCCCTCGGCGGCCGCCTGGGCGCCCTCGGTGAACGCGCTCGTCGCGGTGACGACGGCCGCGGCGCTGGCCAGGTTGATGCGGCCGGAGTCCACGCAGCCGGCGAGGAACCGCTCGATCAGCTTGGCGAGCTCGGCGAGACGCTCCTGGCCGACCACCAGGGCCGCACCCTTCAGTCCGTGGGCCTCGACGCGGAGCTCCTCGATCCGGGCGGAATCCTTCTCGCCGGACGCGGCGAGCTCTTCGACGCCCGTGATGATCGTGGGGCTGCGGCGCTCGGCCTCGGAGGCCAACATGGTCAGGAGCTCCGGATCGGTCATCCGGATGAACCTACCCGGTCAGCGCAACTCGGGAAGGGAGAATGGCGTTAGGCGACCTTCTGGACCGCGGCCTCGAGCTCCTGGACGCCGAAAGGCCCCTGGAGCACGCTGCTCACCTTGCCGGTGCGGTCGATGACGAAGAGCCAGGGCTCGGTGCTCAGTCCGTAGGCGGTCATCTGCGGACGAGGGCCGTCGTTGATCTGGTTGTTGTTGTAGACCTCCTGGTGGATGAAGGCGACTCGGTCGCCGAACACCTGCTTGACCTGCGCGGCTTCATCCGTGACGGGACCGCAGACGCGGCTCAGGCAGAGCGCGGGCGTCGCGAAGAGCAGGACGACGGGCTTGCGGCCGAGCACGTCCGCGAGGTCGTCGCTGTGCATGTCGTCGGGCGGAACTCGGGTGTCGATCTCCGAGATGTTCGAGACCTCGCCGACGGTCGGGGTGTGGACGACCGGAGCCTTCTGGCCGACCCGCGGCGGCGGGTACTCGCCCACCGGATGGGGCGTGGGCAGCAGGCTGTACTGGTAGGAGTCGCCGCTCTTGATCAGGGCGCCGAACGCCCAGGGTCCGGGCCGCTCGAGCGGTATGTCGCTCACGTAGGCGACCTGTGCGGCGCTCGGGTCGTCGGAGGTCGTCTTTGCGCGGAAGGCCGGCTTGGTGGTGAGGTCCTCGATCCGGGCCGGGAAGGGCCCGAGGGCGGGACCCTTCGCCCCCTTGCCCGGGGCGGCGTAGATCGCGACCTGCGCGTCGGTGATCTGCTCCTGGCCGGCTGTGAAGACGCCGAAGGGAAAGCGGTTCGTGCCGACGTAGAACATCGCGGCCGCTGGTGCGACGACGGCCCCCTGCTGACCGTTGGAGGCGGAGATCAGGACCTGCTCGAGGCTGCGGCCGTCGGCGGCGGGGAAATCGGCGACGGCGGGGGCTGGCTTGCTGCGGCTACCGGTCCCGTTGTCCGAGTCGCCGCAACCGGCGACGAGCGCAACGATGAGGACGGCCGCCGTTGCGGCGATGGTCTTGCTGGACACTGGCGGCATCGTAGAGGTGGCCCCGATAGGGTGCCGCCCGCGGTTAAAGCCCCCTGAAGGAGGAGACGTGGCGAAGAAGGCGGCCCTGATCACTGGCGGTTCGAGCGGAATCGGGCTGGCGATCGCTCGTGCGCTCGGGGAGGACGGGTACCGGTTGACGGTCTCCGCCCGGCGGGCGGAGAAGCTGGAGGCCGCGGCCGAGGATCTGCGTTCCGGGGGGCTCGAGGTGGAGAGCGTGCCCGCCAACATGGCGGACGAGGAGGAGCTCAAGGGGCTGGTCGAGGCGCACCGCGCGAAATACGGGCGGCTGGACGTGCTCCTCAACAACGCGGGCGTGGGGATCGGCGAGGCGATGGCGGAGTTGACCACGAAGTACGTCGACATGCAGCTGGGCGTGAACCTGCGGGCGACGATCCTGACGACGAGGGAGTGCCTGCCGATGTTGCGCGAGGCGGGTGGCGAGCACGGCAAGGCGCTGGTCGTCAATACCGCATCGATCTCGGGCAAGGCGGGACAAGCGTGGCTTTCGGTTTATTCGGCCACCAAGGCGGCCGTGATCGGTTTCTCGCAGGCGACGCAGGCGGAGGTCGCGGGGCAGGGAATTCAGGTGACGGCGCTGGCGCCGGCCTTCGTCGATACGCCGATGACCGAGTTCGTCAAGGGGCAGGTGGCGGCGGAGGAGATGATCACGCCCGAGGACATCGCCGAGAGCGTGCGGTTCCTGCTGCGCACTTCGCCGAACTGCCTGGTGCCGGAGATCATGTTCCTGCGACCCGCCGACACTCCGCAGAACCCGGGCGTCTAGGCCGAGCGCCAGATCCGGGCGCCGCGGCGGAGGCCGATGCGGGCGCCGATCCACCAGGCGAGTTGGCGGAGGAAGTCGAACCAGGCGTCCTCGATCCACTGCCGGCGGCCGCGGCGGCGGAGACGGGCCCAGAGCACGATCGCGAGTCCCTGCAGGGGCCGGGTGAGATCGCGGATGCGGGGCGGCGTGACCGGGTGGCCGCCCATCGCCTCGAACTTCGCCCCGACCAGGCCGGCGCCGTAGGCCCAGCCGAGCTGCTGGCGGAAGAAGCCGCGCTGGGTCGAGCGGTGGCGGTGGCGGACGGTTGCCCGCTCCGCGTAGGCGAGGCGGAGGCCGCTGCGCTCCTGGAAGCGGAGACCGAGCTCGACGTCCTGGGCGCGGGTCATGTGCGGGTCGAAGGGGCCGATGCGCTCGAGCACCTCGCGGCGGTAGGCGGCGTTGGCGGTGATCGGGTAGGCGGGGTTGGAGGTGAAGGCGAAGCGCTGCCAGTTGCCGAGCATGCGGGCGGCCTGGCGCTCGGCCGCGGTGGTCGGGGGCGCGTGCTGGAGGTCGCCGGCGACGCTGCCAACGTCGGGGTCCTCGAAGGGGCGGACCAGTTCGGTCAGCCATTGGGGCTCGACCTCGCAGTCCGCATCGACGAATGCGAGGATCCGGCCGTTGCTCTCCGCGATGCCGCGGTTGCGGGCATTGGAGACACCCTGCTTCTCCTCGCGCAGGTAGGTGACCGGCCGGGACTGGATCAGGGCTGCGGTGCCGTCGCTGGAGCCGTTGTCGACGACCAGGATCTCGCGGCGCTCGGTCGGATAGTCCGTCGCGAGGATCGAATCGAGGCAGTCCGCGATCGTCGATTCGCCGTCGCGGACGGGAACGATCACGGAGACGGATGGGAGGTGGTCCGGCGCCCGGTTCACGGGCGCAAGTTAGCCGGGGTGCTCAGGCGTCGGTGCGCTCGGGCTCGGCGATGGGCCGCTCGAGGGCGGCATCCGCTCGCTCGAGCTGGGTCGCCCGGGCCTCGGCGGAGTCCTCCGACGGGGAGTACTCGCCGTATGCGGTGGTGAGCACGTCCTCGACGCGGAGGTCGGAGTCCTCGCGGGCGTCCGCCGCGGCGAGGCGGCGGCGGGTGGCCTGGACGTCGCGGACCTCCTCGGCGAGGGGGCGGCCCGGGTGGGTCTCGGTGTCCAGCTCGATGCCGTCGCGGACCAGGGACAGCTCGAGGTAGCCCTCGAGGGTGCGGACCTCGCGGCGGGAGGCGCGCCGGGGCTTGCGCTGCTTGGCACCGGTGTAGGCGTCCCAGGCGCGGGCGAAGGTGCCGAAATTGGTGCGGCCGCCGTTTCGGTGCGCCGCCAGCATCGGGCAGACGCCGCCGCGCTTGTCCACGTAGGCCCCGACGATCACGCGGTTGGTGCGGATGCCGCGGAGCATGGCGGCCTTGGTCTTGGCCGGCAGGGCGTAGACGGCGTTGCGGAGCCGTTGTGCGTTGTTGCGGCGCTTGGCCATTTCTGGTTAATCGGGTTGCGCCTCGGCTTCGCCTGCGGCGCACCCTCTCGTATACCGCGGACCGCGTAGGGTCAGCGCAATGGGACGTTCAGACGGAGGTCTGCGGCTGCTGGTCGCGGCGTTCGGGGATCCGGGGCATGCGTTTCCGGCCATCGCGCTTGCGAGGGAGCTGCGGCGGCGGGGGCACGAGGTAGTGGTCGAGACCTGGGAGCGGTGGCGTGAGCCAGTGGAGGCCGAGGGGCTGGCCTTCACCGGGGCGCAGGAGTACACGGTCTATCCGCC
>DATFOK010000100.1:0-16291 GCA_035265665.1 Solirubrobacterales bacterium | reverse complement strand
CGGCGCGCCGGCGAGCTCGGCTACATCGGCCTCTGCTACCCGGAGGAATACGGCGGCCAGGGCGGCGACTACTTCTACTCACTGGTCCGCGCCGACTGCATGAGCTACTCGGGCTGCGGCGGGCTCAACATGGGAATGGCGGTGCACACCGACATGGCGACGCCGCCGATCCACCTGCTCGGCACCGAGGATCAGAAGCAGCGCTACCTGGTGCCGTCGATCAAGGGCGAGCTGATCAGCTGCCTGGGGATCACCGAGCCCGGTGCCGGCTCCGACGTCGCCGGCATCCGCACCACCGCCAAGCGCGATGGCGACGAGTACGTGATCAACGGCTCCAAGACGTTCATCACGAACGGTCTGCGCGCCAACTACATCGTCCTGGTGACCAAGACCGATCCCGACGCCGGCCACGACGGGATCACGCTCTTCATCGTCGACATCCGCGATAAGGACGGCAAGGAGGTCGAGGGATTCAGCGTCTCCCGCAAGCTCGAGAAGATGGGGATGCACGCCTCGGACACCGGCGAACTCTCTTTCCAGGACGTCCGGGTCCCCGCGGAGAACCTGCTCGGCCAGGAGGGCAAGGGCTTCTACCACATCAGCTGGGAGCTCCAGGGAGAGCGGCTCGTCGCCGCGATCGGCTGCGTCTCCGGCGCCGAGCGGGTCTTCGAGCGCACCCTCGAGTACGCAAAGGAGCGCCAGGCGTTCGGCCGTCCAATCGGCCGCTTCCAGGCGATCCGTCATAAGTTCGCCGAGATGTCGGTGAAGATCGAGGCCGCCAAGCAGATGGTCTACGCGACCGCTTGGCGCTTCGCCAACGGCGAGTACCCGGTCCGCGAGATCACCCAGGCGAAGCTCTATGCCTCCCGGATGATCGAGGAGGTGGCCGACGACGCGATCCAGATCCACGGCGGCTACGGCTACATGAAGGAGTACGAGGTCGAGCGCGCCTACCGCGACGCCCGCCTCAACCGGATCGGCGCCGGGACCGACGAGGTCATGCTCGAGGTGATCGGCCGCAGCTACGGGCTCTAGCCGCGGCCCTCCGCGATCGGCCGGACCTCAATCGCTGTCGCGGCACCGCCCACGGGCAGCTTCTCGGCCCACGCGACCGCCTCGTCGGCGTCGCTGCACTCGAGCACCATGTAGCCGGCGGTCTGCTCCTTGGACTCGGCGAAGGGACCATCGGTGACGACGGTCCTGCCGTCTTCGCCGTAGCGCAGCGTCCGCGCCGCGGCACTCGGGCCGAGCCTCGAGCCCATGTCAACCAGGGCTCCTGCCTCCTGAAGCTCGCCCATGAACCGCTGCATCTGCGCGCCCATCTGCTCCATCTCCTGCGCGCTCATCCGCCCGCTCCGGCTCTCGTCGGTGATCAAGGACACCATGAACTTCATCTTCAGCCTCCTGTCTCGCGCGGCGCCGATCGCCGCGTTCACGGTAACGACGACCGAGCAGGGCCTATTCGACGTTTTCTCCGAGCTCGGCGATTCGTCGCTCCAGGAAGGCGCGCTGCACCGGGTTGCTGCTCAGCTCGAGACCAAGCCGATAGGCGTCCGCTGCCTCGTCGTCGCGACCCAGGCGTGCGAGTAGATCCGCCCGGCTGACGTGAAACGGGGCGTACCGCTCGAGGCCCTCGATCGCGTCGATCAGCTCGAGGCCGGCCTCCGGGCCCTCGTCCATCGCTATCGCAATGGCGCGGTTGAGCTCGATCACCGGCGAGGGCTGGATGCGGCGCAGCTGGCCGTAGAGCAATCCGATGCGGCGCCAGTCAGTGTCCTCGGCGCGCTCGGCCCGCGCGTGCTCGGCGGCTATGCGAGCCTGGATCGAGTACGGGCCCACGACGCCGGTGAGCTCTTCAACCAACCGCAGTCCCTCCTCGATCTGGGCGCGATCCCAGAGCGAGCGGTCCTGGTCCTCCAGCAGGATCATCTTCCCCGATTCGTCGAGGCGCGCGGCACGGCGCGAGTGCTGGAGCAGCATCAGGGCCAGCAGGGCCCGGGATTCAGGATCTCCGGGGAGCGTCTCGACCAGGACACGCGCCAGCCGGATCGCCTCGTCTGCGAGCTCGGTCCGGATCAGGGCATCGGTGCTCGAGGCGAAGTAGCCCTCGTTGAAGATCAGGTAGAGCGTCGCCAACACCGAGGCGAGGCGCTCCTCGAGCTGCTCGGCCGCGGGAACCTCATAGGGAATGCCGGCATCGCGGATCTTGCGCTTGGCCCGGACCAGCCGTTGCGCCATCGTCGCCTCCGTGGTGAGGAAGGCGCTCGCGATCTCCGCGGTGGTGAGACCGCCGAGGGTCCGCAGCGTGAGCGCCACGCGGGCCTGCGGGCGCAGCGCGGGGTGACAGCAGGTGAAGATCAGGCGGAGGCGATCATCCGGCAACTCGGCCTCCTGCTCCTCGTCCATCTCCTCGGTGTCCGGCGCGAGCCGCTCGAGCCCCTCGAGGATCTCCTTCTTCACCTGGAAGGTGCGCGCGCGGCGGAGGCGGTCGATCGCCTTGTTGCGCGCGACGCGGGTGATCCAGGCGCCGGGGTTGCGCGGGATCCCGTCACGTGGCCAGCGCTCGAGCGCGACCACAAACGCCTCCTGGACGGCGTCCTCGGCGGCGTCGAAGTCGCCGAGGACGCGAATCAGAGAGGCGACCGCCCGTCCCGACTCGTGCCGGAACAGGCGGTCGACCGTCTCGGCGGAGTCCTCTATGACTTCGCTGGAGTCGCCCCGGCCTCGGCCGGGTTCTCGTAGCCGTACTCGGAGTAATCCATCACGGGACGAACCTCGACCCAGCCGTTCTCGAACGGGATCTTCTTCGCGTAGTCCAGAGCCTCATCGAGGTCCTTGCACTCGAGCAGGTAGAAGCCCCCGAGCTGCTCCTTCGACTCGGCGAAGGGGCCGTCCGTGACGGTCGGCTCCCTGCCCTCCTCAATCCTCACCGTCGAGGCGGTCTCGCTGGGCTGTAGGCCCTCGCCGGCTATGAAGGCGCCCTTCTCGACCGCCTCCTTGCCGTAGTCCGACCAGCGGTCCATGACCGCCTTCATCTCTTCGGGGCTGGCGTCCTCCATGCCGCCCTCCTCCCCGATCAACGCGAGCAGGTACTTCATCGTTCCTCCTTCGTCCGCGGCGCGTTTCGCCGTTTCACCCTAGCGACGATCAGCAAACCCGGATTTCGACACCCCGGTTGGAATCTCGCCCCCGACGGAGCCCGCCGCTAAGGTTCCGGACACGGGGGGAGCTCTACTTTGGGAGCTCCAGTGAAGAATCGCGCGCGCAGGGTCGCCCTCGCGCTCATCTGCATCGCGCTCGGCCCGCCAGCGGCGGCGTGGGGAGAGCAGCCCGACCTCCTGAGCTTCGCGAAGTCGTCCTCGATGGCCTCCAACACGACCAATGTCGTGAACGGCCAGCCGCAACCCGGCACGCTCCTGCTACTGAACGACCAGAGGCTGGCAGTCCGATCCGTCCCCCTCGGCACGGTCACGGGCGGCGAGACGATCGCCGCCCTCTCAGAGGTCGAGGTGACCAACGACGTGGTCACAAAGCAGGAGGACGGGACCAACGTCTTCCACCACATCGCCGCGCATCTGACGCTGATCGTCGCCGATTCGCCGACCGCCACCAGCGGCATCGCGGTGGCCCAAGCCCAGGGCACGACCGTCACACCCGAGGTACACCACTGGACCTTCGAGAAGTCGGGCACCTTTACCGCGACCCAGAACCTCTCCGGGCGCTACCTGAACCTCGTGATGTGGGCGAATAGCCCAGAGAACTTGACCAGCTGCTGGACGTTTCCTCGCTCCAGCCTGCCCAACCCACAGCAGCCGCGCGCCTGCGGCATGGATGTCGACCACGGTCGGGGGCACCTGAGCGTCATGCGAACCGGCTCCTCCCGCGTCGCTCCCGCAACAGCGGTTCCGTTCTCCGTCGAGGACTTCAGTGGGCCGAGCGTCGCGGAGACGCAACCCGCTGACATCCCGACGAGCTACTCCGGCGATCCTGCGCAGCTGATCGTTGCGATGGCGCGCCCGATCGGGGAGCTGGAAACGGGCGACATCCTCGCGGTCCACTCGGAGCTCGAGGTCGATGGCCGCGACGTCGTGAGGAGCGACGTCAGCTGCAACATCGGCGTCCAGACCAAGCTGTTCATCGGGCCGAGTCCGACCTCGCTGACCGGCGCCGTGGAGATCGGCAGCGAAGGGGGCAACAACCTCACCGGCCGGGGTCAGCGTCCGATCAAGACCCTCGAGCGCGGAGTGGTGCCGAGCTCCGCCACGTACAAAGCCTCCCAGGACCTGTCCTCCCAGTACGTCCTGCTGCGTGCATGGACGATCGGCAACTCGGCTTGCAAGCTCTTCGGCAACGGGATCCGCGCGAAGCTGGAACAGGAGCACAGTTATCTGCGCATCGCCCGCTATAGACCCGAGCCGCCGGGTGACCTGGTCGTGAAGGCGTCCACCATGGGACCGGGATCGGAGCTCGCGCCTCAGCTCGACCTCCTCACGGCTACGCCGGTGACCGTCTACTCGCAGAGGGTGAACGACCTCCTCCCCGGTGACCGAATCGAGGCCTTTTCCGAAGCCCAGGCGTCCACGGTCAACGATCGGGCCGCAATCAACAGCCAGCTCATCCTTGCCGACGGGCCAACCACGACAAGCGGGGTGCCGCTGCAACCCGCCAACTTCACGGAGATCAACCCGTGGATGGGGAGCCTCCCAATTCATGATTCGGCCAATTGGAGGGTGCCGGTCGGGGTCGTCGGCGACATGTACGTCAACCTGGTGATGTGGGGCGAGGCGCTGCAGAGCACCGTCGACCCGCCGGACAACTCGATCGCCATCGCACCCGACGGCGGCCGCCTCGTCGTCCGTCAGATCCGTCCCGTCGACAGCATCGTCCCGAACGTCTCGATTGCGTCAGGGCCCACAGGTCACATCTCCGCGGCCGGCGCGGCCTTCGCCTTCGCTTCCTCGGAGCCCCTGACGGTCACCGAGTGCAAGCTCGATCCGGGCGGCGATTTCCAGCCCTGCTCCTCTCCAAAGGGCTACTCCGGACTCGCCGACGGCCCGCATGCGTTTTCCGTCAGGGACACCGACCGGGCAGGCAACACCGGCCCGGTCGCGAGCCGGTCCTTCACGGTTGACACGCGCGGTCCGATCGTCTCGATCACCGGTGGCCCCGGTAAGAAGACGAAAGCGAACAGAGCGCGCATCTCGTTCTCGGCCGATGAGGGCGGAGCCTCGTTCGTATGCCGGGTGGATCGCGGACCGTCGCGGCCGTGTGCCTCGCCCTTCACGTTGAAGGCCCGTCGCGGCCGCCACACTTTTCAGGTATGGGCCACGGATGCCGTCGGCAACGTGGGGCAGCCCGCATCGCGGCGGTGGTTGGTCCTCAAACGAAAGCGCGCATAACGACGAGCCGCCGGGTCGCAGACGGGCGGAGCGCGGGATATAAACGGAGCCGCATGAGCACCCTCGACCACATCCGCTCCTACTACGAGGCGCTGAACACCGGCGACGTCGAGCTAATCGACTCGCACTTCACGGACGACGCGGTGCACTACTACACCCGCCTCGGGCCCCACCGCGGCCGGGAGATCGCCGAGAACGCGAAGTGGGGTGTCGAGACGGTCGACGGGCAGTGGCGGATGGAGCACGGGATCGAGGCCGGCGACGAGGCCGTGATCGAGTGGACGATGACCTGGCGCGACCCGAAGTCGGGCGATAGGCGGCTCAACCGAGGCACCGAGTGGTTCAAGCTCCGCGACGGCAAGATTTGCGAGGTACGCGCGTACCACCACGGCGACAGGAAGAACCCGCAGGGAGATCTGCTCGGCTTCGATCACTCAGGGCGCGGCTACACGACCATGGACGACTGGAAGGCGCCCGAATGACGGTCATCAAGGACAGCGGCAAGAGGGCGCCGCTCCCGCCGTTCGATGAGGAGCACGAGGAGCTGCGCGAATCCGTTCGCCGGTTCGTCACGAACGAGATCGCCCCGCATGTCGAGGAGTGGGAGGAGGCGCGGGAGTTCCCGCGCGAGCTCTACAACCGTTGCGGCGAGCTCGGCTTTCTCGGCCTCAAGTACGAGACCGAGTACGGCGGGCAGGGCGGCGACTACGTCCACGACGCGGTCTGGGTCGAGGAGCTCTCGCGCTCCGGCGGCAGCGGCGGGGTCGCGGCCGGCCTGGGAGCCCACACAGAGATCGCGATGCCGCCGATCTGGAAGTTCGGCACCGAGGAGCAGAAGCAGCGCTGGCTCGTACCGGGCATCAAGGGCGAGCTGATCGGCGCGCTCGGGATCACCGAGCCCGGCGCCGGTTCTGACGTCGCTTCGCTGCGCACCACCGCCCGCAAGGTGGACGGCGGCTACGTCGTCAACGGCTCCAAGACGTTCATCACCAATGGCGTCCGGGCGGACTTCCTCGTCTGTGCCGTTAAAACCACCGAGGAGGGAGGCCACCATGGCATCTCCTTCCTGGTGCTCGAGCGAGACATGCCCGGGTATGAGGTCGTCTCGAAGCTCGAGAAGATGGGCTGGCACTCCTCCGACACCGGCGAGCTTTCCTTCACTGACGTCGAGGTGCCCGACGAGAACCTCCTCGGCGAGCGCAACGAGGGCTTCAAGCTGATCATGGCCAACTTCCAGTGGGAGCGGCTGACGATGGCGCTGGGCGCCGTCGGCGGGATGCAGCGGGTCTTCGACGAAACTCTTCGGTACGCCAAGGAGCGCGAGGCGTTCGGACGGCCGATCGGCCGCTTCCAGGCGATCCGCCATAAGTTCGCCGAGATGTCGGTGAAGATCGAGGTCTCCCGGGCGCTCACCTACGCTTGCCTGCGCAAGTTCGCCGCCGGCGAGGACGCCACCCGCGAGGTCACCCAGGCCAAGCTGTTCACCCAGCGGGCGATGTGCGACGTCGCCGACGAGGCGATCCAGATCCACGGTGGCTACGGCTACATGCGTGAGTACGGCGTCGAGCGCGCCTACCGCGACGCCCGCCTCGGCCCGATCGGCGGGGGTACCGACGAGGTGATGAAGGAGATCCTGGGGAAGCAGCTCGGGCTCTGACTCCTACGGGGTGAACTAGGGGTCAGCGGGGGTCATCCCCAATTGAATGCGCGGGGTGGGTTGTCGATCCTGCGATCCCTCATTCGTCGAGGAGTCAGACCAACCAACAGGAGGGAACGTCGTGGCATCGCTCACCCGCTGGGTCCTGGCCCACAAGCGCATCGTCGTCAGCTTCTGGATCGTCGCCACCATCGCCGGCGTCATGGCCGCGGGCCCCGCGTCCCGGGCACTCGACCAGGAGTTCTCCGTCCCCAAGAAGGAGGGCTGGGAGACCAACATTGCGATCAATGAGAAATATCGCGGGACCGGCGACTCCGCGCCCCTGATGCCGGTGACGACGTTGCGGGCCGGCGAATCGATCGACTCGCCTAGGGTGAAGACCGACCTGCAGCGGCTGGACGCCCGCCTCCAGAAGGCTCTGCCCGGGGCCAGGATCGCCTCGTATTCGTCCACCGGCGACCGGGCATTCGTCTCCGACGACGGCAGGACGACCTTCGCGCTCGTCTACCCGCCGCCCGATCCGGACTCGCAGTTCGGTGACAACCCGGAGGCCGAGAAGGCCGCGAGCGGGGCGCTAAGGAGCGCCACCGTCGGCGGAGCCCCGGTGCATCTGACCGGGTTTGACGCCCTGGCCGAGGACAGCGGCTCAGACAGCGAGGGCCCGGGCGTCCTCCTCGAAGCGGTGCTCGGCGGCGCCGGCGCCCTGGTCGTGCTCGCCTTCGTCTTCGCCTCCTTCCTCGCTGTCGTCCCGCTCATGACGGCCGTGGTGTCGATCATGACCACCTTCCTGCTCCTGCTGGGGCTGACTGAGATCACCGACGTCTCCCCGATCGTCCAGTTCCTGATCGCGCTGATCGGGCTCGGGGTCGCGATCGACTACTCGCTGCTGGTGGTCTCGCGCTGGCGCGAGGAGCGCTCGCACGGCCGCGACAATGAGGAGGCGGTGCAGCGGGCGATGGAGACCGCCGGCAGGGCGGTGATCTTCAGCGGGATCACGGTCGCGATCGGCCTCTTCGCTCTGATCGCGCTGCCGCTCCCGTTCCTGCGCTCGATGGGCTACGGCGGAATGCTGATCCCCCTGGTCTCGACCGCGGTCGCGATCACCCTGCTGCCGGTCATCCTGGCGAAGCTCGGGCCGCGGCTTGACTGGCCCCATCGCCGCACCGACGACAAGGCAAGCCGCGTCTGGACCCGCTGGGCCGAGGCCGTCTCGCGGCGGCGCTGGCTCGCGGCTGGCGCCGGTATGGCGGTGATCCTCGCGCTCGTCTTCGCCGCAACTGACCTCCAGCTCGGCACCAGCGACGCCGACACGATCGCCAAGTCGGGCGATGCGAAGGAGGGCCTGGTCGCGCTCGAGGACGCCGGCATCGGTGAGGGCTCGCTGCTCCCGCACGAGATCCTGGTCGGGGGCGGCACCAACCCTGAGCGTGTGGCCGACGAGCTCCGTGGCGTCGATGGGATCCACGGCGCGGTCGCGCCTGAGGGCTCTGAGTGGCGTCGCGACGGGACCGCGATCGTCGAGGCGATCCCGATCCCTGACAGCGGCTCAGACGAGGGCGGTGCGACTCTCGAGAGCGTCCGCGATACCGCCCACGCCGCTGGTGCGGATGTCCGTGTCGGGGGCCAACCGGCGTCGAACGCCGATTTCATCGACGCCGTCTACGGCAGCTTCCCGCTGATGATCGCCCTGATCGCGATCACAACCTTCATCCTGCTGGCGCGGGCGTTCCGCTCGCTGCTGCTGCCGGCGAAGGCGATCGTGCTCAACGTGCTCAGCGTCGCCGCTGCCTGGGGCGTTGTCACGTTGATCTGGCAGCTCGGCTTCGGCTCCGAGGCACTGTTCGGGATCGAGGCCACCGGTTCGATCCCGTCCTGGATGCCCCTGATCATCTTCGCCTTCCTGTTCGGGCTCTCGATGGACTACGAGGTGTTCATCCTCTCCCGGATGCGCGAGGAGTACGACCGCACGGGCTCCACCGATGTGGCGGTGATCCAGGGGATCGGACGGACCGGCAGGCTCGTGACGAGCGCCGCCCTGATCCTGTTCCTCGCCTTCATCTCGATGGCTTCCGGGCCCGAGACGGACGTGAAGATGCTGGCCACCGGGCTGGCGGCGGGGATCCTGCTCGACGCGACCGTGATTCGGGCGCTGATCGTGCCCGCGGTGATCTCGCTGATGGGACGCTGGAACTGGTGGCTCCCCGCTTGGCCCGCGCGCCTCCTGCGCGTGGAGCCCTCCCTGCCCCGGAGGGTCGCCGCCGGAGAGGCCGAGGGCTGAGCTCGGCGGCACTCCCCCCGCCGATCCTCGATCACCCGCGGGACCGGCCGGGTTTGCCGGCCGGTCCCGCGCGCTAGCTTGGCGCCGTGAGGCGCACCTTCATAGCCCTCGCCGCCGGAATTGCCCTGGCCGACGCCTCGATCGTCACGCTCGGGCTTCCCTCGATCCTGATCGAGCTCGACTCGACGGTCGAGGGCGTGGCCCTCGTCCTCGGCGTGTACACCGCCGTCCTGGCCGTGGCGCTGTTGCCGGCGGTGTGGCTCTGCCGGCGCTTCGGCAACGCCCGCGTCGGCGCTGCCGGCTTCGCGCTCTTCCTCGCCGCGTCACTCGGCTGCGGCGCTTCGGACTCGCTCGGCCTGCTGCTCGTCCTACGCGGGATCCAGGCGCTGGGAGGAGCGGCGGGGCTGGTCGCGGCCTTCGCGCTGCTCGACGGCGGCAGGCCCGGCCCGGGGCGACGAATGTGGGTCGCGGCGTCCGTCTTCGGGATCGCCGTCGGCCCCGCGCTCGGCGGCGCACTCACCCAGGCGTTCTCGTGGCGCGCGATCTTCCTCGCCCAGGCGCCGATCGTGTTGCCGGGGCTGCTGGTCGCCTGGCAGGCGGCGCGGACCGAACCGGTCGATGTTGGCCCGCGCGAGGCGACCCGCGCCTCCTCCCCTCTGCCGTGGCGTCCGGCGATCGCCCTCGGGCTGATCTCGGCGTCGCTCACCGCCGTCGTGTTCCTGGTCGTGCTTCTGCTCGTCTCGGGCTGGAGCATCGAGCCCCTGACGGCTGCCTTGGCCGTGAGCGTCCTGCCCGTGGCAGCGATTGCCTCCTCGCGGCTGCCCGGCAATCCCGAGACCAGGGCGGTCGCCGGCTGCCTGATGGTCGGGGGCGGGGTCGGCTGCCTGGCGCTGTTACCGGGGGCCTCCGCGTGGTGGACGGTCGTGCCGCAGGTCCTGGCCGGAGCCGGGATGGGAATGGCGCTGCCGGCCCTGTCGGGCGAGCTGATTCCGGAGCGCACCCGCCAGGACGCGGCGAAGCTGCTCTCGATCCGCCACGCCGGAATCGCGGTGGCGCTCGCGGCCCTCGCTCCCCTGATCTCCTCCAACCTGACCTCGACCATCGACACCGCCCGTGAGCAGGGGACCGCGGCGGTGCTCGACGCGAAGCTGCCGCCGGAGGACAAGATCGAGATCGCACCCGATCTGTTCGGCGGACTCAACACGGACGATCCGCGCGGCGAGCTGCAGAGGTCGATCGAGGAGGCCCGAGCTGGCCTGAATGGCGAGGAGGCGACCGAGCTCGGCCACCTGGGAGACCGGCTCGACGACGTCGTGACGGGGGCTGTCCGCTCGGCCTTCCGCACGACCTTCATCGTCACGTCTGCCCTGGCGCTGCTCGCGGCCCTCATCCTGCTCACAGGAGCGCCCCGAGCGGCCGCCGCCCTCGTCCGGCCCGCCGTGTTGGCGGCCGCGATCGCCGCCGTCGCCGCGGCCGGCGGATACGGCATCGCCTACGCGAACTCGACTCGGGAGACCGTCCAAATCGGCGATCCCTGCGAGGACCGGCAGCTTCCCGACGTCGGCGGGATCAGTGGCGCACTCCAGGACATCTCGCTGTCCGCGCTGGACCGCGCCGCCTGTGAGTTCGGCTCGAGCCGCGAGGAGCTTCTCCTGGCACTGTTCGACGACCGTCTCCAGCGCAAGTTCGAGGACGAGCACGGCGTCAACCCACGCTCGGCCCTCTCCCTGGGGCCGGCGCTGCTCGGCCTGTAATCAATACGGTGGGGCCGGATGCCGACCCGCCGCGAAATCGTCGAGCAGTTCATCCCGAACTCGCCGCATACGGCCCAGCTCGGCATCGGGGTCGTCTCGCTCGGCACCGACGAGGCCGTGCTCGAGCTCCCCTTCAGGCCGGAATTGGCGACGATCGGGAACGTCGTCCACGGTGGCGCGATCGGCGCCCTGATCGACACGGCCGCCATGGCGGCGGCTTGGGCCACCGACGAGGTTCCGGAGAATCCAGCGGGCTCGACGGTCTCGCTCTCGGTCAACTTCGCCTCCGCCGCCAGTGGAGTCGACCTCCAGGCCGAGGCCCGGGTCGCGAAGCGCGGCGGACGCCTGAGCTTCTGCGAGGTGACCGTGACCGACCCGGACGGGGCCGTAGTCGCCCACGGAATCGCCACTTACAGGTTTGGGTAAGAATCCCCGCCCCGCCATTAATCGGGTTGCTCCTCCATCATGAAACGGGTTGCGCCTGCGCCGCACCCTCGCATAATCGGGGCACCCTCTCATAACAGGAGGCGACTGAACTTGGGACTGCTTGACGGAAAGAGCGCGATCATCACCGGCTCGGCGAGAGGAATCGGACGCGCAACAGCTGAGCTGTTCGTCCAAGAAGGTGCCAAGGTGCTGATCAACGACCTCGACGGGGACGTCGCGGAACAGGCCGCGAACGAGATCGAGGGCGAGACCGCGGTCTTCGCCGGGGACCTGACCAAACCGGGCATGCCCGACGACATGGTCAAGGCCGCCCTCGACGCCTTCGGCCAGGTCGACGCGGTGGTCAACAACGCCGGCTACACCTGGGACGGAGTCGTCCACAAGATGAGCGACGAGCAGTTCCAGGCCATGCTCGACATCCACACGATCGTGCCCTTCCGCGTGATCCGCGCCCTCGCCCCGAGCTGGCGCGAGGCGGCGAAGCAGGAGGCGCAGGAGGACAAGGAGGTCTTCCGCAAGATCGTCAACGTCACCTCGATCTCGGGCACCATGGGAAACGCCGGGCAGGTGAACTACTCGTCGGCGAAGGCCGGCGTCACCGGCCTCACCAAGACCATCGCCAAGGAATGGGGGCAGTTCAAGATCAACTGCAACGCGGTCGCCTTCGGCTTCGTCGAGACCCGGCTCACCCAGGCGAAGGAGAAGGGCGAGACGATGCAGGCCGCCGGCGAGAGCACGGAGGAGGTCTCGCTCGGGATCCCGGAGCAGATGCGCCAGATGGCTCGGATGACGATCCCGCTCGGACGCCCCGCCGAGCCGTCCGACGCGGCGGGCCCGGTCATATTCCTGTGCTCGGAGTACTCCAACTTCATCCACGGCCAGGTGATCAACGTCACCGGCGGGCAGTTCACCGGCATGTACTCCTGAGGTCTCAGTCCTTCCGCCTCTCCTCGGCGAGCGGCTCCCCGCCCTCGCCTGCGGCGCCCCCGGGAGGCCACTGGCCGAACCAGTTGTCGCGCGCCCCGTCCACAGTGATCACGCAGCCCGAGTAGAAGTCACCGGCCGGGGAGGCCAGATAAGCCGCGAGCCAGGCCATCTCCTCCTCCGTTCCGAGGCGCCCGAGCGGCACGGTTCTCGCGACGTTGTCCACGATCGCCTTCGGGTATTTGGTGCGGAGCGTCTCGGTGTCGAACTGCCCGATCGCGACCGCCACCAGCCGGATGCCGAACCGGGCCCACTCGACCGAAAGCGTCCGCATCATGTTCTCCACCGCGGCCCGCGCCGCGCCGGTGTGGACCATTCCCGGGAAGCCCATGTGCGGCGAGACGGTGATGCTGATCACCTTGCCGCCCTGCTGCGGGATGAAGGCCTTGGTCGCCGCGGCATGGGTCATCTGCCAGGTCCCCTGGACGTTGAGGTCGATCACCGTCCGGAACCCCTTGGGGGAGATCGCCTCGGCGGGACTCAGGAACTGACCGCCGGCGTTGTTGACGAGCAGGTCGATGCGGCCGTGCCGCTCCACCACCCCGTCCATGAAGCCGTCGACGGCCTCCTCATCGCGAATGTCGAGCGCCTCGAACTCGGCCTTCCCGCCCCGGGTCGAGACCTCCTCGACCATCCCCTCGAGCGGCTCCGTGCGCCGTCCGCAGCCGATCACGGTGGCGCCCAGGCCGGCCAGCTCGAGGGCGGTTGCCCGGCCGAGCCCGGTCCCCGCACCGGAGACCACGCAGATCTGACCGTCGAGCAGCCCGGGCGCGAAGATGCGCGAGTTCGTGCCGTCAGCCATAGCGGCTGAGCATATGCTGGCTCCCGTGAAGGTGGATGCCGAACCAACCCCCCTGCGAGAGCCGCTCGAGGGCGGTTCCGAGGGCGCAACGGTGGTCATCGAGCCGCTCAACACCGGCCAGACGAGCTGGCCGGCGTCCTTCTTCGATCGCACGGGGAGCGGCCTGATCGCCCGCCTGCGAGCGCTCGGGTACGGCTCCTCGCCGGACACCTGGGAGACGCGACCAGTTCCAATCTTTCTCGTTCGCCACCCGAGCCTCGGCAACATCCTGATCGACACAGGCCTTCACCCGTCGGTCGCCCGTAACCCCCGCGACAACCTGAGCCGCTTGACCGCCAGGCACTACAAGGTGGAGGAGGGACGCGACATCGTCTCCCAGCTCCGCGAAAGGGGCCTCGCGCCGGCCGACATCGCCTTCGTCGTGCTCACCCACCTGCACGAGGACCACGCCTCCGGGATCGAGGCCTTCCCCGACGCCCGGTTCGTGTTCAGCGCCACCGAATGGGAGGGCGCGACCACCGGCTCCTTCCCGCAGCTGCGCGGCTACAACCGCTCCCACTACGACTACGCCTTCGAGTACTACACGGTCGACTTCGACGCCGACTTCATCGAGTCCTACGGTCCCTTCGGCCGCAGCTTCGATCTTTTCGGCGACGGCTCCGTGCGTCTCGCCTACACGCCCGGACACAGCCCGGGGCATACCTCGGTGATATTGCGCCTACCGCGGCGCGACTTCGTGGTCGTGGGCGACGCCGCCTACGACTGGAAGCAGTTCGAGGGCAAGGCGGAGCCGACACTGATCGACGACGAGCACAACTGGCGCCGCTCCCTGCGGGAGCTGCAGGCCTACCGGCGGACCTACCCCTACGCGCTCATGGTCCCCGGCCACGACTCGGAGTTCTGGGAGAAGCTGGAGCCGCGCTACGAGGAGTAAGCCCGCCTACGACCGGCGGCTTGCGGCAGGCGCGCCCGGCTCGGGTGAAGCGGCGGGCAAGCCCTCGCGCACGCGCCGCAGCACGTCGCGCCGGCCGTTCTCCTCGAGGTCGACGTACATTGCGCGGACGCGATCGAAGACCTGATTGGCGACATCCTGCTGTTGATCGCGGTCCGCGTCGGCGACGACCGGGAAGGTGATCGGCTCGCCGTACTGGATCGTCACCTTCGGGAACTGCAGCCGCCTCCAGCCGCGGACGTGCGCCGAGCCGTGGATCGCGACCGGCACGACCGGGACGCCGGACTCGAGCGCGATCTTGCCGATGCCGCGCCTTGGCTGGCCGAGGTCGCCGGTTCGGGATCGGCCGCCCTCGGCGTAAATCAGCATCGTCCCGCCCCGATCGAGGATCTCGTTCGCGGTGACGAACGCCTCCTCGTCGTGGTGCCCCCGCCGAACCGGGAAGACGCCGCCGTGCTTGAAGATGTACTTGATGGCGGGGTTCGTGAAGAGCTGGGACTTCGCCATGAACTGGACCTTGCGCGGCAGGTAGACGGCGGCGAAGAAGTGATCCCACTGACTGAAGTGGTTGGGCGCCAGGATCACGGGGCCGGCGGCCGGGACGTTTTCAACCCCGATCGCCCGTGCCCGGTAGATGAGGATGGTCGGCAGGGTGAGGATCACCCGCACGAAGTCGTAGATCCAGCCCACTCCCCGCCGCGCGCTACGGTGGTACTTGGTGAATATCTCAGCCGGTCGCGGGTCCTTGTAGACCTGCGGCTTCATGTCCTTGGGGTTCACCTTGGGCATCTCTCTCTCACAAGAAACGCCGTCAGAGACGGCGGTTCGTGTTGATTCCTACCCGTTCTGCGAGGGCAAGTTACGCCCCATCAGCTGCTCCAGCCTCGGGAGCGGCTCAGGGCCTCACGCCAGCGGGCCAGCAGCTCCTCCCTGCGGGCCTCCTCCATCTGCGGCTCGTACCTGGCCGCCTCTCGCCACATCTGGCGAACCTGCTCCGCCGTCCACAGTCCGGTGGCGATCCCGGCGAGGTAGGCCGCTCCGAGCGCGGTCGTCTCGGCCACCTCGGGGACGATCACGGGGACGCCGAGCACATCGGCCTGGAACTGCATCAGCCACCCGTTCGCAACCGCGCCGCCGTCGGCCTTCAAGGAGGGCACGCTCTCGCCCGAGGCGGCCTCCTGCGCGCGCACCGCGTCAACGGTCTGGTAGGCGATCGACTCGAGAGCGGCCCGGGCGAGGTGCGCGCGCCCCGTACCGCGGGTGAGCCCCAGGATCGTGCCCCGCGCGTATGGGTCCCAGTGCGGCGACCCGAGACCGGTGAGTGCGGGGACGAAGTAGACGTCGTCATTCGAGTCGAGCGACGCGGCGAGCGGCTCGGTCTCGGCGGCGTCGGAGATGATTCCGAGCCCGTCACGGAGCCACTGCACGGCGGCCCCGGTGACGAAGACGGCTGCCTCCAGTGCGTAGTCGACCTCGGTATCCCCGATCCCCCATGCGACCGTTGTGAGCAGGCCCTCGCCCGGCTCGGGCGCGTCGGTACCGGCGTTGAGGAGGACGAAGCTTCCGGTCCCATAGGTGTTCTTGGCCTCGCCCGCCGCCTGACAGGCCTGGCCGAAGAGGGCCGCCTGCTGATCCCCGGCAATTCCGGCGACCGGGACCTCGCCGCCGAAGGCTGAGGTCGTGCCGTAGATCTGCGAGGAAGGCACCGGCTCGGGCAGGGATCCCGGATCGACGCCGAGCAACCCGCAGAGCTCCCCGTCCCAGGCGAGCCTGCGGACGTCGAAGAGCATCGTCCGCGAGGCGTTCGAGTAGTCGATCAGGTGGCGCCCGGTGAGCTTGAACGCGAGCCACGAGTCGATCGTCCCGAACACGGTCCCCTCGGGCAGATCCGCGTTCTGGATCAGCCACTCGATCTTGGTCCCGGAGAAGTAGGGGTCGATGACCAGGCCGGTCCGTTCCCGGATCAGCCCCTCGTGGCCCTGCTCGCGAAGCTCGTCGCAGCGCGCCGCCGTGCGGCG
>DATFOK010000099.1:0-8919 GCA_035265665.1 Solirubrobacterales bacterium | reverse complement strand
GACGACAAGGAGCTCGATGCGACCGTGAGCGGGGATCAGGTCAACTTCAGCATCGGTGAGCAGACCGAGTAACGGGAAACCCTGAAGTTACCCCGGGGCGAGCCGTGTTAGGTTCGCCTGGTCATGCGCCGGCCCACAAGGTTGGCGATCTGCCTCGCCGCAGTCGCGTCCGTTTCGTTCGCAGCCGCGCCAGCCGCTACGGCTGCCGCACCGACCCCTGACGAGGAGAACCTAGCCAGGGCATACGCGCCGATCCTGATGCTCCGGGCCCAGGAGGACCCGGACGACGTCTGCAACACGACCGAGGCGGGCCACTCCGGCCTGGTCGTGCAGTACTGGTTCTTCTACTACTTCAACCAGTTCAACGACATCCACGAGGGGGACTGGGAGGGGATGCAGATCTCCTTCGATGCGGACACCCCGGCCGAGGCGCTGGAGCAGGACCCTTCAGAGATCGCCCTGTTCCAGCACGGTGGAGGTGAGCGCGCCGACTGGGATGCCACGAAGGTCGAGAAGGAGGACGACCATCCGATCGTCTACTCGGCCGCGGGTTCCCACGCGACCTTCTACGACGACGCGATCTACATCGAGAACGGCAAGAACGGCGCCGGGGTCGGCTGTGACAACACCAGCGAGCCGCTCACGCGGACCGAGCCGCAGCCGGTGGTCGTGCCGACGGACAGCCCGCCGGGGACCGAGTTCCAGTGGCTGAGCTATCTCGGCCACTGGGGGCAGAGGGAGAAGGGATTCAACAACGGGCCAACCGGTCCGGTCACCAAGGGTCAGTGGGTGGAGCCGTTCACCTGGATGAAGGACATCCGCCAGGGCACCCCCCAACTCCCCGGGGGATCGATTCTCGGACCCGCTGCGTCGACGCCCTTCTGCGCGGCGATGGCCGAGGTCTCGAAATTCATCAACCTCGAGGCCAAGACCACCCTCGGGGCGATCGGGTTGGCGCTCGGCCTGCTGCTCCTTGTCGGAGTGCCCCCATTCCTGACCCGCTGGCGCCCCGTCGACCTGACCACGCTGCGGCATCGCTGGACCTTCGGCCAGCTCCTCCGCGGCTCTCGCCAGCTCTACGGGCGGCACTGGCGGATCTTCTTGGCGATCGCGTTGATCGGATTCGTGATCCTGGCCGCGCTCCAGGGAGCTCAGTACCTGTTCGAGCAGCTGACCGGGAGCACCGATTTCACGCTTCGGTTCGGGCCTCCAGGTTTCGATCTCAGACTCGACGGCAGCCTGACCGGCTTCGGCCAGCCGGTCGGCTTCGCGGTCATCTCCGGAGCCGTCGTCGCCTTCCTACGGATGAGAGAGGAGCGTGAGCTCCCCAGCCTGCGAGAGTCATTCGGGGCCATGTACGAACGCCTCTGGCGCGTTGTCTTCGCTCAGCTGGTGGCGATCGCCCTGGTGTGGCTGATGATCTTCACCGTGATCGGTATCCCCTTCGCGGCCTACTTCTACATCGCCTGGCAGTTCATCCAGCAGGAGATCATGTTCGAGGACCGCTCGATCCGGGAGGCTTTCCGGGGCAGCCATGCCCAGGTGCGAGGGCACTGGTGGCGGACCGTTCTGATCGCTGGCTCTCTCTCGCTGCTCGGCCTGGCGGCGGGGCCCGTCCTGGGCATCTTCCTGATCTTCCTCAACTTCTCGCCGGTCACTGTCAACCTGATCGGCTCGGTCGTCTTCGCCCTGCTGATCCCGTACGTCGCGGCCGGGCGGACACTTCTCTATTTCGACCTCGAGGCGCGTGAACCGGAGTCCGCCAGCACGCTCAGGCGCCTGCGCCGGTGGTTCCCCCGGGGCCGGCCGGCCGAGGCCGGATAACTCCCGCATCGCCCGCGCGCACTAACTTCGTTCGCGCATGCTCTTCGACCGAGCCAGGATCTACGTGGAGGGTGGCCGCGGCGGGAACGGCGTGGTCAGCTTCCGGCGGGAGGCGCACGTGCCGCGCGGCGGCCCGGACGGCGGTGACGGCGGGCGCGGCGGCGACGTCGTGGTGGTCTGCGATGCGCAGCGGCGCGATCTCTCCTCGCTCGGCCGCAGCCGCCACTTCCGCGCCGGACGCGGCGAGCACGGCAAGGGCAAGCGCCAGCATGGCGAGCGCGGAAGCGAACTGGAGATTCACGTGCCCCCCGGGACGGTGGTGCGCGGCCTGGACGGTTCGGAGTCCGAGCTGCTCGAGGAGGGACAGCGGCTGGTGGTGGCACGCGGCGGATCGGGGGGCCACGGGAACAAGCGCTTTGCCACCTCGACCAGGCAGTCGCCGCGTTTCGCCGAGCGAGGCCTCAACGGCGAGTCGGGTGAGGTCGAGCTGCGTCTCAAGCTGCTCGCCGACGTCGGCCTGGTCGGGCTGCCGAACGCGGGCAAGTCGTCGCTGCTCGCACGCCTGACGAGGGCCGACCCAAAGGTTGCGGACTATCCGTTCACGACCGTCGAGCCCAATCTCGGGACCATCGACCTCGACGACCGGCAGCTCGTGATCGCCGACATCCCGGGCCTGATCGAGGGCGCCGCGGAGGGCGCCGGCCTCGGGCACGACTTCCTCGCCCACCTGGAGCGCTGCCGGCTGCTCGTCCACCTGGTTGAGGTGACCCCCGCGGAGGGCGACCCCGAGTCGAACTACCGGGCCGTGCGAGGCGAGCTGGCGGGGTACGGAGCCGGCCTCGGTGAGCTCCCGGAGATCATCTCCCTCTCGAAGATCGACCTGATCCCGGCTGAGGAGGCCGAGCGGCTGGTTTCAGAGTGGCGCGAGCGGCACGGATCGGGGCCGGTGGCGGTGCTCGGGGTCTCTGCTGCGACCGGCGCCGGGCTCGACGAGCTCATTCGGGCGATCTTCGACGCGCTTCCCGAGGAGCCCGCGCCGGCCCAGCGCGGCAAATTCGAGGCGGAGCACCGGGTCTACCGCCCGGGGGAGGAGGAGGGCTTCGAGATCGTTCGGGAGGGCGACGGCAGGTTCAGGGTCACCGGACGCGGCATAGAGCTGCTCATCGCTCGACATGACCTCGACAACCCTGAGGCTCTGGATTACCTCGAGGGTCGCCTCCGCGAGATCGGCGTGATCGCCGAGCTTCAGCGTGCCGGCTTCGAGCCCGGCGATGAGGTGGTGGTGGGGGACGTCGAGTTCGAGCTCGAGCCGTCCTGAGCGTCCGCAGCGGGTTCGGGGGCAAGCTCTCTCAGCAGGACGTCCTCCCGGCTGTAGTGGCCAGCCGAGTCGAACCAGCGCTTGGCGTACAGCCCCTTCCGCAGGTCGCATTCGGCGGTGACGATCCCCTCGCGGTCGTAGAGCGGCCCGGCGATGATCTCTCCCTGTACCGGCTCGACTATCGCGGCCCCGCCGCGACCAAAGACATCCTCGTCCGGAAGCTCGGCCGGGAAGTCGTCCGGGAAGGCGGAGCGGGGGATGTACTGCGGCACCGAGACGACGTAGGCGCCGGATTCGATCGCGATGTGGCGCATGCTCGCCAGCCAGCCCTCCGAGTCGTCAGCGGTGGGCGCGACCCAGATCTGGGGGCCGGTGCGGTAGACGGCGTAGCGCGCCAGTGGCATCCGGTTCTCCCAGCAGATCAGGCCCCCGACCCGACCGAGCGGCGTCTCGGTCGCCTCCAGGTCGCCACCGGCGCCGATTCCATGGAAGAGCTTCTCGTGGTGCGTAGGCATCAGCTTCCTGTGCTTCGCCAGCAGGCCGTCCGGTCCAAGCAGGAGAAGGGCGTTGTAGATCGTTCCCGGCCGCTCGAGCTCGCGTTCGTTCACCCCGATTGCGCAGTGCACGTCGTGATTCCGGCAGGCGACGACGAGTTCGTCGACGAGCGGTCCCGGGACCTCGACCGAGTTCGACCAGAGCCGCTCCCAGAGTTCGTCGAAGCCACCGAACGCAGCCGCTTCCTTTGCCCACGCTCCGGACGGATAGAGCGGGACGAAGGCCTCCGGCAGCACCACCAACTCGGCACCCTCCGCCGCAGCCTCCCCGATCAGATCGACCGCCTTGGCGACCGAGGCGGGACCATCGAGGATCACGGGGGTGGCCTGGACGGCCGCCACCCGCACGGTTCGGAGTTCCGTCATGCGGCGAGCATACGCCCGCGAGCAGTAGATTTTCCGTACCTACACTCACCGGCCTGGGTGTGAGAGCATCGCCGCGATGAGGGAGAGGGAATGAGGGGCGTAATCGGCACGATGCTGGTCGCCGGGTTGCTCAGTGCCATAGCACTCGCCTTCGCAACACCTGCGAAGGGATTTATCTACTGGGCGAACGGCTCATCGATTGGCCGTGCGAACAACGACGGCTCGGGCCCGAATCCCAATTTCATCACCGGTCAGGCGGAGCCCTGCGGCCTCGCGGTCGACTCCCAGCACATCTACTGGGCGAACCAGGCCGGCGGGTCGATCGGGCGGGGGAACCTGGACGGCACGGGGATAAACCCGAACTTCATCGCCACCGACGCGCTGCCTTGCGGCGTCGCGCTGGACGGCACCCACGTTTGGTGGGCGAATCAGTTGGTTCCCGGCGGGGCAAACACCGGCTCGGTGGCGCTCGCGAACCTCGACGGTTCGAACCCACACGTCATGTTCCAGGCGCCGCAAGTCGACGGCCCGCGTGGCGTTGGAGTGGGCTCCGACCTCGTTTTCTGGTCCAACCGGAACGCCAGTCCCCCCTCGATCGGGAGGGCCGGCGTGGACGGGACGCCGCCCCCCGATGACGACTTCTTCACCCTACCGGCGGGTTCAGCTCCGGCCTGGCCGACCGTGGGCGGCGGCAGGGTGTACTTCGCGACCACGATCGGCCTAACCAGCATTCCTGTCGAGGGCGGCACGGGCCTTGGCAGCGGCATCGATGCCTACGGGGGCATCGCCATCTTCGGAGGGAAGGTCTACTTCGCGAACTTCACCGAGGGCACCGTGGGCCGCGCCAATCTCGATATGAGCTCGCCCGAGTTCGCGTTCATGACGGGACTTGGTACGCCGTCCGGGCTTGCCGTGGACGGTGGCATCCCGTCGAACGAGTTCTCGTTCTCTGTGAAGGGGAAGAGACTCCTGGTCGGGGTCAAGTTTCCAGGCACCGTCGCCGTTGCCGAGTCGGGCATGACCCGTGGTGCATCCGCAGCCGCCAAGAAGAGGAGACGGCTGCTTAATCCTTCGAGCGCCTCCGGCGGCCCGCCGACGATCGAGGTGCGCTTGGCACTGAACAAGGGCGCGAAGCGGAAGCTGCGCCAGAAGGGGAAGGTGAAGGTGAACGCACGCATCACCTTCACACCTGCGGGCGGGGTTGCGAAGACGCAGACGGCGCGGCTGAAGATAAAGGGCAAGAGGACGAAGAAGTAGTCGGCGTCGCGGTGCGTAGGTGCGGCGGAGCCATGGCTGCTACCTACACTCCGCCGCGATGACCGTGGTGGCGAAACTCGGCTCCTCCATCGTCGCCGGGGAGGACGGCGCGCTCCGGACCGATGTGCTCGACCGCGTGTGTTCGCAGGTCGCTGAGCTGCACGCCGGGGGCGAGAACGTGGTGATGATCACGTCGGGCGCGATCGCGCGCGGCATGCGCGTGCTGAAGCTCGGGCGCCGCCCCGCGGCGATCGACGAGCTGCAGGCCGCCTCCGCAATCGGGCAGGGCAGCCTCTTCCGGGCCTATGAGGAGAAGCTGGCGAAGTGGGATGTGCGCGCGGCGCAGGTCCTGCTCACCGCCTCCGACCTCCAACTGCGGACCAATTACCTGAACGCCCGCCGGACGCTCAGCCGGTTGCTCGACTGGCGCATTGTCCCGGTCGTGAACGAGAACGACACGACGGCCACCGACGAGATCACCTTCGGCGACAACGACTTCCTTGCGGCTCAGGTCGCGATCATGCTCGAGGCCAGGCTGCTCGTCCTGCTAACCGACCAGTCCGGCCTCTATACGAAGGACCCGCGGCGCAGCTCCGACGCCGAGCTCGTGACCCAGGTAAGTGACGAGTCCGAGCTCGCCTCCTACGAGATCGGCGAGCACACCTCCCCCTTCGGACTGGGCGGGATGCGCAGCAAGGTGGCGGCGGCCGGAATGGCGGGAGCCTCAGGGATCGCGGCCGTGATCTGTGACGGGACCGCCGACGGCACCCTGCTCGCGGCGGCTGCCGGCGAGGATGCCGGCACACGCTTCGCCGCGCACCGCGAGCGAGCCTCGAGCTTTAAGCTCTGGCTCCGCTACGCGAAGCCGAGCCATGGCACGTTGCGGGTGGATGACGGGGCGGCGCGGGTACTGCGAGAAAGCGGCAGCAGCCTGCTACCGGTCGGGATCACCGAGGTCGAGGGTGAGTTCGAGGCGGGAGACGCGGTCGAGGTCACCGCGGACGGCAAGACGATCGGCAAGGGGATCGTCAACTACTCGGCCGGCGAGCTGCGCCGCATCAAGGGGCTGCGCTCCGACAAGGTCCGCGAGCTGCTCCCGCACGCGTCCGAGGAGGCGGTGCACAGGGACTACTTCGTCCTGACCTGAGGTCAAGCTCCGACGGAAGTAGCGTGAGGTCCGGCTTGCCGGACCTCGGTCTCTACAGACCACTTCTTTCCGAGCCGCGGTTCAGGGCTCAGGCGCTGAGCGGCTTCCTGGCTCAGCTGAGCCAGGGCGGCACGGTCCTGGCCCTCATCCTGCTGATCCAGCAGGCTCGCGGCTCGCTCGGCCTGGCGGGAGCCGCGGCCGCCGGATTCGTCATCGGGGCCGCGATCGCGCGACCGATCCAGGGGAGGCTGATCGACACACAGGGGCCGCGGAACGTCCTGCTCCTGATCGCGGTGACGCACGTCGCCGCGCTGGTCGCGCTCGTGCCGATCATCCGCTCGGACCTAGCGGGCGTTGCGGTCGTAGCAATAGCCCTGGTCGCGGGACTCGGCCTGCCACCGGTCTCACAGACGCAGCGGCTGGTCTGGGCGGACCTCACCGGCGGGGATCGGACCACCGTATACAGCGTCATTGGACTGATCCAGGAGGGCTCGATACTCGCGGGGCCATTGCTGGTCGGGGTGCTGGCGGGCCTTGCCTCGCCGTTCGCCGCACTGATCGCGGTCGCAGTGACCTCCGGGGTCGGTTTGGCCTGGCTCGGGCTTTTGGTGGCGCGGTCCGATGGACGCTCGCCAGAGGATCGGCGTAGCAGTCCACTCCGAGAGCGCGGTGTGCGCCTTGTGATGATCCTCGAGCTCCTCTTCGGGATCGCCCTTGGCGGGATCGAGATCGGTGTTCCGGCCTTGGCGAGCTCCGAGGGCCACCCTTCAGTCGCCGGGTTCCTCCTCGCCGTGACCTCGATTGGCGGGATTGCCGGTGCCCTGTTCTATGGGGGGCGACGGTGGTTCTCACCTCCGCGCAACCGGCTCGTTGTGTTGCTTGCGTTGAGCGCGCTCGGTTTCGCGCTCCTCGTTCCAATCGAGAGCCTCATCGTTGCCGGAGCGGTCCTGCTGATCCTGGGAACGGTTCTGACCCCCGTGCTCACCACGCTGATCCTTCTGCTCGATCGCGCCTCGCCGCGCATTCTGGCCGAGGCCTTCGGCTGGTCCTCGACCTCAAGCGCGATCGGCACCGGCGTCGGCGCGGCGATCACAGGGGCGCTAGCCCAGCAACACGGCGCGGGCCCGGCCTTCGCCGCCGCGGCGGGGGCTTGCGCCGTCGCGGTGCTGGTTGCGGCCACTGCACCTGGGCAGCCGGCGACTAGCCAGCCGGCCAGTCCCGGGTAAAGTGCCGTGGCGATGGGCTCCGGAGAGGAAGCGGGCATCGTGCTGAGCGACTCCCACCGCGCGATCCTGACCGCCGTCTGCGACACGGTTGTCCCCTCCCTTGCACACGATCGCGATGTGCACGGCCTCTGGAGGCGCAAGGCGAGCGACCTGGGCGTCGATCTGGGCGCGGCGCAGCTGATCTCCGAGATCCCGGATCCCGAACTGCGGGGTGGGCTCCTTCAGCTGATCGACGCGCTCGGCGGCCAGGGCATCACCCGCGCGCCCTCGCAGGAGTCGCGTGAGCAGATCCTGCGCAACGCGGCGCTCTCGGATCCGCGGGCCGCAGCCGGCGTCGCGGCTCTGATCGGGATGACTCTCTTCCTCCATTACGGAGCGCCGGATCCCGAGACGGGCAAGAACGCCAACTGGGAGAGCTTCGGCTACCCGGGCCCAGTCTCCCCGCCGCCGCAGGCCGAGAAGCCGCTGAAGATCGCTGAGCCCGAGAGCTCGGAGGAGACGATCGCGGCTGACGTCTGCATCGTCGGCTCGGGCTCCGGCGGGGCAGTGGTGGCGGCCGTGCTGGCCTCGCGCGGCCTGGACGTCGTCGTCCTCGAGGCCGCCGGCTATTACAACGAGTCTGATTTCACCCAGCTCGAGCTGCCCGCCTATCAGCAGATGTTCTGGCGAGGCGGCCCGACGCCGACCGCGGACGGCAACGTCAGCCTGGTCGCCGGGACGACGCTGGGCGGAGGCACGACGATCAACTGGAGCAACTGCCTGCGGACCCGCCCCTGGGTGCGGGAGGAGTGGGCGGAGCACGGGCTGGAGGGCGTCGACGGCCCGGAATACGACCGCCATCTCGATGCGGTGCTGGAGCGGATCAGCGCTAATGACCGTTGCAGCGACCTGAACGGGACGCAGCAAAGGCTGCGCCAGGCGAGCGAGACGCTCGGCTGGAGCTTCGAGACGATCGTGCGTAACACCGATCCGGAGAAGTACTCGCCGGAGATGGCGGGCTACCTCGGTTTCGGCGACCAGTCCGGGAGCAAGCAGAGCGCCGACCGGACCTGGCTCGCGGATGCGCAGGAGCATGGGGCTCGCTTCCTCACCTTCACCCGCGCCACGCGGATACTCACCGAGGGCGCCCAGGCGGCCGGCGTCGAGGCCGTCTGGCAGACACCTGACGGCCGCGGCGCGCAGGTCACCGTCCGCGCTCCCAGTGTGGTCGTGGCCTGCGGCTCGCTC
>DATFOK010000098.1:0-6552 GCA_035265665.1 Solirubrobacterales bacterium | reverse complement strand
ATCCAGCAGCTCGAGATCGAGCGGGAGGCGCTCAAGAAGGAGAAGGACGAGGCTTCGAAGGAGCGCCGGGAGGCGATCGAGTCGGAGCTCGCCGAACTCCGCGAGCGCGGCTCCGAGATGAAGGCGCGCTGGCAGAACGAGAAGGGCGCGATCGATCAGATCAAGGCCGCGAAGGCCGAGCTCGACGAGGCGCAGCGGGAGCTGGAGCGCGCCGAACGCGACGCCGACCTCGAGCGCGCTGCCGAGCTGCGCTATGGGCGCATCCCGGAGCTCGAGAGCACCGTTTCCGAGCAGGAGGCGAAGCTCGCCGAGCTGCATCGCGACGGCGGCTCGATGCTGACCGAGGAGGTCACCGAGGAGGACGTCGCCGAGGTCGTCTCCAAGTGGACCGGCATCCCCGTCTCCCGGCTGATGGAGGGGGAGGTGGAGAAGCTCATCCACATGGAGGAGCGGCTGCACGAGCGGGTGATCGGCCAGGACGAGGCGGTCGAGGCGGTCTCCGGGGCCCTGCGCCGCTCCCGCGCCGGTCTCTCCGATCCGGATCGGCCGATCGGCAGCTTCCTCTTCCTCGGCCCGACCGGCGTCGGCAAGACCGAGCTGGCGCGGGCGCTCGCCGAGTTCATGTTCGACTCAGAGCAGGCGATGGTCCGGATCGACATGTCCGAGTACATGGAGAAGCACGCGGTCGCGCGCCTGATCGGCGCGCCGCCGGGCTACGTCGGCTACGAGGAGGGCGGCCAGCTCACTGAGGCCGTCCGCCGCCGGCCCTACTCGGTGATCCTGCTCGACGAGATCGAGAAGGCACATCCCGACGCCTTCAACGTTCTCCTGCAGATCATGGACGACGGGCGCCTCACCGACGGCCAGGGCCGCACCGTCGACTTCAAGAACACCGTGCTGATCATGACCTCCAACGTCGGCTCACAGTTCATTGCCGCCGAGGCGGTTGAGGAGAAGGCGCGCGAGCAGGTCGAGGAGACGCTCACGCAGACCTTCCCGCCGGAGTTCCTCAACCGGATCGACGACGTGGTCATCTTCCATCGCCTCACCAAGGCGGACCTGAGCAGGATCGTCGAGATCCAGGTCGACCGTCTCGCGGCGCGTGTGCGCGAGCGCGGCATCGAGATCGAGCTCACCGACAAGGCGCGCGAGCTGCTCGGCAACCTCGGCTTCGACCTGACCTACGGCGCCCGCCCGCTGAAGCGGGTGATCCAGAAGCAGCTCGTCGACAAGCTGGCGCTGCGGCTGCTCGAGGGCGAGTTCGCCGAGGGCGACACCGTCAGGGTCGACGCCGCCGACGGCGAGCTGGCTTTTGAGAAGGCCAAGCCGGGGAAGCGTGCTGAGACGCCCGCCCAGGCAGCTGCCTAGGCACGCTGCACGCACGAATCGACCCACTTCTCAGTATCGGGCCGGACGCGTGCCGAGACGACTAATTACGCATGAACCTTCGTGTCTCGGCCGAAGACGCCGGTTGGTCGATCCGTGAGGTCGTTTGGGGTGTTGAGGAGCGTGTGCTCTGGCGCTCAAGTGACGCGACGCGAGCGGCCCTGCGACGGGCCTCTCGGGCGACCGAGCCGCTGCAGCGGCTGATCCAGACAAAGCTGACCTGGCCGCTCACCGACGCCTACCGCTCCCGCGGCAGGAAGACCCGTGCGGCCCTGGCGACCTCCGCCGCCGCGCTCGCGATCGCGGCGGGCGGGGCTGGTGCGGTCACTGCAATCGACCACGGCACCGGCCAGTCGAATGCCACTCCGCGGCTGGCGGCCGTCGCAGCCGTGTCGCAGGCGTCGGACACCCTCGCGCTGCAGGGGGTCACGCCGCAGTTCGAATCGGGGGACACCGCGGTCCCCGCCGCGCCCGCTCCCAAGCCGACGGAAAAGCCGGCGCAGGTGGCCTGGGAGTTCGCGCAGGCCTTCGTCGCCTACGAGGTCGGCAGCTCGAGCAAGACCACCGAGGCGGCCTTCGCCGGTACCGCAACCAAGCCGCTGGCGAACGCGCTCGAGAAGGACCCCCCGCGGCTGCCGGCAAACGGCAAGGTGCCCGAGGCGCGGGTCCTCAACGTCGTCCTCGGCGACGCCACAAAGCAGCAGGTGACCGCCAGCGTCTCGCTGGTCCGGCTGCGGGCGGCGAGTGAGCTGCGGCTCACGCTGACCCGCGAGGACGATGAGTGGCGCGTCGCCCAGGTGCTGGGCTGATGGGTCGGGTCAGAACCGCGATAGCGGCAACCGTAGTCGGGGCCGCCATCGCCGCCCAGAGCGCCGTCGCCCAGACCACCACCACGGAGCAGCCGCCGACGACCACCACGGCGCCGCCAGAGCCGCCGCAGACGCTGCCTCAGGTTCCCATCACCGCGCTGCCGCCTAAGTACAGCCCCAAGCCGAAGCCCAAGCCGAAGCCCAAGCCGAAGCCGAAGCCGGAGGCGCCGAAGAAGCAGCCGAATCCCTCCAAGCCAAAGGCCGAGACCAACGAGAAGGGCGCCGCCGAGACCGGCGGCAGCACCGTGCCTCCGCCGGCAACGCCGCTTCCCACGGCCTGCGGGCCGGTGGCCGTCCCGGCTTTCCTGCCCCCGATCTACCAGGCGGCCGCACAGGCTTATGACCTCGGTCCCGCCGGCCCTTCGATCCTCGCGGCGATCAACGAGATCGAGAGCGGCTTCGGGCAGAACCTCGGCCCTTCATCCGCTGGGGCGGTGGGTTGGATGCAGTTCATGCCATCGACCTGGGCGGCCTACGGCGTCGACGCGGACGGCGACGGCGACAAGGACCCGAACGAGCCGAACGACGCGATCTTCTCCGCGGCCCGCTACCTGAAGGCCGCCGGGATGCCGGAGGATCCGGAGGGCGCGGTCTTCGCCTACAACCATGCCGACTGGTACGTCGCCGACGTGCTTGCGCGGGCGGCGTGCTTCAGCGGCATCGGCAACGGCGCAATCGGCGGCCTCTCCCTGATCCCGAAGCGACAGGAGCTGATCTGCGCCCCCGCTGACGACGCCCGCGTGTCGATCCCTGAGGGCTACATGAAGGCCTTGCAGGACGCCGCCGGTCGCTACGACCTCGGGCAGGCGGGTGTCTGGGCGCTTGCTGCGGTCGCCCGGGTCGAGTCCAACTTCGGCAAGGGCATGAGGGCCCAGGATCTCGCCGCGCGGGGCCCGTTCGGCATCTCAGATGACAACTGGGAGCGCTACGCGGTCGACGGCGATGGTGACGGCAAGGTCAAGCGCGCCAGTCCGGCTGACTCCGCGGCGACGCTGGCGCGGATGATCTGGGCGTCGGACGATCTGCGGGCCGGCCTCTTCCAACACAACCACGCTGAGTGGTACGTCGAGGCGGTCCTGAGGGGCGCCGAGGCGATGAAGGGCACATGCCAAGTGAAGACGGTCGCCTACTCAGTCGCGCTGCCCGGTCCGACGAACGCTCCGATCAACTGGCAGAACGTCGAGCTCTCGAACCAGCTCGAGATGGTCGATATCCAGTCCGGCACGATCGACCCGCGGATCATCAATCTGATCGGCGCGATCAGCCAGCAGCACACGATCACGATCTCGTCGCTGCGCTCGGACCACTCGAGGAACACCTCGAGCGGCGGTGTCTCGAACCACTACTACGGCCGCGCCATGGACATCGCCGCGATCGATGGCGTGCCGTGCACCAATGTCTCGCCCGACGGACCCTGCGGGGTCATCGCCCGGCAGCTCGGCGCCCTCCCGGCGGGGCAGGAACCCACCGAGCTCATCTACTGCTGGGACCCCGACGGCCCCGCGAACCCGGACGGCTTCGCCCAGGCCGACCACTGCGACCACATCCACGTTGGCTTCGACTCGTAGCGGCTAACCGGCCGACGGGCATAGGCTCCTGCCATGCCGATGTTCGAGACCGAGTGGCGGGGCCGCGTTCTGGTCGTCCGAATCGATCATCCGCCGCACAACTTCATGACCGCGGAGATGGTCCGCCAGCTCAGCGACCTCTTCGGCTCACTCCGCGGCGACCGCTCCGTCGGCGCGGTGGTGATCACCGGCAAGCCTGAGGACCTGTACATCACGCACTACGACGTCGGCGAGATCCTGGCGAGCGTCGAGCGGGCCGGAATCGCCGCGCCACCGTGGCTCACTGCGATCGTGCTGCGCATCGCCGGCGCGGTCAGGCGGGTGCCGGGGCTCCGCGCGCTGGGAGAGCACACGCCGCTCGCGGCCGTGTTCGAGCTCTACCGCATCCACGACCTCTTCCTGTCGATGAATCGCTCGGACAAGGTCTTCATCGCAGCGATCAACGGACCCGCGACCGGTGGCGGCTGCGAGATCTCGCTCGCCTGCGACGTCCGGATCATGGCCGACGCGGATATCGCGATCGGGCTGCCGGAGATGACGATCGACTTCAACCCGGGGGCGGGAGGGACGCAGCGGCTCCCCAGGCTGGTCGGCGTCGGACGGGCGATGGCGATGATGCTCGAGGGCAGGACGCTGAGCCCGCGGGAGGCGCTCGACCACGGTCTGGTGCAGGCGGTCGTTCCGGCTGACCGGGTCGAGGAGGCGGCCAGCCGCATGGGCGAGAGGCTCGCACGCCGCTCGCCGGAGGCCATCCGATCCCTGAAACGCGCCGTCTACGAGGGCACTTCGCGCCCACTGCATCGCGGCCTGGCCGTGGAGCGGAAGTGGTTCATGGTCTCCTCCGCGACCGACTCCTCGAAGGAGAAGATGGCCGCGATGCGCAGGCAGGTGGAGGTAGAGGAGCGATCCCCGTGGATTACTTCGGAGTCGCTCGAGCCCTGGCAGGAGGGGACCGCCGTGGGTGGCGGCGACGCGCCGGCGGACTGACTCGAGGCCGGCTCAGCTCCCGCCGACACCGCTGGGCCTGATTGCAACTCCCCGGATCAGGGGACGCACCAGCGGTGGGGCCTTGGGAAGCTTGTCCCGCTCGAGGCTGTCGATCCAGAAGCCGGCGCCGGCGAGCAGCTGGTCGGTCGGCCGGTTCGGATGGCAGCCACCCGCGAACCATCCCCACGGCCTCTCCAGCCAGTCCTGCCAGCGAGCGAGACCGGGCCGCGCAGAACGCACGTGCTCCAGGTAGAGAAAGCGGCCGCCCTCGACCAGGACGCGGCGTGTCTCGGCCACAGCGCGGACCGGGTCCTCGACCGTGCAGAGGACGAGCGTCGCGACCACGACGTCGAAGCTGCCGTCGTCGAAGGGAAGCTCCTCGGCAGGCGCCTCGATCACCGAGGGTTGTCCCGCAGCGGTCCCTGCCCCCTCCAGGCGCTCGCGCAGGAGCTCCGCCATGTTCGGATCGGGCTCCGCGAGGACGAGCTCGGTGACCGCGTCCGTGTAGTGCTCGAGGTTGTGCCCGGTACCGGCCCCGAGCTCGAGGACGCGGCCGGACGCCGAGCTGAGCAGGCGCCGGCGCATCTCCGTCAGGCCGGCGCGCTCGGTGCCGGCCAGGAGCCGGTCGTAGAAGCGCGCGAACAGCGGATGGTCGGGCATGTCCTGATGATCTTCGCACCAGCATCAAACGGGTTGCCTACCACTAAACGGGTGGCGCCTGTCGGCGCCCCCTCGCATTACACCCTCGCATCCGGATTGCACGCCGGGCCCGAACGTGAAAGAAAAGGGGCCTACCGGTCACGAGGAGAGGAGAAGCCATGGCGATGTTCGTGATGCTCACCAACCTGACCCCCGAGGGCGTGCAGACCCTGAAGAACAACCCGAGCCGCATTCAGGAGGTCAACAAGGAGGTCGAGCAGCTCGGTGTGACGGTGAAGGAACAGTGGGCGACTCTCGGCCCCTATGACTTCATCACCATCGTCGAGGCGCCCGACGAGAAGACGATGGCGAAGGTCTCCGTCGAGCTCGGCTCGCGGGGGACGATGAGCAGCCAGACGCTGTCCGCGATCCCGGCGGAGGAGTTCTCGAAGTCGCTTTGATCCCCCTGAAGGTGTCGGCATGAAGGTCCTCGTGGTCGGCGGCGGGGGGCGCGAGCACGCGATCATTCGGGCGCTCTCGCGCTCGCCCAGTGAACCCGAGCTGTTCTGTGCGCCCGGCAACGCCGGCATCGCCGCCGACGCCGAGATCCTCCGCGTGGGCGGGGAGGACGTCGACGGCCTCGTCACAGCCGCACGAGACGCCGGCATCGACCTCGTGCTGGTCGGCCCCGAGGCGCCCCTGGTCGCCGGGCTCGTCGACGCGCTCGAGGCCGCCGGCGTCGCGGCCTTCGGGCCCCGCGGCGCGGCGGCGCAGATCGAGGGGTCGAAGCTGTTCGCCAAGCAGCTGATGGAGGAGGCGGGGGTGCCGACCGCCGCCCATACAGTCCTGCGCTCGAAGGAGGAGGCTCTCGAGCAGCTCGCCCGCGCCTCCTATCCCGCCGTGCTGAAGGCGGACGGCCTCGCGGCGGGCAAGGGGGTGATCATCTCCGCGACCGAGACCGAGGCGCGCGAAGCCGCGGACGTCTTCTTCACCGAGCGCCGCTTCGGCGAGACCCAGGTCGTGATCGAGGAGTTCCTGGAGGGCGAGGAGCTGTCGGTGCTGGCGCTCTGCGACGGGGAGAACGTGCTGCCGCTGGCGCCGGC
>DATFOK010000097.1:0-14848 GCA_035265665.1 Solirubrobacterales bacterium | reverse complement strand
CCGCCGCCCGCCCTCCCCTGGGCAGCGCGGCGAGAAGCAAGGAGACCAAGAACGCAGGGACGAAGGCTTGGCCGGCCAAGCCGAGGACCGAGGACGCGGGTATCCGCCGCTTCTCGCCGCGCTGCTAGGCCTCCTGGGCCTGGGCGGGCTCGCTGCGGGCCTCGCCCGCCTTGAGCAGACGCTCGCGCAGCTCGCGCTCGTCCTCGGGCGTGGGGTCGAATTGGGCGGGGTCCGGCAGGGCATCCAGGCCGGAGAGCCCGAAGAGCTTCTCGAACAGCGCAGTGGTCCCGTAGGTGACAGCCCCGAACCGGGTCCTCCCTCGCTCCTCGACCAGCCCGCGCTCGGTGAGGCTGGCCACGGCTGAATCCGAGGCGACTCCGCGAATCCGCGCGACCTCGGGCCTAGAGACCGGCTGCAGGTAGGCCACGATCGCCAGGACCTCCGCCTGCGCCTGGGTCAGCGGCGGCGTGCGCGGCTTGGCGAGCAGGCGGCGCGCCGCCGCCTCGGCATCGGGCACCGCCGCCAGGGTGACTCCGCCGGCGACTCGCCGCAGCCTCACACCGCGCCCGTCGGCCGCGAGCCGCCCCTCGAGCTCTTCGATCGCCTGGGCTACCACCTCCTCCTGGACCTCGATCGCCTCGGCCAGCTCGGCGGCCGAGACCGGCTCCGGCGAGAGGAAGAGCAGCGCCTCGACCGTCCTGCCGAGTCCATCCGTCATATCGCCTCCACCTCGATCCGTCCGAAGGTTTCCTTCTGGGTCCAGGTCGCCTCGCCACGCCGATAGAGCTCGAGCAGCGCGAACAGCGTCACCGCCTGGGTGAAACGGTCGTCGCGGCCGAAGGCGTCGTCGAAGTCGAGGGTCTTGCGGCCGCGCAGCAGCTCGCGAACCACGCCCAGCCGCCGCTGCAGAGAGACGGTTGTGCGGATGTGCCGGGTGTCCGGCTCAGGCGGCAGCGTGAGCAGGTCGCCGAGTGCGACGCCGATGCGATCGGGCTCGTAGACCTGGGTGGCCGCGTCGAGGGCCGCCCGCCGCAACTCCGGGGGAGGCGGCGCCGAGCGGTACATGACGCCGGCCTCGCGCTCAAAGCGCTCGCCGAGCATCTTCGCGGCCTCGCTGTAGCGGCGGTACTCGAGCATGCGGGCGAGCAGCTCGTCCGCCGCCTCCTCCGGCCCGAGCTCCTCGGTGCCGTCCTCGTGCGGCAGCAGCAGCCGCGACTTGAGCTCGCAGAGCGCGGCGATCAGGACCAGGAACTCGGTGACCGTCTCGAGGTCCAGGTTCCCGGTCTCGCCGAGGTGGTCGAGGTAGGAGATCACGATCTCCCCGAGCGGCACCTCGGACAGCGAGATCTCCTCGCGCAACAGCACGGCGAGCAGCAGATCGAATGGCCCCTGGAAGACGTCCAGGTCGAGGTCGAGCTCGGAGACCGAGGTCACGCGCGAAACAGTAGAGCCCGCTCAGGCCGGACCGATGCCCATCGCCGAGCGCACCTCGGCGAGGGTCTCGGAGGCGATCGCGCGGGCCTTCCCCGCGCCCCCTGCGAGAGTCTCCTCGAGCGCTGCCTCGTCCGGGCGCAGCCCCTCATAGCGCTCGCGGACGGGAGCGAGCAGATCCACGACCGCGTCTGCCACGGCTCCCTTGAAGTCGCCGTACCCGGAGCCCTCGAACTCACGCTCGATCTCATCCTCGCTCGTCCCCCGAGCGACGGCCATGATCTGAATCAGGTTCGAGATCCCCTCCTTGCCGTCGCCCCGCTTCACCTCCGAGCCGGAGTCGGTGACGGCGCTCTTGACCTTCTTGGTGACCGTCTTCGGATCGTCGAGGACCAGAACGGTGCCGGCCTCGATGCCCCCCGTGGTCGACATCTTGTTGGTCGGCTCCTGCAGGTCCATGATCCGCGCCCCGACTTCGGGGATGCGGTGTTCGGGGACCACCAGGATCTCGCCGAAGCGCTCGTTGAAGCGGCGGGCGATCTCGCGCATCACCTCGACGTGCTGGCGCTGGTCATCTCCGACCGGCACCTCGTGGGCCTTGTAGGCGAGCACGTCGGCGGCCATCAGCACCGGATAGAAAAAGAGCCCCGCCGAGACCAGCTCGCGCTGTTTCGCCGACTTCTCCTTGAACTGGGTCATGCGATTGAGGTCGCCATGCGCGGTGAGCGCTGACAGGTACCAGGTGAGCTCGGTGTGCTCCCGGACGTCGGATTGGCGGAAGAGAATGCAGCGCCCTGGATCAAGCCCGGCGGCGATCAGAATCGCCGTCGTGTCGTAGACGCTCTCGCGCAGCGTCGCCGGATCCCAGGGGACGGTGAGCGCATGCAAGTCGACGATGCAGTAGATCGCCGGATCGCCTCGGTCCTGGCTCTCGACGTACTGCCGGATCGCCCCGATGTAGTTGCCGAGGTGCTTTCGCCCCGTCGGCTGGATGCCGCTGAAGATGCGCACGGGCGCGGACTATAGGAACAAGGCCCTCTACGCCGGCTCGGCGGCCGGCTCCCGCTCCGGCTCGCGACGCGGCCTGTCCTCGAGATGGTCCGGGCAGTGAGCGCATTCGCCGGCGGGAGTGGCGCGGGGGGAGTCGTAGGCCGTCTCCCGCGGGGGATTTCGCAGCCCGATCCCGGCGATCACGCCGCCGACGATCATCAGAATGCCCGCGCTCATCATCGCCAGATGGAAGCCATCCTCGGCACCAGCTGCGGTCGCGCTCTCGACCTCGGCGGCCTCGGCGGGCGGCAATCCGCCGGTGTCCGGGCGCTGCAGTGGGTTGTCCTTCGCCTTGGCGATCTGCTGATCGGCGCGGGAGGAGAGGCTGGAATCGGTGACTCGACCGTCGACCGTCGACCCGAACTTGCCGGCGATCAGCGCGCCGAAGATCGCGATGGCGAGCACCCCCGCGATCCGCGAGACGGAGTTGTTGATCCCCGAGGCGACACCGACCCGATTTTCGGCGACCGAGTTGAGCGCGGTCGCCGTCAGGGGTGCAACCGTGGCCGAGAGACCGAGGCCGAAGACGAGCACCCCAGGGAGCACGTCGGCCACGTAGCTCGCATCGGAGTCGACGCGCATCAGCATCAGCAGCCCGATCCCGCCCACAATCGGCCCCACGCACATCGGCACCCTGGGCCCGGTGCTCGTCGCGATCTTGCCGAACAGCGGTGAGAGCGCGAAGAGGAGCAGCGAGATCGGTGTGGTCGCGAACCCGGCGGCAAGCGGCGAGTATCCGACGGTCTGCTGCAGGAAGAGGGTGACGAAGAAGAAGGCTCCGATCAGGCCTGAGTAGACGATCAGGGTCTCGAGGTTCGTCACGGCGAAGTTGCGGACGCGGAAGAGGCGAAGGTCCAGCATCGAATGCCGATAGCGCGACTCCCAGGCGAGGAAGAGGGCGAAGAGCACGACGCCGCCGATCAGGGGAATCGCAACCAGCGGGTCGCTCCAGCCATACCGCGGCTGCTCGATGAACCCGAAGACGATTCCGCCAAGCCCCAGCGCGGACATCAGGATGCCGGGGTAGTCGATGGCGCGGTCTGCCTCAGGGTCGAGGCTCTCCTGCACGTGCCGGCGGGTCAGCAGGACGGTGAAGATGACCAGCGGGATGTTGATCCAGAAGATCGCGCGCCACGAGATCGCCTCGACGAGCGCTCCTCCGCCCGCCGGCCCGACCACCGTCGCGATCCCCGTCCAGGCCGTCCAGGTGCCCACCGCCTTCCCGCGCTCCGCGCCCTCGAACGTGGCGGCGATGATCGCCAGCGAGCCCGGCACCAGCAGGGCGCCTGTGAGGCCCTGCAGGCCACGGGCGCCGATCAGGAACGCGCTGGATGGGGCCAGGGCGCAGAGAATCGAGGTGATCCCGAAGCCGATCAAGCCGATCGTGAAGATCCGCCGGCGGCCGAACTGGTCGCCGAGCGCTCCCCCGACCAACAACAGGCAGACCGTGGCAAGGGCGTAGGCCTCGACGACCCACTGCTGATCGGCGAGCCCGGCGTCCAGGTCGTCGGAGATCGCCGGCAGCGCGACGTTGACGACCGTGGCATCGAGGAAGACGATCGTGGAGCCGAGGATCGTCGCGATGATCGTGAAGCGCTTGCGGCGACGGTCGTCGGACAAGACGACTCCAGTCTACGAGGGGTCCTTCCGGCTCTAGGGCTCGGGCGGCTCCCGCAGCTGGTGGGCCGGCGTGAAGAAGTTGCGTCGGGCGAGGCTGATTGCCAGCAGCGCCGCGATCGAGACCGCGCCGAGCAGGACGTAGAGCAGGATCAGCTGGAGGCGGACCGCGTCGGTCGGATCGGCTCCCGCGAGCAGCATCCCCACCATCGTCCCCGGGAAGAAGATCAGCCCCGTGGTCTTCGTCGAGTCGACCAGGGTGATCATCCCCGAGCGCAGGCTGCGACGGACGAGCGGCATGACCGCCTGAGAGGAGGTCGCTCCGAGCGCGAGGGTCGCTTCGATCCGCCTCGACTGGTCGTGGACGTCCTCGCCGAGACGATTGAGGGCGACGGCCGCCGCGGTCATCGAGTTGCCGACCACCATCCCGCCGACGGGCACCACGTAGCGCGGGGTCGCTTCGAAGATGCCGAGCCCCAGGACCAGCCCGAGCGTCGCCGCGGCAGCGACGCCGAGCGACGCCAGCAGCGGCCAGAAGGCGCCCGGTACCCGCTGGGCCCGGTGGTTGGCGGTGAACGCGCCGAACACGACCATCACCGAGATCAGCGCCAGAACCAGCAGCGCCGAGTCCTCGTCGAAGATCACCGTGATCACATATCCGATCGCGCTCAGCTGGAGGAACGAACGGACAACGGCGATGCCGATGTCCTCCTCCAGGCCGGCGTTCCAGGCCCGCGAGGCGATCACGGCGATCGCGACCAGCGCGAGTGCGGCGGCCACTTCGCCGAGCGAGACCTGAATCGATCCCGAGTTCGATGCCGCGAGGATCACGATGCGTCCCGCGAAGCCCCGATGGCGGGTTCCTCGTCCGGCTCCGCCAGCAACTCGGCGGCAGGGCCCTGCGCGAGCACCCTGCCGGACTCGATGCGAACCACGTATTCGGCCAGCCGCTTCGCCTGCGCGATGTCGTGGGTGACGACGACGAGGGAGATCGCGGTGCGGGCGCGGAGGCGCCGCAGCGTGCCCTCCACCGCCTCCCGCGCGGCCTGGTCGAGGGCCGAGGTCGGCTCGTCGAGGAGCAGGACACGCGGCTCGAGCGCGAGCGCCCTCGCCAGCATCACGCGCTGCTGTTCACCCACCGAGAGCTTCGACGCGTCCCTGTCCTCGAACGCCGGATCGAGGCCTGCCAGCTCAAGGCAGCTGCGGGCGTCGAAGCTGCGCCCGGCGAGCCGCGGGCCGTACGCGACGTTGTCGTGGACCGTCCCGTCGACCAGCGCCGGCAGCTGCGGGACCAGGCTGATCTCGCGGCGCAGTGTGAGCGGGTCGTGCTCGCGCACGTCACGCCCCTGGTAGAGGACCCGCCCTTTGTCGGGGTCGGCGAGACGGTTGAGCAGCCGCAGCAGCGTCGACTTGCCGCTGCCGGAGGGCCCGAGCAGGGAGCCGGCGCCGACCGGGAGCCGGGCGCGGACGTCTGAGAGCACGACCTTCCCGCCGCGCGAGTAGGTGAGGTCCTCGAGTTCGAAGAGCACGGCCTGATTATCCGGCGCGGAGATGAACGTGTCCGCATAATCGGATGCCTTGCCGCAGACAAAACATGAATCGATCCTCGAGCAGGCCCCGCGCGAGGAGATGCCGAGCCGGATGGAGCCGATGCTGGCCAAGAACGGGCGCATCCCCGAGTCGGACTCGGATGAGTGGGCCTACGAGATCAAGTGGGACGGGATCCGCGCCCTCGGCTACGCGGACCACGGCGGCTGGTGCATGCTCAGCCGCCGGCTCGAGGACGTCACCGCGCGCTACCCGGAGCTCAAGCCGATCGGCCAGGCGCTCGCCGACCGCGCCGCGATCCTCGACGGAGAGGTCGTCGCGCTCGATGACAAGGGGAGACCGCGCTTCCAGCTGATCCAGAGCCGCATGGGCCTCAGCGCACCCGCCGCGATCAAGGCGCGCGCCTCCCAGACGCCGGTCGACTACGTGATCTTCGACCTCCTTCATCTCGATGGCCACTGCGTCAGGGATCTCCCCTACGTGCGCCGCCGCGAGCTGCTCGAGGAGCTCAGCCTCGAGGGACCGCGCTGGCGGACACCCCGCTACCGCCACGGCGGCGGCGCCAGCCTGCTCGAGGCGGCACGCCTCCAGGGCCTGGAGGGCATCGTCGCGAAGCGCTGCGACAGCCCCTACAGGCATGGCGGGCGCTCGAGCGAGTGGATCAAGGAGCGCGTCTGGCGGACCCAGGAGTTCGTGGTCGGCGGCTACATCTCCGGCGAGGGCCGTCGGGCCAACCGCGTCGGCTCGCTGCTGGTCGGCTATTACGACCGGCCCGCCTCGGAGCTCGGCAAGGGCGAGTCGCAGACGCTCCACTTCGCGGGCGGCGTCGGCTCGGGGCTGACGGAGGAGCTGATCAACGAGTTGACCCGTGAGCTGGGCAGGCGCGAGCGCCCGGACAGCCCTTTCGACGTCGGTGCTCCGTCCGGGCCGAAGGCAAGGACGGCCGTCTGGTGCGAGCCGGAGCTCGTCTGCGAGGTCAACTGGACCGAGTGGACCGATGAGGGGACTTTGCGCCAGCCTGCGTTCAAGGGAATGCGCGACGACAAGGACCCACGAGAGGTCGTCAGGGAGATGTGAGCGATGAATTTCCCGCTGGGGCCCGGTCTCAACAAATACGCGGCCCGTAAGCGGGCCGCTCGCATAACGGGCGCAAGCTCGCGCCCGGTTCGGGGAACCCGCCCAGGGGTAACCTCAGTGGTGTCGAAGGATCCAGGATCGAGGTGATCACGCGTGGCTAGGGCGATATGGAGCGGTTCGATCAGTTTCGGGCTGCTGAACGTGCCGGTGAGGCTCTTCAGCGCCGTCTCCAAGCAGACGGTGCGCTTCCGCGAGCTGCGCGAGGGCGACGGCTCGCGCGTGAAGCACAAGCGCGTGGCCGAGTCAGACGGCAAGGAGGTCCCCTACGAGAAGATCGTCAAGGGGTACGAGTACGCGCCCGACCAGTACGTGATTCTGAGCCGCGACGAGCTCGCCGAGCTCGAGCCGCAGCGCACCCGCGCGATCGAGATCCAGGACTTCGTCGATCTCGATGACATCGACCCGATCTACTTCGAGCAGCCCTACTTCCTCGGCCCCGACAAGGGCGCCGAGCGCGCCTACGCGCTCCTCGTCCAGGCGATGAAGGACTCGCGCAAGGTCGCGATCGCTCGCTTTGTGCTGCGCAACAAGGAGCATCTGGCGGCCATCCGGCCGATGGAGGACGTCCTCACCCTGACGACGATGCGCTTCCACGACGAGGTCTCATCGCCCCAGGACCTCGATGGCGAGGTCTTCGAGGAGGCGAAGCCGAAGAAGCCCGAGAAGCGCGAGCTCGAGATGGCCAAGCAGCTGATCGAGTCCCTGACCAGCGACTTCGAGCCGGACAAGTACCGCGACGAGTACCGCGAGGAGCTGCTCGACCTGCTCGAGCGCAAGGCCGAGGGCAAGGAGGTCGTCTCGGCGCCGACCGAGGAGCCCAAGCCGACCAAGGCACCGGATCTGATGGCCGCCCTCGAGAAGAGCCTCAACGCCGTCCGCGGCGAGGAGGCGGAGACCGACGGCAAGGCGGACGGCAAGGCGAAGGCGAAGCCCAAGTCCAAGTCTTCATCGAAATCGAAGAGCTCGTCCAAGTCGAAGAGCTCCTCCAGCAACGGGCGCCGCAAGAGCAGCTCGCGCAAGAAGGCCAAGGCTTAGCGACCTAGCGGCCGAGGTTGCCCGCTAAGGCAAAGAAGCGCGACCAGGAGGTCACGGTCGGCAACCGGCGGCTGAAGCTGACCAACCTGGACAAGGTCCTCTACCCGAAGACGAAGACCACCAAGGCGGAGGTGATCGACTACTACGCGCGGGTAGCCGACCTGATCCTCCCCCACCTCAAGGGTCGCCCCCTCACCCTGAAGCGCTACCCCGACGGGGTGGATCGCTTCAACTTTTATGAGAAGAACTGCCCCAAACATCGCCCCGATTGGGTGAAGACGACCCCGATCTACGTCGACCGCCGAGCCGGGGAGATCGACTTCTGCCTCTGCGAGAACCGGGCGACCCTGATCTGGATGGCTCAGCTCGCTTCGCTCGAGCTTCACCCCTCCCTCTCCAAGGCGACCCGTATGGAGCAGCCCACGGTGCTGGCGTTCGACCTCGACCCCGGCCCCCCCGCGGGCCTGGTCGAGTGCTGCAAGGTCGCTCTCCGGGTCCGGGACCTCTTCGGTGCGTTCGGGCTCGAGGGATTCCCGAAGGTCTCCGGGGGCAAGGGGCTCCAGGTCTATTTCCCGCTCAACACGAAGGTGAGCTACGAGCAGACCAGTCCGTTCGCCAAGGCCGTCGCCCAGCTGCTCGAGAAGCAGACGCCGAAGGATGTGGTCTCGAAGATGGCCAAGGTCGACCGGCGTGGCAAGGTCTTCGTCGACTGGAGCCAGAACCACCAGAAAAAGACGACCATCGCCGTCTACTCGCTAAGGGCGCGCGAGCACCCGACGGCCTCGGTCCCGCTTCAGTGGCGCGAGGTCGAGCGCACCGCCAAGGGGGGCGACACCGAGAAGATCCGGTTCGAGATCCCCGAGGCGGTCAAGCGGGTCGAGAAGGAGGGCGACCTCTTTGAGCCGGTGCTCAAGCTGAAGCAGAAGCTGCCCGCGCTCGACCGGCTCGAGGACGCCTGAACATCATCGCCTGCCAGCTGCGCGTAAGCGGCGTAGGCTTGGACTCGTCCAGTGCTGAGCTGCTCCTCCTCGAACGGCACGGCCAGGTGAACCACGCCGAGATCACGGCGCTGAAGGTCCCCACCGCCAGGGTGGTCAGGGGCTAGGCGCAGCGATCCGCTGATCCAGTGATCCAGCGGGCGATTATCCGCGTAGCAGGAGGTGTCTCGCCCGCCTGACGGTCTCGAGGCGCCGGCCGCAAAGCATCGAACGCATCAGAAGCGATCGGCGCCTCTTGACCGAGCCGTCAGCTCTGCTGGCGGACGACGGGGTTGCGGTTCGCCGCAACCTCGTCCAGCCGGCGGACGGGGGTCGTGTAGGGCGCACCCTGCGCGATCCCCGGATCCTCGGTCGCCTCTTCCAGGATCGCCTCGATCGCCTCGGCGAAGGCGTCGAGCGTCTCCCGGGTCTCGGTCTCGGTGGGCTCGACCATCAGAGCCTCGTCGACCAGCAGCGGGAAGTAGACGGTCGGGGGATGTATGCCGTGGTCGAGCAGCCGCTTTGCGATGTCGAGGGTCTTGATGCCGAGCTCCCGCTTCGCGGAGGCGCCGGAGAGGACGAACTCGTGCATGCAACGCCGGTCGAATGCGACCGGCGTGTACTTGCCGGCCTTGCCGTCGCTCATCCTCGCCAGGAGGTAGTTGGCGTTCAGCACGGCGGTCTCCGAGGCCTCCTGGAGACCGTCGCCGCCCAGGCTGAGGATGTAGGCGTAGGAACGCACGAAAACCCCGAAGTTGCCCTGGAATCCGCGCAGCCGCCCGATCGACTTGGGCCGCTCGTAGTCGAGATCGAAGGTGGGCTCGCCTCCGTTCTGGCCCTCGCGGCGGACGACCTGTGGCCGCGGCAGGTATGGCTCGATCCGATCCGAGCAGGCGATCGGACCCGCGCCCGGGCCGCCGCCGCCGTGGGGCTGAGAGAAGGACTTGTGGAGGTTGAGGTGGACGATGTCGAAGCCCATGTCGCCGGGTCGTGAGCGACCCATGATCGCGTTCAGGTTGGCGCCGTCGTAGTAGAGCGTGCCGCCCGCGTCGTGGACGATCTTGGCGATCTCCGCGATGTTCTCGTCGAAGAGCCCGAGCGTGTTGGGGTTGGTGAGCATCAGGCAGGCGACGTCGTCGTCGGCCTTGGAGCGGAGGTCGTCCAGGTCGATGCCCCCACGCTCGTTGGATGCCAGCTTCACGACCTCGTAGCCCGCCATCGTCACAGTGGCGGGGTTCGTGCCGTGAGCCGTGTCGGGGGTGAGGACCTTACGCCGCTCCTCGTCGCGATCGGCGTGGTAGGCGCGGGTCAGCAGCAGGCCCGCCAGTTCGCCGTGGGAGCCCGCCGAAGGCTGGAGACTGACGTGCGGCAGGCCGCAGATCTCGGCAAGGGACTGCTGCAGCAGCCACATCAGCTCGAGAGCGCCCTGGGCCCGCTTCGCGTCCTGCGCCGGGTGGAGCCGGGCGTGACCGGCCAGCGCCGCCACCCGCTCGTTCAGCCTGGGGTTGTGCTTCATCGTGCACGAGCCGAGCGGATAGAAGCCCGTGTCGAGATCGAAGTTGCGGCGCGAAATCCGGTTGTAGTGGCGGACGATCTCCGGCTCGGAGACCTCGGGCAGCTCCGCCGGGCGCTCGCGCAGCAGGTTCGTCGGGATCAGCTCGTCGATCGCAGTCTCGGGGACGTCGGCGTCTGGAAGCGTCGCGGCGCGCCGGCCCTCAACGGAGCGCTCGTAGATCGTCTTCGCCGGATCGCGCTGCGTCGGCGTCCCGCCGTCGACGCTCGTGGGCGCGCGATCCATCACGCGACCCCCTCGGCGACCCGCGAGCCGCGCAGATCGGCGACCGCAGCTGCAAGCACGTCCGCCAGCCGGTCGATGTCCTGGCGGCTGCGGCGCTCGGTGATCGCGACCAGCAGCCCGTTCTCGTGCTCTGGGTAGTCACGGGCGAGCGGGTAGCCGGCGCCGATCCCCTGCTCGGCGCAGCGGTCGAGCAAGTCTGCGACCGGCGCGTCGACCGTCACAGCGAACTCTCTGACCACCGGCGCGTCGTGGAGCAGATCCACGCCGTCCACGTCGGCCAGGCGCTCGCGCGCGTAGGCCGTGCGGCGGACGAGCAGCTCCCCGAGCTCGACGAAGCCGCGCTTACCGAGCCAGGCGAGATGGACCATGCCGGCGAGGGCGTTGAGCGCCTGGGCGGTGCAGATGTTGTGGGTCGCCTTCTCGCGGCGGATGTGCTGCTCGCGGGTCTGCAGAGTGAGGACGAAGCCGCGGCGCCCGTCGACGTCGGTCGTCTCGCCGGCGATTCGGCCGGGCATCCGCCGGATGTGCTCCTCGGTGGCGCAGAAGAACCCGAACGACGGACCGCCGTAGTCGAGCCGGTTACCGAGGGGCTGACCCTCTCCCACGGCGATGTCGGCCCCGCACTGGCCGGGCGGCTTCAGGATTGAGAGGGCGATCGGGTCGCAGGCGACCACGACCAGCGCCCCGCGCTCCTTCGCGGAGGCGCCGAGCGCCTCGATGTCCTCGACGGAGCCCAGGAAGTTCGGCTGCTGCAGGAAGACGGCCGCGGTCTCGTCATCGATCGCTTCCGCCAGCGCGGCTGCATCGGTCTGCCCGGCCGCGAGCGGGACCTCGACCAGCTCGCTGCCGTAACCGGCGCCGTAGGTGACGAGCGACTCCCGGCTGTGGGGGTGGACGCCGCGCGAAGCGACCAGCTTCCTGCGGCCAGTGGCGCCGATCGCCAGGTAAGCCGCCGAGGCGGCGGCGGAGGGCCCCTCGTACAGGGCAGCGTTCGAGACCGGCAGCCCGGTGAGCTCGGACATCGCGGTCTGGAACTCGAACATCGCCTGGAGCCCGCCCTGGGAGATCTCCGGCTGATAGGGCGTGTACGGCGTCAGGAACTCGGAGCGGCTCGTGATCGCGTCGACGATCGCCGGCACGTAGTGGTCGTACATCCCCGCCCCGAGGAAGCTCGTCTCGGCCTCGGCGTGCGCGTTCCGCGAGGCGAGTGCCGAAAGCCGGTCGTGCACCTCGGTCTCCGGCTTACCGTCGGGAAGGTCGAGCGGCCGCCCCAGGCGAAGCGTCTTTGGAATGTCCTCGAAGAGCTCGTCGATCGAGCCGACGCCGATGGCGTCGAGCATCTCCCGGCGGTCGTCGTCTGTGGCGGACGTGTAGCGGCTCACGGACGAACCATCGTAGTGAGGCTCATCGATCGCCTTTCCGCGCGACGCGCCTAGAGTCCTGCGGATGCGCAGGGACTCGTTGACGGCGGGTATCAGGGCCGGGATTCCCTTCGCGATTGCGGCCGCATTGCTCGCGATCTCGTTCGGCGTCGTGGCGGAGCCGGTGATCGGCAGCGCGGCGACCATCGTGATGTCGGCGCTCGTCTTCTCCGGCTCAGCCCAGTTCGGGTCGGTCGCGGTCCTTGGAGGCGGCGGCGGCGTTACCGCGGCGGTGATCGCAGCGGTACTCCTCAACGCGCGCTACCTGACGATGGGGATCGCCCTGGCTCCCTCGCTGCGCGGCAGCCGGCTGCGACGGGCGCTCTACGGGGAAGCGATGCTCGACCAGTCCTGGGCGCTGGCCAACCGCGGCGATGGCCGCTTCGACCGGGACTTCATGGTCGGCGTGACGCTCCCCTCCTACCCCGCCTGGGTGGGCGGCACGGTGATTGGTGTGCTCGCCGGCGATTTGATCGGCGACCCCGCCACCTTCGGCCTCGACGCCCTCTTCCCGGCCTTCTTTCTCGCTCTGTTGGTCGGCGGCGAGCTGCGCGGCGGCCGTACCGCCGTGTTCGTCGCAGTTCTCGCGGCGGCGGTCGCGCTGGCGCTGCTGCCCTTTGCCCCCGCGGGTGTGCCCGTGATCGCGGCCAGCGGAGTGGCGCTGATCGGGCTCTGGCGCCGTCCCGGGCAGCCGAAGCCGGGGCATCCCGAGATCGAGGAGGACCCGATTGGCTGAGGCGTGGGTGGTGGTCGGGTGCGTGATCGTCACCGTCGCGGTGATCCGGGCCGCGGGGCCGGTCGCGCTCGGAGGGCGCGAGCTGCCGGCACGGGCGATGGGCGTCGTCGCCCTGCTCGCGCCGGCGCTCCTGGCCGCGCTGGTGGTGACCGAGACCTTCGGGGGCGACCGAGGGGGGTTCACCGTGGACGAGCGCTTGGTGGGGCTCGCTGGCGCGGGCGCCGCCCTGGCGCTTCGCGGGGGCATCCTCCTCACCATGGCCGTATCGATGGCGCTGACGGCCGGAGCCCGCGCCGTGATCGGGTGAGCCCCGCGAGCTAGTCGGATTCCTCGAGGAGCTTCCTGTAGGCGGCCGCGTCCATCAGCTGGTCGGCCTCGGAGGGATCCGAGAGCTTCACCTTGACCATCCAGCCCTCCCCATAGGGGTCCTGGTTGATCTTCTCGGGGTTCTCGGAGAGGGCTGAGTTCACCTCCGTCACCTCGCCCGAGAGCGGCGCGTAGACGTCCGAGACGGCCTTCACCGACTCGACCTCCGCGTAGGCCTCGTCCTTGCTGAGGTCCTTGCCGACCTCCGGCGGCTCATAGAAGACCACCTCGCCGAGCGCGTCCTGGGCGTACCAGGTGATGCCGAAGGTCGCCGTGTCGCCCTCGATGCGCGCCCAGTCGTGCTCGGGGTGGTAGCGAAGCCCATCGGGATAGCTCTCTTCCGGCACGGCCAGAAACCTATCGACACTCGCCCGGCTTAGTCCTTGGAGTAGAGCGGCGCCTTGCGCACCTCGGCCGGCCGCCGCTTCCCGCGCACATCGATCTCGACCGCCGTCCCGGGCTCCGCCAGATCGGCGCGGATATAGCCCATCCCGATCCCGACCTCGAGGCAGGGCGACAGCGTCCCGCTGGTCACCTCGCCGACCTGCTGCTCGCCGGACATGATCGGGTTGCCCTGCCGCGGGATCCCCGACCCGGTGAGCACGAATGGCCTCAGGATCTCGGCGCGACCCTCCTCACGCATTCGCCGGCAGGCCTCGGAGCCGCAGAAGCCGGTGTCCTCCTTCACACACCAGCCGAGGCCGGCCTCGATCGGCGTCCGCTCCTCAGTCAGGTCGTTGCCGTAGAGGCAGTAGTTGACCTCCAGCCGGAGCGTGTCGCGCGCGCCCAGGCCGGCCGGAGCGGCGCCTCCCCCGACCACCGCGTCCCAGACCGTCGTCGCGTCCTCCGGTGCGACGAGAAGTTCGACGCCGTCCTCACCCGTGTAGCCGGTCCCGCAGACGAGGGTCGGACATCCGGCGATCATCAACTCCTCCGTCCGAAAGCGGCCCGGGAGCTCGCCTTCGGTCAGGTGCCCGACGATTCCTCGCGCATCGGGACCCTGGACTGCGAGCATCCCGAAGGCGTCGATCCGATCCCTGACCGCGACGTTGAACTCGACCGCGTGCGCCTCGAACCACTCAAGGTCGCGCTGGTGGTTGGCGGCGTTCGTCACGGTCAGGAACTGGTGCTCCGCCACGCGGTAGGTGAACAGGTCATCGAGGACCCCGCCATCCTCTTTGCAGAGGCAGGAGTACTGCGCGCCGCCCACCTGGATCTTCGAGACGTCGTTGGAAAGCAGCCGCTGCAGAAGCTCGGCCGCCTCCGGACCCTCCGTCTCGATCTCGCCCATGTGCGAGACGTCGAAGACACCGCAGGAGTTGCGGACTCCGAGGTGCTCGGCGCTGATCCCGTCGTATTGCACCGGCATCTCCCAGCCCGCGAAGTCGACCAGCTTCGCCCCCGCGTCGACGTGAGCCTCGTACAGCGGCGTCCTCTTCAGCGTCCCGGCTTCCACCTGCGCCACGATACTGCCGGGCGTGACCCTCGCCGGCGACGAGCTGATCGAGCGGCTGCGCCGCAACGCGGACGCGGTCAACCGCGGCGACTTCGATGCCGCGGTTGAAATGGCCGACCCCGAGATCGTCTTCGTGCGGCCGGGTGGCCTTCCCGAGCTTCGGGGTGTTGAGGCCGTACGGGCCTGGATGGAGCCAGACGCCTTCGAGTCGCAGACCTACGAACTGCTCAGCTTCGAGGTCGAGGGGAACCGCGTCCTGACGCGACAGAAAACCAT
>DATFOK010000096.1:0-13756 GCA_035265665.1 Solirubrobacterales bacterium | reverse complement strand
CCCGTAGAAGGTGCCCTGCCCCGGGCTCACCTCGTACTCGCGGCCCTGGCGCTCGAGCGCCTCCCGCAGCGCCTCCTCCGCCCGTTCCCACTGCTCGTCTGTGCCGATCGACTTCTCCGGCCGGGTGGAGAGCTCCACCCGCACCTCGTCGAACCCGAAGCGCTCGTAGAGCTCGTCGATCGCGGCGCAGACCGAGTCGACCTCGTCGGTGACCTGATCGAGCGTGCAGAAGACGTGGCCATCGTCCTGGGTGAAGGCACGCACCTGGAGGAGACCATGGAGCACGCCCTCGCGCTCGTAGCGCGAGACGAGCCCGAACTCCGCCAGCCGCAGCGGCAGCTCCCGGTAGGAGTGGCGCTCCGAGGCGAAGACCAGGCAGGCGCCGGGGCAGTTCATCGGCTTGAGCGCGTACTGGCGCTCCTCGCCCCGGCCCTCCCGCTCGGCGGGTGCGGTGAAGAACATGTTCTCCTTGTAGTTGTCCCAGTGGCCGGAGCGGTGCCAGAGATCGACATCGAGGACCTGGGGCGTCTTGATCTCGAGGTAGCCGCGAGCCCGGAGCTGGTTTCGGACCTCGCCCTCGATCAGGCGCAATAGAACGGTCCCCTGCGGTAGCCAGAAGGGCATCCCGGGAGCCTCGGGCCGCAGTTCGAAGAGGTCGAGCTGCGGTCCGAGCTTGCGGTGATCGCGCTGGCGCGCCTGCTCCAGGCGCTCCAGGTGCCGCTCGAGGTCCTTGCGGTCGAGGAAGGCAGTGCCGTAGATGCGCGTGAGCATCTGCCGCGTCTCGTCGCCTCGCCAGTAGGCGCCGGCGACGGAGGTGAGCTTGAACGCACCGATCCGGCCCGTGGAGGGCCCGTGCGGGCCGCGGCAGAGGTCCTCGAAGGGGCCGTTGCGGTAGAGCGAGACGGTCTCCGCCCCCTCGTTGCGGATCAGGTCCTCGATCAGCTCGACCTTGTAATCCTGGCCCTGGTCCCGGAAGTACTCGATCGCCTCCCGCGAGGGCAGCTCCCGCCGCTCGAAGGGCTCGTCGGCCTTGACGTGCTCGGCCATCTGCTTCTCGATCCGGCCCAGGTCATCCTCACCGGGGGCGCCGTCGGGGAACTCGATGTCGTAGTAGAACCCGTCCCCGATCGGCGGGCCGATCGAGATCTTGGCGTCGGGCCAGAGGTCGAGGACCGACTCGGCGAGCACGTGGGCCGCGTCGTGGCGGATCAGCTCGAGCGCCTCCGGGCTGCGGTCGGTGACGATCTCGATCGACTCGCCGCCCGACAGCGGCGCCGAGAGGTCGCGAAGCTCCCCGTCGACCTTGACCGCGAGCGCTGCCTTTGCGAGGCCCGAGCCGATTGCGGCAGCCGCGTCGGCCCCGGTCGCGCCGGCGTCCAGCTCCAGCCCGGAGCCGTCGGGGAGCTTCACCTCGATCCTCTCGGCGGTCGCCATCGCGGCTGATGCTAGTGACAGGCCCCGAGTTGGGAAATGGGTATGGGCGGACCCAGGTCGCAAGTCGCGCTCGGACCGGCTGCCCGAGACTCGTGCTTCTAGCCCGAGTAGTCGAATGTCGAGCCGTAGCCGCAGACGCCGCGGTAGCTAAAGGCGAGCGGGCCGTCCTCGACGACGAGCTCGTTCGCAACAAGCTCCTCGCCCTCTCGGTCGTGGCCGGGGATCACGCAGGTGACGGTCTCCGGACCGTCATACCGGTCCCGGATTCGAACACTGACGTGGTCGCGGATCCGCAGCAGCTGAGGGCACCGGGTGTGCTCGACCTCGATCGCGACCGGCCGGACCGCGACCAGCTCGCTGGGCTTCCAGGCCCAGGGGAAGTGCGTCTCCGCATCCCCTCCCACACTCCCGGTGTAGATCCGCTCGAGCGCGGCACGCTGGTCGGCCGTGGCGCCGGCGTCGAGATACAGGACCCAGGTCCAGGGAGAGCCTTCCTCGTCGTCGCTGTAGCGGGTCGCCACCGCCACCGGCAGCCCGGCGAGATCGACGCCGTCCGCAGCCCCGTCGCTGATCAGCCAGGAGAGGACGCCAAGACACTCCCCATGTGTCGAGCGGCCTCCCGGTGCCCCGTCGATTCGGCGGCAGGGACAGATCGGATCACAGTTACAAGACTCGAAGTAGCTGCCCCGGATTCGCCAACTCATCTGCCACCAGCCTATGACGGACGGTGCCCGTCGGCCCTTCTTCATAGAGACGGGAAGCGCCGCTTTACAGGAAAGCAGCGGTTCCCGCATAGTCGCGAGATACTCCGTGGTCGATCTCGCAATCCGGCTAACCACGGAGGTTCCCCTATGGCAACGTTCGCCGTCATCGCCGAGCATCCGCCCGAGCTCTGCCCGACTTCCAATGCTCAGACGCGGCAAATGTTTAAGGAGGGCGCCAGCCAGATCCCGCAGCTCGCCGAGCAGCTCGGCATCAATATCGTCACGCTGCGCATCTTCGGCCCGGACCACATCGTCATCGCGGTCGTCGACGCGGACGACATTGATTCGGTCAGGGACTTCGCCTTGCAGAGCCGCCTCATGCAGTGGAACACGGTAAAGATCCACGCCACCTACTCGATGGAGGAGGCGCTGCCGCTGATCGACAGTGTGGAGCCCATCTTCTAGGGCACAACACCTAGAGCACAAGGCAGAACTGGCGATCCGAACTCGGCCCTCGAAGCCGCCGGGCAGCGGGAGTAGGCAAACCGCCGCTTTGGACGAGAAGCAGCTAGCCGCTTTGCATGGAAAGCAGGAGCGCGAGCGTCTCTAGCGCAATGACCTGAAGCCCGCGCGAACTTCTTCCGAGAACAGCTGTGGCTGCTCCCAGGCAGCGAAGTGTCCACCCTTCTCGACTCGGCTGTAGTGGATGAGTTTGGGATACGCGGACTCGGCCCAGCTTTGCGGCGCCTCGTACTGCTCGGCGGGAAAGACGCTCACCGCCACTGGGATGGAGACGCCCTTGGCGTTGAAGAAGCCGCCCTCGTACTCCCAATAGAGACGCGACGCGGAGACCCCCGTCTTCGTCAGCCAATAGAGCGTGATGTTGTCGAGGACCTCGTCACGGGTCAGCTCCCCCGTGTCGCTCGTGGCCCGATCGAGAGCCTCGACCACCGCCTGAGCCGGCTGGCCGTCAGCATCGTTGTGGTCGATCAGCCAGGCGGCGAGACCGACGGGTGAGTCCGCGATCCCATACAGGGTCTGCGGACGGGCCGCCATGTACCTCGCGTACTCGACCTGCTTGAAGGTTCTCTCCAGCTGCGCGTAGGCGCGTTGTTCCTCAGCTGAGAGCCCATCGGGCGCCGGGTCGCCAGCGTTGAGAGCCTTGTCCACGTCGGCTGGAACGGTGCACGGCATGTTGGTGTGGATGGCGAGCAAGCCCTCGGGTGCCTGCAGGCCCATCTGGTCGACGACGAACGCGCCCCAATCGCCGCCCTGAGCGACGTAGCGGTCGTAGCCGAGTCGCTTCATCAGCTCGGCCCAAGCTCGGCCCATGCGCTCGGGACCCCATCCGGTCTCCGTCGGCTTGCCTGAGAACCCATAGCCGGGCATCGATGGAAGCACCACATCGAACGCGTCTGATGCGCTCGCGCCATGAGCCGTGGGATCGGTCAGTGGACCGATGATCTTCAGCTGCTCGATGATCGAGCCGGGCCAGCCGTGGTTGATGACGAGCGGCAAGGCGCCCTCATGCTTTGATCGAACGTGAATGAAGTGAATCTCAAGCCCGTCGATCTCGGTCATGAAGTGCGGCAGGTCGTTCAGCTTCTCCTCGCACTTGCGCCAGTCGTACTCCGTCGCCCAATAGCGCGCGAGTTCCCGAGTCAGTGCGAGGGGCACACCCTGGGACTGATCCGCGACGGTCTCCTTCTCGGGCCAGTTCGTGGCTACGACGCGTCGCCGGAGGTCGTCCAGGGCCTCACCCGGAATGTCGACCTGGAAGGTGCGAATCGCTGGTGCACCCGTGGACTGCTCGGTCGTGGCAGGCATGTGAGGCTCCTTGGTTTGGGACCTCACTAAGTCTCCTCTACCCGTCGCGACTCGTGAAAGTCCCTGGTCTGCTCCTGCAGTGCTGCTTTGGACGAGAAGCAGCTAGCCGGCGAATTGCTCAGGGCTCCAAGGCCTCCAGAACCGCATCGGCGCGAGCCGCAGCCAGTCTGTCAGCGCCGTGCGCCCCGGATGAACCTGCCTCTTTGTGCTACGTCAGTCCGGCCGGACTGGTTCACCCAAACACGCAAAATTCGAGCTCAGAGGGTGCGGGCCAGTTCGGTGAAGTAGTCGAGGGAGGACGGGTTCGACAGGGAGTCGCGGCTCGCCGCCTTCTCCGGGGCTTCGCCCATCAGGATCCGCTTGACCGGGACCTCGAGAACCTTGCCGCTCAGGGTCCGGGGCACCTCGTTGATCCGGAAGATCTCGTTGGGGACGTGGCGGGGTGAGCATTGATCGCGGATGCGCCGCTTGATCTCCCCCGTCAGGTCGTCGTCGAGTTCGGTTCCTTCCTCGAGGACGAGGAAAAGGGGCATCCAGCCTTCGGTCCCCTCGCGGGGGATGTCGACGACCAGGGCGTCGAGGACCTGCGGGACCGCGGATACCGCGCGGTAGATCTCGCTGGTCCCCATGCGGACGCCGCCGCGGTTGATTGTCGAGTCCGAGCGGCCGTAGATGATCGCGGTGCCGCGGGAGGTGATCTCGATCCAGTCGCCGTGGCGCCAGATGCGCGGGTACATCTCGAAGTAGCTCGAGCGGTAGCGGGAGCCGTCCTCGTCGCCCCAGAGGAAGACGGGCATCGAGGGCATCGGCTCGGTGATGACGAGCTCGCCGACCTCGTCGATCACGGAGGTACCGTCTTCGTCGAAGGCCTCGACCTTGGCGCCGAGCGCGCGGGCCTGGAGCTCCCCGCGGTAGACCGGCAGCAAGGGGACGCCGCCGACGAACGCGGTGCAGAGATCGGTCCCTCCGCTGGTCGAGAACAGCCAGGTGTCCCGCCCGACGTGGTCATAGACCCACTCGAAGCCCTCGGGGGACAGGGGGGAGCCGGTCGAGCCGACGGACCGCAGCCGCGAGAGGTCCCGGCCGGCGCCGGGCTCGACGCCGTCCTTCATGCAGGCCGCGATGTAGGCGGCGCTGGTACCGAAGCAGGTCATGCCGGTGCGCTCAGTGAGGTCCCAGAGGACGCCCATGTCGGGCGTCGCCGGGTTGCCGTCGTAGAGCACGATCGAGGCCGGGGTGAGGAGTACGCCGACGAGGAAGTTCCACATCATCCAGCCGGTCGTGGTGAACCAGAAGACGCGGTCGCCGGTCTTGGCGTCGAGGTGCAGGTGGCCCTTCTTGAGCTGCTCGAGCAGGATGCCGCCGTGGCCGTGCACGATCGCCTTCGGCAGGCCGGTCGTGCCGGAGGAGTAGAGGACCCACAGGGGGTGGTCGAAGGCGACGCGCTCGAAGGCGAGCTCGGCGCCGGAGCCCAGGTCGAGGAGTTGCTCCCAGGTCATGGGCGTGGCGATCTGGCGCTCCTCGAGCACAGACAGCTCGGGGGAGGCGCTGAGGTATGGGACGACCACGATCCGCTCGAGGCTGGGGATCTGGGCCCCGATCTCGGCGATCGTCTCGAGGCGGTCGAAGTCCTTGCCGCCGTAGCGGTAGCCGTCGACGCAGATCAGCACCTTGGGCTCGATCTGCGCGAAGCGGTCGACGACGCTGCCCGGGCCGAAGTCGGGCGAGCAGCTCGACCAGGTGGCGCCCAGGCAGGCGGCCGCCAGGAAGGCGATCACGGCCTCCGGCCCGTTGGGGAGGTAGGCGACGACGCGGTCGCCGCGGGTGACGCCGAGCGCGCGAAGCCCCTCGCGAACCGCGGCGACCCGCTCGCGCAGCTCCCCCCAGCGGAGCTCCGACAGCTCGCGCAGCTCCGACGCGTAGACGAGGGCGGCCTCGTCGTCGGCCTTGCCGCGGAAGATGTGCTCGGCGTAGTTGAGCTCTGTACCCGGGAACCAGTTGGCGCCGGGCATGGTCCGCTCGGGCAGGATCTCGGCCGGCGCGGAGTCCGAGATCACCTCGAAGTGGTCCCAGATCGTCCGCCAGAACTCCTCGATCTCGGTGGTCGACCAGCGCCACAGGGCCTGGTAGTCCTCGAAGTGGAGATCGCGGGAGTCGGCGAGCCAGCGCATGTACCCGGTCAGTGGGGAGCGCTCGACCATCTCGGGCGAGGGTGCCCAGAGGATCTCGGGCTCGGTGCTCTTCCCGTCGACGGTGCTCTCCTCCACGGCGTGATCCTTACACGCGCTCGGCGCTGGCGAGCGGCTGCGCGGGCGGGGTTCGAGTGGTGCGCCCCGCCTCGCGGTCGATCAGGCGGGAGAGCCCGATCACGAAGTCGGTGGCTCGCTGGAGCGCGGCCGGATCGACTCGCCCCGGGACATCCTCGTGGGTGTGGTACCAGGGGGCGAGGTTGCCATCCGCGTCCGTCGTGCGCAGGGTGATCGCGCGAAACTTGCGGATGCGCGGAGGGAGCGCGTCGTCGAGCAGGGGGTGGCGGATCGCGAGCGCGCCGCCGTCGGCGGCGCCGGCCGCCCCGAGGGCCTCGGCAAGCTCGACCAGCTGGCGGTCGTGGGGGAGGCTGATCACGGCGCCCTGACTGGCCTCGTACGCGACCTGGCCGTATGAGACCGAGTCGACGTTGAGAAAGTAGGTGCGCTCGCGGTCGAGCTGCTTGCGGCGCGAACGGACGAAGGCGCGGCTGCCCTCGCAGAAGGACTCCTCGGATCCCGTGAGGACCACCCAGACGTCGAGGTTCACCGGGGGATCAGTGGTCAGCTCCTGCGCTGCGGAGAGCGCGGCCGCCACGCCGGAGGCGTTGTCATACGCGCCGGGCACGATCTCCGAGAGGACGATGTCGATCAGCAGGAATGCGGCGACGATCAGGACGATGGTGGGGATCGCCTGGATCGCGTTGAGCCAGGTTGCGTCCAGCCCCGCCATGCGGGCACCGAGGATGGGAAGGAGGGGGGCAAGGCCGAGCCAGAAGAAAAGGCGGAACGGACCGAGGCCGAGGCGGACGCGTTCGGGGAGGCGGCGGATTCGCTTCGACGCCTTGGAGAAGACGTAGCCGGTGCGGGCGGCGTCGTAGTGGGCCATCAGGATCAGCCGCGCCGGCGTTTCCGGGCGGTTTCCGGCGGAGACCACGTTCTGGGAGACGCGGCGGAAGAGCAGCGAGCGGACGAGATAGAGGCGGGTGTTTAGGTCGAGATAGGTCGAGACGGCGGCGAGCAGCACGAGTCCGAATCCGACCGCGGGCTGGACCGTCGCGAGCAGGCTCCCGGCGATCCCGAGGGCGTCGTGGATCAGGTGGACGACGGCGTATTGCGGGTGAGCGAAGAAGGGCTCGATCTCGGCGCGGCGGCCCATGCCGCGGAGCCGGCCGGTGAGCATGTTCGCTGCGCGCCGCTCCGCGTCGGTGCCGGGCCCGCGCCCGTCGAAGGAGCAGAGCTCGCGAATCACCTCCATGCGTCCCGCGTCGTCCACCGGCGGCGATTATCGCGTCCCACCCAGGGCTATCGTTCCCACAGCGCCGGAGTGCATGGAACTGGTAGACAGCATCGGCTCAAAACCGATGGTCCTTCGGGACGTGTGGGTTCGAGTCCCACCTCCGGCACCTGAAATCGCAAACCGGCTGGGGAAGGGGGGCGAATCACCCTCTGTGCCGCGTTTGACCGGTTATGACCGGCCAAACACGACACGGACCGACGGTGTGGCCGCTTGCGCGTAGGCAGCACGGCCTGGTCACGCGAAAGCAATTGCTCGACCTGGGCTGCACGAGGCACGCGATCGAACACCGCGTCGCGCAGGGCCGGCTGCACCCCATTCATCGTGGGGTTTTCATTATCGGCCGCCCCGAACTGAGTATCCACGGTCGCTGTATGGCTGCTGTCCTCGCATGCGGCCCATGTGCGCTGGTGAGCCATCAAACAGCTGCTGAGCTGTGGGGAATTCGCCAGCCGGGCGGTGGGCCGGTCGAGCTCTCGGTCCCGGTGACCGTGCAGCGGAAACTCGCTGACGTCCGCCTTCATCGTCGTCGGTCGGTTAGGAAGACCGAGCGGGCCGTCCAAGATGGAATTCCCCTGACCAACCCCGTGCGCACCCTGGTGGACCTTGCCGCGCGGCTTCCGGAGCCGGCACTCGAAGCCGCGGTGAACGAGGCAGACAAGCACGACCGCGTGGATCCCGAACGTCTGCGTCGGGAGCTCGAGCGGATGTCCAGTCAGCCCGGGATCCCAGCGCTTCGCCGCCTGCTCGACCGCCGGTTCTTCCGACTGACCGACTCAGAGCTCGAGCGCCGATTCCTCCGGTTAGTCGAATCCATCGGTCTCCCAGCGCCGCGGACGCGGGTGCGCGTCAATGGTTTTCTTGTCGATTTCTTCTGGCCCGAACTCGGTCTTGTGGTTGAGACCGATGGCCTGCGATACCACCGCACACCGGCTCAGCAGGCGCGCGACCGCCGCCGGGACCAAGCTCACACGGCCACAGGGCTAACACCGCTGCGCTTCACGCATGCACAGGTGCGTTTCGAGCCAAATGAAGTGGGTGAGCTTCTTCTCCGAGTGGGGAATCGCCTCGCCCGATGCCGCGACGCCGCCTAGCCTGCAGACATGTGCGGGCGGTACACGCTCACGGATCCGGATCCGCGGCTACTCCGATTTCGCTTCGGGCTGACCGAGTCCGCCGAGATCGAGCAGGAGCCGCGTTACAACGTCGCGCCGACCGATCCGGTACTGGCGGTCCGGCTGAACAGTGAGGGCGTCCGCGAACCCGGCGTCCTGCGCTGGGGGCTGATCCCACACCGCGCGGACCCGGACAGCTTCGACCGGCTGCTGATCAACGCGCGGGCCGAGACGGTGGCCGAGGCCTCAGCGTTCCGGGACGCCTTCCTAACCCATCGCTGTCTGATCCTCGCCGACGGCTTCTACGAGTGGCGGGCCGAGGAGACCGGCAAGAAACCGGTCTGGATCACGCGGCCGTCGCACGAGCCGTTCGCTTTCGCCGGGTTGTGGGCCGCGGCCACGGGCCCGGACGGCTCGTCCGTTCACTCCTGCGCGATCGTCACCTGCGAGCCGGGCGAGGTGGTGGCGCCGATCCACGATCGCATGCCCGTGATCCTCGATCAGGATGCCGAGCCCGCGTGGCTCGATCCCGATACGAGTCCCGACCAGCTCCAGGCACTGCTGGTCCCGACGGATAAGCTCGCGGTGACCGACGTCTCGGACGCGGTCAGCGACGTCCGGCAAGACGGTCCGGCACTGATCGAGCCGCCGCTCAGGCTTTTTTAGGCCGCCGGGTCGCCGTGCTTCGCGACATGCGGGAGCTGCGACTGGAGCGCGAGGTCCGGCTGCTGCTGCGGCGTTTGGGCCGCGGCTCGTCCTCCTCGGGTTCGTCCCCGGGCGGGATCTCGTCGCCGATGGGCCGCTCCTCCTCCACGTGCCAGTCCTGGTTGAAGGCGACCATGGCGACGGCTATCAAGATCACCTGGAGGGGGACCAGCAGGAGGCACAGGATGCCGAGCAGGTCCGGCGGCAGCGCGGGATCGCTCAATCCGTCCTTCGCGCGGTCGAACCAGGCCGGGGCGGCGATCCCGGCGAAGATCGCGAGGATGATCGAGAGCGCGGAAGCGACCGGGAGGACGCCACGATTCCAGCGCGCGACCAGAAAGGCGAAGAGGACGTACAGGGCCGCGTAGGCGATCGTCAGGGCCTTGACGCCCTCGAGGCGGCTCCAGCCGCCCACGATGATCACGAACGCGAGACCGGCCGTGACGAGCAGGAGGAACACGACGAGAGCGCGAGCGCTCTGCGCTTCGGGCTTCTCCCTGTTCGGTCGCCAGAGCTCGTATCCGGGACGGATCGCTCCCGCTTCCATGGCGAGGAAGTCTATGGACTCGGCTTAACCAGCGCTACACACGGGCGACCAGCCGGAAGTGCGGGCGGAGGGACTCGAACCCCCACGCTCTTTCGAGCACCAGGACCTAAACCTGGACCGTCTACCAGTTCCGGCACGCCCGCAGGGCGCCTCCGATTCTAGTTTCGGACTGGGGTGAACTAGGGATATGGCTGAGTAGGGCGTTCTGGAAGAATGCTCCGACGCGGTCCGGGGCATAGCTCGCGGCCGCTTTCGCTTATCTGGAGGTCGGGATGGCCTGCGACATCACAATCTGGGCTTCAGCCGGGGCGCGGAGAGATGCCGCGTCCTGACGCTGGAAGGAGCGCGGCCGTGGCCGAGCAGGACCCGATCTCGGTCTACCTCGTCGATGACGTGCCAGAGCTCCGCGAGCTGGTCAAGTACGCCATGGAGGACGACCCCCGCTTCGAGGTGGTGGGGGAGGCCGGGGACGGCCACAGCGCGCTGGAGGGAATCGCCGCGACCCACCCCGCTGCCGTGCTGCTCGACCTCTCGATGCCCGACATGAACGGACTCGAGGCGATCCTCGAGATCCGCAGGAGCGATGAGGATGTGGCGATCATCGTGCTCTCCGGATTCTCCGCGGACCGGATGGGCCCGCCCACCCTCGAGCGCGGCGCGGACCGCTACATCGAGAAGGGCACGCCGATGGACGAGCTCCGCGAGGAGACCCGGACGGCGGTCGCAGCGAGGCGGGGCGACTAGAAAGCCCGCCGGGGCGGGCTCGAGAGCGGGGCACCCAGGACTCGAACCTGGAATCGCCGGTTTTGGAGACCGGTGCCTTAGCCAATTTGGCCAGTGCCCCTGGCTCGGAGAATCGTAGCCCTCGGGGGCTGAGCCGCTAGGGCTTGGGGACGGGCGGCTGCTTGGTCCCGGTGCCCGGCTTCTTCTTCCGCTTCGGCCGCAGCGCGCTCTTCGGCAGCGGCGGCGGGTCGGAGCCGATCTCGACTCTGCAGGCGGCGCCCGCGCAGGTCGAGAGCGCCGCGAGGTGGCCGAGGAGCCACTTGCGAACGAAGCGGTAGCGCGGGTCGTTGGCGAGCGAGCGCAGCTGTGCCGGGTCGCGCGTCATGTCGTAGAGCTCGGTCTGCCCGTTCGCGTAGATGGTGTACTCGTAGCGGTCGGTTCGAATCGCCCGGTATGCGGGCGCGGTGTCGATGTTGTTCGCCCGGGACTTGATCGCATTTGGCTCCTGCTCGAGGTCCTTGACGCCGCGCCGGCCCGCGACGTGCACCCGCGCCGCGCGCGCCCTTGCCGCGCTGGCTCGTGCGGCCTCCGCGCTGGGGCCGCCTGGACCGGTATCGCCTTCCAGCAGGATCGGCCGGGTAGAGCCCAACGCGGGGTTCTCCGCGTACGGCAGAAGCGTCCGGCCGTCCACCCCCGGGTTCTCCGCGCCGGACGCAATCTGGTTGATCGTCTGGGCGACGTCGCCGTTCCAGACCAGTTCATTGCTTACCGCGCCCTTCGGGATCCCCGGGCCGCGGATCATGAGCGGCACGCGCGCCGCCGAGTCATACGGCAGGTACTTCCCGCTCGCAATCCTGTGCTCGCCCCGGAAGAAGCCGTTGTCCGAGCCGAAGATGATGTAGGTCTCGTCGAGGATCCCCTTGCTCTGCAGCGCCTGGACGAGCTCACCCACCGACTGATCCACGGAGAGCAGCTGCTCCTGCTGGCGGCGCCGCTCGCCCTCGATCACCCTGATCTGCTTCTTGCGGAGCGGCTTGCGGATCTGCTTGCGCAGCCACCTCGGCTTGTCGCGGACGTCCTTCTCGTTGAAGGCAGGGAGACGCGGCAGCGGCGAGCCGGCGAGCCGGAAGAGGTCTCGGGGCGCCGGGTTAAACGGCCCGTGCGGGGAGTTGAACCAGAGGTTGAGCCAGAAGGGCTGCCGGGAGACCGCACTGTCGTTGACGAAGTCGACCGCGCGATGTCCGAAGACGTCGGTCTGGTAGTCGATCGCCTGATCGCCGTAGAAGGTGATCCGCGGCGTCGCGCTGGGCCCCGTCTTCTCGACCAGGTTGTAGTCGAAGTAGAGGGCGTCCTCCGAGACCTTTCCGTACCACTCGTCCCAGCCCTGTGGAACTGGGAACGTGCCGTCCACGAGCGAATAGCCGTTCATGTACTTCCCAATGTGGACGTTGTAGTAGCCATCGCCTTGCAGCCACACGGGCAGGTCGTTGGACTCGTGTGGGCGGAACTTGAACCAGCTCCCGTTCGGTGGGAAGTTGCCCCGCACGCCGTGGTTGTGCATGTACTGCCCGCTCAGCATCGTGGCCCGCGACGGGCAGCAGAGCGGGAACGAGGCGTAGGCCTGGTTGAAGGTCGTCCCCTGGGCGGTGATCAGCGACTGGACGTTGGGCATGCCGGCCAGCTCGCTGGACGGCATGTCGTCGGTGAGGATGAAGACCACGTTCGCCCCGGTGGTCGCACCCCTCGCCTGGGAGGCGGCGAGCACCCCGGCGCCCAGCGCAAGCGCCGCCACCGCGGTGGCGAGAATGGCGTGCGTGAGTCTTGGCCTTGGGAGCAGCTGCATGCCTGGGCAGTCGCAATGGGCGGCGGGCTTCCCCCGTAGAACCGTCCCGCGATCGCTGAGTTTCGCAAACCAGGCGGCGTCTGACCTCGGTTGCGTCCGGTCGCCGTACGAGCATATGTTCGTATGGAGGAGCTGCGCAAATGCGGCCGCTGCGGCGAGCTGAAGCCGATCGAGCTATTCGCTTGGCGCCGAAAGCGCAAGCGGCAGCGGGACAACATGTGCGCGCCATGCCGATCTGCATACGGCCGAGAGCACTACCTGGCCAACCGGCAGAAGTACATCGATGCGGAGGCTCGGCGAAAACAAGAGCGCGCCGAGAGGAGGACCAGGTACCTGATCGAGTTCTTCCGGGATCACCCGTGTGCCGACTGTGGCGAAACGGATCCGGTGGTCCTCGAGTTCGACCATCTGCGAGACAAGCGACTCGAGGTCACCAACCAGTTCGCGAGCCGGAACTGGCAAGAAATCCTCGACGAGATAGCCAAATGCGATGTGGTGTGCGCCAACTGCCACAAGCGGCGGACCGCTCGTCGAGCCGGGTATCTGCGTGCGGTTCTGTCGCAGGAGCCTGAGCCCGACTGACTGAATCTATAATCGCCAGTCACCTGCGGGCGAGGTGTAATTGGTTGCATTCGACCCTTCCAAGGTCGCGGAGCCGGTTCAAGTCCGGTCGCCCGCTTCGGCGTAGCATGAGCCGAGCAAACCCTTCGGGGCGTGGCGCAGTCTGGTAGCGCATTCGGCTGGGGGCCGAAAGGTCGCTGGTTCAAATCCAGTCGCCCCGACTTCTTCCTGGTAATCAAGGTGTTTTGGTGAATCGACGGCGGCAAAATGCTTCCGCAGCCGATCTAGACTGGGGGTCCGCTCCAGGCACGAGACCCCCAGTCGAATTCGGCCGAGGGCACCTCCGAGGGCACAATTTGCAGTCAACTGTCCATCGTCATCGTCATCGTCATCGCCATCGCCATCGCCCACGCTCGCCGCTAACGCACGGCCGCAAGGTGGCCTCCCGATAGGGATCCCATTTCCCGCTCATACCGTTCGCAATGCCACGCTAGGTGGCAACCGAGACGCTCGAACGGCCGGCATCAGGCCGGCAACCGCGCCGATCAGGATGGCGGAGGTGATACCGCCCAGCCATGCCTCGACGGGAATCACCACGGCCCAGCCATTCGAGCTCGCGTACACGGCAGTCGCCAGCGCCCCCGTCAGCACTCCGGCCGCTCCGCCGAGCAGCGCCAGGGTGATTGCCTCGGAGAGGAACTGGGTGCGAATCTGGGTCCTGGTCGCCCCGAGAGCCCGACGAAGCCCGATCTCC
>DATFOK010000095.1:0-10974 GCA_035265665.1 Solirubrobacterales bacterium | reverse complement strand
TGTCGCGGACTTCCTGCAGGCCTACGCCGCGAAGTTCGAGCTTCCGGTCAAGCTCAACACCAGGGTCGCCTCCCTGAGGGTGAGTAATGGCGGCTATCTGGCCGAGACGGACGACGGGGCGCTCGCGGCCAAGAACGTGGTTGTCGCGACTGGGCCGTTTCAGACTCCGTACGTGCCACCGATCGCGGAGGACCTCAGTTCGGAGACCACTCAAATGCACAGCACCGAATACCGCAATCCGGAGACCATCGACAAGGGACCGGTGCTCGTGGTCGGCGGAGGCAACACCGGTTTTCAGATCGCCCAGGAACTCGCGGCCAACCACAAGGTCCACCTTTCAATCGGATCCCGGCAAACGCCGTTGCCTCAGCGCCTTCTCGGTCGGGATCTCTTCTGGTACCTCGAGGCAACAGGGCTGATCCGAAAGTCGATAGAGACGCGGATCGGTCGGAAGCTGTCAAGGCGAGAAACGCTGATCGGCTCGTCGCCTCGGACCTTGAGCCGCCGATATGGCGTCGAGGTCCACGGTCGCGCCATCAACGCCTCGGGATCGAAACTGACCTTCGATGACGGTTCAGTCCTTGAGCCGGGCGCCGTGATCTGGGCGACCGGATTCCGGTCCGACTACTCATGGATCGACGCGCCGGTCTTCGGAGTGAGCGGCGAGGTCCTCCACCAGCGCGGCGTCACCCAGTCGCCTGGCCTCTACTTCCTCGGGTTGTCCTGGCAGTACACGCGCGGTTCGGCACTGCTGGGTTGGGTCAAGGATGACGCTGAATACATCGCCGAGCAGGTCGGCACTTCACGACCGGCGGCGCAGGCCGAGGCCCGACGACCGGAGCTCGTCAGATGACAAGGGAGAAACCAATGAGCACGAATTCAGATCACTTTCCGACAGATGCCACGGGTCTTCCCGAGGCGCAGGAGCCCGAGGTCATCGAGCTCGCAGACGGCGACGAGTTCGATCTCTCCATCACGCCGGTGGCCAAGCGGATCAATGGCGCAACTGTGCGGATGCTGGCCTACAACGGCTCGATCCCGGGCCCGACACTGAAGGTCCACGAGGGCTCAGAGCTCGTGGTCAACATCGAGAACCAGGGCGACATGGAGGCAACGGTCCACTGGCACGGACTTCGGCTTGACAACCGCTACGACGGAACCCACCAGACCCAGCATCCGATGGAAGTCGGTGAACGCTTCACCGCTCGGGTGATCTTCCCTGACCCCGGGATTTACTGGTACCACCCGCATATCCGCGAGGACTACGGGCAGGAGATGGGCCTTTACGGAAACGTTCTGGTCGAGCCAGCTGACCCTGAGCACTGGCCGCCGGTGCACCGCGAGGTTGTCCTCACCCTGGACGACATCCTGCTCGAGGACGGCAAGGTGGCGCCGTTCAGCCGGGCGGAGACGACCCACTCGGCAATGGGCCGGTTCGGAGACGTGCTCTTGGTGCGCGGGGAGTCAGATCTCACGCTCGACGCTCGGCGCGGTGAGGTCGTCCGCTTCTACCTCACCAACACCGCCAACACGCGGGTGTTCAAGGTCGCGTTGCCGGGAGCGCAGATGAAGCTGGTCGGTGGCGACAGCGGCCATGTCGAGCGCGAGCAGTTCATCGACGACGTGATCCTCGCTCCCTCAGAACGGATCGTGGTCGACGTGCTGTTCGACGCCGCCGGCGAGCTGATCCTTGAGCACCGGACGCCGGACCGGGTCTATCCCCTGGCCGCGATCCAGGTAAGCGACGAGCGGGCAGAGCCGTCCCTGGCAGAGCGATTCAGGGAGCTGCGCACCAATGCGGACATGGAGGCCGAGCGGAAGCGGATTGCCGCCTATCTGGAGACGGAGCCCGATAAGACGCTCTCGTTCATCGCCGAGATGGACATGGGCTCTCCCGAGGGAGAGGGGGCGGTTGTCTACGGCTGTCCGATGCACCCGGAGGTGATCAGCGAGGAGCCGAGCCACTGCCCGGAGTGCGGGATGAAGCTGCTTGCGATCGAGCCCGAGTACACCTGCCCGATGCACCCGGGGATCGTCAGCAAGGAGTCCGGGCACTGCCCGGAGTGCGGCATGAAGCTGCTGCCAGCGCAGCTGGTCGCGCAGGCCGGAGGCGGCCACGATGGGCACGATGGGCACGGCGATCACGGGGAGCACGACCACGTAGCCCATGGAGGGATCGAGTGGGAGGACGACATGGTCGAGGTGAACCGGCTGACCACCCCAGCGAACATGCGCTGGAAGCTGATCGACCGCGAGACGGATGTGGAGAACCAGGAGATCGCCTGGCGATTCCGGGTCGGGGACCAGGTCAAGATCCGGCTGCTGAACGAGATGGCGGGAGACCACCCGATGCACCACCCCTTCCACATTCACGGGGCCGGGCGGTTCCTGGTCCTAAGTCGCGACGGTGAGCCCGAGTCGAATCTCGCCTGGAAGGACACCGTCTTGGTCCCGGCCGGCCAAACCGTCGACATCCTCCTCGACGTCACCAACCCGGGGCTGTGGATGGCGCATTGCCACATTGCCGAGCACCACGAGAGCGGAATGATGTTCAGTTTCGAGGTGACCGAGTAGCGCGCCGGTCGGTAGCTACGGCTGGCTGCTCGAGTCCGAGCCCTGAACCTGCGCGGGACGGTCGCCGAGCATGACGGTGACGTCCCTCTGCTGACCGTCCCGCCAGACGGTCAGCGTCAGGTCGTCCCCCGGCTTGTGCTCGTTGACCGCCGAGATCACGTCGTCCATGCCCGTGACCTGCTTCCCGTCGACCTTGGTGATGATGTCGCCGCCGATCGGGACAGTCTGCCCACCGATGGTCGCCTGGCCGGTCGCGCCCTTTATGCCCGCGTCGCCCGCCGGGCCGCCGTTCAGGACCTGCTCCACGAGCACGCCCTGCTGGACCGGCAGGTTGAGGGCCTGGGCGATGCTGGGGGTGATGTCGCCGCCGGTGATGCCAAGGTAGGCGCGCTGCACGTCGCCGCCGTTCTCGAGCTGCGAGACAACGTCGGCTGCGGTCTTGATCGGGACGGCGAAGCCGACGCCCTCGTTACCGCCGCTCTGGCTCTCGATCTGAGAGTTGATTCCGATCACCTGGCCCGCGCCGTCGATCAGGGGACCGCCGGAGTTACCGGGATTGATCGCTGCGTCGGTCTGGATCACGTCGCTGATGGAGAAGCCGTTGGGCGCCTGGATCTGGCGCTGGAGCGCCGAGACGATCCCGGTCGTCACCGTGCGGTCGAGCCCGAAGGGGTTGCCGATGGCGACGACCGGGTCGCCGACCTGCACCTTCGTCGAGTCGCCGAGCGGCAGCGGGCTGACGCCCTCGGTGTCGTCGACCTTGAGGAGGGCGATGTCGGTCGACGGATCCGTGCCCACGATCTGGGCCTGCTGGGTGGCGCCATCGCCGAGCTGCACATCGACTCGCTTGGCGCCATCGACGACGTGGGCGTTGGTGAGTATGTGGCCGTCGTCGTCGATCAGGAATCCCGATCCGGTGGCCGTGCTCTGCTGCTGCTGGGGGAGTCCGAACACGGACGGGGTGTTCTGCACGACCTGCGAGCTGATGAAAGCGACGCCCTCGGCGTCGCGCTGGTAGATGTCGTGAACGGTGAGGGCCCTGCCCGAGGAGTCGCTGGCGGGCTTGGCGAGGGCCGAGGGCGCGACCACGCCGGATGAGGACGAGTCTTTGCCGGTGTCGACGACCCCGGCCTCGATCAGGACGAGGCCGCAGACGAGGACGACGAGGCCCCCTGTGACGGCTGACCCGAAGCTGGTCGAGAGGAATCTCCTGACGCTCTGCACGCCGCCAGTGTCGGCGGCGGCGCTTAACCCTCTCTAAGCCCCCTCTACCGGTTCCCTAAGTAATCACCAGCATCAAACGGGTTGTGCTCCTGGCGGAGCACCCTCGCATCACGCCTAGAGGAAGTGCTCGCGGGTCGACTCCTCGTCGGCCGTCAGCTCCCGGACCTTGGCGGCCGGATCGTCGGCGCGCATCAGCGTCTCTCCAATGAGCACCGCGTCGATGCCGACGCGCTCGAGCTCCTCCAACGTCGCGCGATCCCCGATCCCGCTCTCGGACACCACGGTCTTCCCGGCCGGGACGTCGGTGATCAGCTCGAAGGTGGTCTGAACGTCGATGCTGAAGTCCTCGAGGTCGCGGTTGTTGATCCCGATCACCTCAGCGTCGACCGTGAGCGCGTTCTCGAGCTCGGACTCCTGGTGGACCTCGACGAGACAATCGAGGTCGAGGCCCCTCGCCTCGGTCTGGAGCTCCGCGAGCTGCTCGGCATCGAGCGCGGCGACGATCAGCAAGATGGCGTCGGCTCCGGCGATCGCGGCCTCATAGAGCTGGTAGCGGTCGACGATGAAGTCCTTCTGCAGCACCGGAAGCTCGCAGGCCTGCCGGGCTTGCATTAGGTCGGCCACTGAGCCGCCGAAGTGTGCCTCGTCGGTGAGGACCGACAGGGCCGCGGCACCGCCCTCCTCGTACGCCCTGGCGATCTCGGCAGGGGCCGCTCCATCCCGGATCTCGCCAGCGCTCGGTGAACGGCGCTTGAACTCGGCGATCAGCGAGAGACCGGGCCGTACGAGCGCCTCGCGGAAGGGTCGCTGCTCCGGGCGCTCGCCCAGCCGGCGCGCCAGGTCCTCAAGCGGAACCTGGGCGCGGCGCCGCTCCACGCCCGCCCGAGCGGCCTCGACCAGCTCTTCGATCATCCCCATCAGTGCCGGGGACCTTAGCTCGCGCCCGACAGCTCGCGGGAGCGGGACACCAGGCGGGCGAGAACGTCTCGCGCCGCACCGGAGTCGATCGCCTTCTCTGCCTTGCCGACGCCATCCTGAAGATCAGCGGCACCGCCGGCGACGTAGATCGCCGCGCCCGCGTTGAGCACCGAGACGTCGCGGGGCGGGCCCGACTCGCCCTCGAGCACAGACCTGACCACGACCGCGTTCTCCTCGGGCTCCCCGCCGGGAATCGCGTCGAGCGGCGCGGGCCCCAGTCCGAGCTCGGCCGCCTCGACGAACCACTCCTCGGTTCCGCCGTCGGCGACCTCGATCACGCGGGTCCGGGAGGCGAGGCTGAGCTCGTCAATGCCGTCGTCCGCAGAGACGACCAGCGCCCGGGCGCAGCCGAGCTGCAGCAGGGCGTCGGCGATGATCTCCTGGTAGCTGCGGTCGGAGACTCCGAGCAGATGGGCGGTCCCGCCCGCGGGGTTGGTGAGCGGCCCGAGGAAGTTGAAGATCGTCCGCACCGCGAGCTCCTTGCGGACCGGGATGACGTGCGCCATCGCCTTGTGATGCTTGGGAGCGAACATGAAGCCGAAGCCGACCTCGTCGATGCAGGTGGCGACCTCGGACGGCGAGAGCTCGATGTCGACGCCGAGCGCTTCGAGCACGTCGGCGGAGCCCGAGCGGCTCGTGGCCGAGCGGTTGCCGTGCTTGGCGACCGGGCAGCCCGCGCCGGCCGCGATCAGCGCCGCCGTGGTGGAGATGTTGAACGTGGTGGGACCACCGCCCGTCCCGGCCGTGTCGACGAGTCCCGGCTTGTCGATTTCGACGTGGGCGGCCAACTGGCGCATCGTGCGGGCCAGGCCGACGAGCTCCGACACCGTCTCCCCCTTCGCCCGCAGGGAGATGAGAAAGGCGGCCGTCTGCACATCGTCCACGCGGCCCTCCATGATCTCCGCGAGCGCAGCGGAGGTGTGGTCGGCCGTCAGGTGCGTGCCGACGCAGATCTCGTCGATCGCGCGGGTGAGGATGTCGTTCGGCATCTCCGGGACCTCCCTCAATCGCCGAGGAAGTTAGCCAGGAGGCGCTTCCCCTGGGGCGTGAGGACCGACTCGGGGTGGAACTGCACACCCTCGGCGGGCAGCTCGCGGTGACGCACGCCCATCACCACGTCGCCGTAGGTCGAGGTCAGCTCGAACTCGTCCGGCAGATCCGGGTCCGCGATCAGGGAGTGGTAGCGACCGGCAACGAGCGGGTTCGAGAGCCCCTCGTAAATTGCCCTGCCGTCGTGCTGCACCTCCGCGCCCTTGCCGTGGATCGGATCGCCGCGGACGACCTTGCCGCCGAACGCCGCAACCAGCGACTGGTGCCCGAGGCAGACGCCGAGCACCGGCGTGCCGGCCTCGGCGAACGAACGCACGGCCGCGACCGAGACCCCGGCCTCCTTCGGCGTGCACGGTCCCGGGGAGACGACGAGGCGGTCGGGCTTCAGGCTCTGCAGCTCGTCGACGCTCGCCTTGTCGTTGCGCACGACCCCAATCTCGGCGCCGAGCTCGCCCAGGTATTGGACGAGGTTGTAGGTGAAGGAGTCGTAGTTGTCGATCACGAGGACGCTGGTCATGGCCACTCCGGCTGCTCGGCGGCGAGCTCGACGGCGCGGAAGACCGCCTTCGCCTTGTTGACCGACTCGTTGTACTCGTAGGCGGGCTGCGCGTCCGCGACGGTGCCGCCACCCGCCTGCACGTGGACGAGCCCGTCCTTGACGACCACGGTCCGGATGTGGATCGCGGTGTCGAGGTCGCCGGTGTAGGAGAGGTAGCCGATCGCGCCGCCGTAAGAGCCGCGCTTGTGGGGCTCGAGTTCGTCGATGATCTGCATCGCGCGCACCTTCGGCGCCCCCGAGAGGGTGCCGGCGGGCAGGGCCGAGCGGAGCACATCCATCGCGCTCACATCCTCGCGCAGGCGCCCGGAGACCTGGCTGACGATGTGGAGGACGTGCGAGTAGGTCTCGACCACCATCAGCTCGTCGACGCTGACCGAGCCGTACTCGCAGACCCGGCCGAGGTCATTGCGCCCCAGGTCGACGAGCATGACGTGCTCGGCGCGCTCCTTCGGGTCCTGGAGCAGGCGCTCGGCCTGGCGGCGGTCCTCCTCCTCGTCGCCGCCTCGGGGGTAGGTTCCCGCGATCGGCCGGGACTCGACCCGCCGGCCGGTGACCTTGACCAGCGGCTCGGGCGAGGCGCCGGCGATCTCGAAGTCGCCGAAGTCGAGGAAGTACATGTAGGGCGACGGATTCACCGTGCGGAGGCCCCGGTAGATCGAGAACGCCTCGACGGGCGCCCGCGCCGTGAACCGCTGGGAGGGGACCACCTGGAAGGCGTCTCCCGCGTGGACGTACTCGATGATCCGTGAGACTGTGGCCTCGAACTGCTCGCGGCTCATGTTTGATTCGAAGGTCACGTCGGATGAACCCGTCGACGCCTCCACCGGCGGAACCGGCTCCCGCAGCCGTTCGCGCACCTCGCCGATCGCGTCGACGGCGCGCTCGTAGGCCTCCTCGATACCGCCGTCCTCGACGAACGCATTGGCGATCAGGGTCACCTCGTGTCGCTGGTGGTCGAAGGCCACCAGCAGGTCGCTGATCATCAGCGCCATGTCGGGGAGACCGAGCGGGTCGGGGTTCGGCTCGCCGAGGGGCTCGACGGTGCGCACCAGGTCGTAGCCGAAGAACCCGACCGCGCCGCCCGCGAAGGGCGGCAGCTCGTCCGGCTCCGCGATCTCGAAGCGCGCGAGGTAGTCCGCGATCGCGGCGTAAGGGTCGGGGGCCTCGGTGACGCGGTCGGGCGGCGAGCCCGCACCGGACTCCGGCGCCGACTGACTGTCCCACTCCGAGAGCCGTCCGTCACTCCAGCGCAAGATCGATCGCGGGCGAAAGCCGAGGAAGGACCAGCGGCCGAGCCGCCCCTGCTCCGCGGACTCCAGCAGGAATGAGGGACCCTCGCCGCGCAGCTTGAGGAAGGCGCTCACCGGGGTCTCGAGGTCGTCGACGAAGCGATAGCGGACCGGGATCACGTTGGCGCTCCGGGCCAGCTCGCGTGCGCGATCCGGGCCCGGCTCGAGTCCGGGCGTAATGCGAGGGCGCGCGACTGCGCGACCCGTTCTATCGGAGGCTCCTACGGCGTTCATCGCGAACGGCGACGGCCGTTCAGGATCTGCAGCACCTCGGCCATCGAGACGCCGCGGGAGAGCAGCAGGACCGCGAGGTGATAGACGACGTCGGCCCCCTCCTCGGCGACCCGCTCCTCGGACTCCGAGTGGACCGCCTTGACGACCTCCGCGGCCTCCTCGCGGACCTTGTCGCTCGCGAGCCGCGGGTCCTCGAGCAGTTCCACCGTGTAGCTGCCCGCCGGCCTGTTGCGCTGGCGGGAGAGCAGGGTCCGCTCCAGCGAGGCGAGGGCCTCGTAGGGCAGCGCGGCGGGCTCGCCTGGGGCGGCGGGGGCGTCGACACCCGGATCGGCGCTCCCCTCGAGGTCGCGGTAGAAGCAGGAGCGCTCACCGGTGTGGCAGGCGGGGCCGGCAGGGTCGACCAGGGCGACGAGAGCGTCGCCGTCGCAGTCGTAGCGAATCTGGCGAACGCGCTGAAAGTTCCCGGAGGTCGCTCCCTTCCGCCAGATCTCCCGGCGGCTGCGGCTGTAGAGGTGGATCTCGCGGGTCTCCAGCGTCAGCTGAAGCGCCTGATCGTTCATGTAGGCCAGGGTGAGCACCTCGCCGGAGCGGGCGTCCTGCATCACGCAGGGCACGAGACCGCGCTCGTCGAAACGGACCTTCGCCGCGTCTCTCGCGGTTTGAACGACCATCGGGCGATTGTACGAAGCCCCTGCTCGCACCCCTGAAGAGCCCGATTCAGCTCTTCGCCGGGTCTCGTTGGCGGAGCGCCGCTCTTGATGGAGGGACTGTCCTGACTAATGGTCGTCTGACGACCACAAATCAGGACAGTCCGGTCGAATCAGCTCGGGGCGGGTCGCAGCGGTGTAGAGCCGTCCCAACCTTCAGCGCCATCGCGAACCATTCCGAAGAACTCGCGCAGGCCGTCGTTGTCGACATGAATCTCGATGTCGTGGCCGAGCAAGGCCGACGCGTCGTGCAAGGTCATGTCGAGATCGCCGAGCTGGGCGCCGAGGTACTCGGGCAGATTCCGCTCATCGAGTTCCCGGCGGAGCTCCCGGGCCGACTTCGCGGGCACCCCGTAGCCGACGTGGTGGATTCTCGGCCGCACGCCAGCGAATCTCTCCTCGACGCGGTCTGGCGTCAAGCGGGTCGGTTCGATCAGCTCGATTGCGCCGCCGCCGCAGAAGCCAAACGCAGAATCGTGAGCGAATTCTGCCGGCTCGCCCCGCGATAGGACGTTTTCCAGCGGCACGTCCTCGACCAGAAAGAACGGACCGGCCCCGAGCTGCTTGGCCAGCCGCTCCACGATCGCCTCGATGTCGTCGACGACGTAGGCGTGGTGATGTGGCTCGCCGAGTTGCGGTCTAAACAGGTCCTCCGGCACGGTTCCTCCAATCAGTAGCGGTGCGGGCTGCGGGTTTACCGGGAACCAGACAAATCGGTCCGGCCCTATTCGATCCCGAGACGGTCGAGCAGGCCCTCGTCGCGGCGCCAGCGCTTGCGTACCCGGACCTGGAGGTCGAGGAAGACGCGTCCGCCGAGCTCGCGCTCCAGCTCGGTGCGCGCCGCTGTCCCGATCTCCTTGATCTTCTGCCCGCCCGCGCCGATCAGGATTCCCTTCTGGGACTCGGCCTCGGCCCAGATGTGGGCGTGTACCTCGACGACCCCATCCTCGCGATGCGCCACCTCGGAGACTTCCACCTCGACCGCGTGTGGGAGCTCGTCGCGGGTGCGGCGCAGGACCTGCTCGCGGATCAACTCGGCGAGCAGCACCTCGCTGGGCAGGTCGGAGCGCTGCTCGGGCGGGAACATGAATGGCCCCTCGGGGACAATCTCGACCAACTTGGAGATCAGCGGCTCCACACCGATCCCTTTGCGGGCGCTGACCGGGTAGATCTCGTCCACCCCCTCGAGCTCCGCTGTCTGGGCGAGGATGGCCGCGGTCTCGGCGTTGTTGAGCCGGTCGACCTTGTTCACCGCACAGACCACGGGCGTCGCCGCGTTCGCTTGCAGCAGCGCTTTGGAGATGAACCGGTCGCCGGGACCGATGCCCTGCTCGGCGTTGACCACAAAGAGGACCGCATCGGAATCCGCGATCTCGCGCTCGACGCGCCGCTGCATGCGCTCGGTGAGGGCGTCGCGGGGGCGCTGCACGCCGGGCAGGTCGGTCAGAACCAGCTGCCAGTCGAACTCGACGTCGGTTGCCACGCCCCTGATCGCGCGGCGGGTGGTCTGCGGTCGCTCCGAGACGATTGCGACCCGGGCGCCGACGATGGCGTTGACCAGCGTCGACTTGCCGACGTTCGGTCGCCCCGCCACCCCGACGAAGCCGGCCTTCATTAAGGCCAGCTCCTCCTACCGATAACGGGTTGCTCCTCGGCTTCGCCTGCGGAGCACCCTCGCATCCACGGGGCCGGCCTGGTCACTGCAGGGATCTCATGACCTTGGCCTGCAGCTCGAGCATCTCGCCGGCGTCGGTCTCGTGGTCGTAGCCGCACAGGTGAAGTGCTCCGTGGACCGCGGCCTCGGTCACATCGGTTGCCTTCTCCGGGCAGATGAAGACATCACCGAGTTCCCTGGGACCACGGGCCTCGGCCTGCTCGTCGATCGGGAAGGCGAGCACGTCGGTCGCCTCGTCCACTCCGCGCGCGGCGTAGTTGAGCGTCCGCATCCGGCCCTCGCCGACGATCTCCACGCCGATGTGTCCGTCGCTCACCCCGGCGGCGTGCAGGGCGGCCCCGACGGCTCGCCGCAGATCCCCGGGGACGTCCGAGAGGTCGATCTCAGTCGCCCCTGGAGTCGTCCGAGCGGGGGCGGCTCTCGGCCTCGCCGTAGGCGGCGACGATGCGCTGCACGAGCTTGTGGCGGACGACGTCCTCGCCGCCGAAGCGGATGAAGTTGATGTCCTCGACCCCGGTGAGGATGTCGCCCACCTCGATCAGCCCCGACCGCGATCCCTTCTCGAGGTCGATCTGGGTGATGTCGCCCGTCACGACGAACTTCGAACCGAAGCCGAGCCGGGTGAGGAACATCTTCATCTGCTCGGGGCTCGTGTTCTGAGCCTCGTCGAGGATGACGAATGAC
>DATFOK010000094.1:0-21591 GCA_035265665.1 Solirubrobacterales bacterium | reverse complement strand
GTGAGCGCTCGCCGTCGGAGCAGCTCCGCGAGATCGCCGCGAAGCTCGTCCTCGCTCACGCCTGCGACTCCTCCGGCCTCATCGCGGCTGAGCGTAACCGCGATCTCAGGACGCGGGCAGCCGGTCGAGGATGCGGCTCGGGAAGATCAGAATCGCGCCCTCATCGGCATCGAGGTCACGGTCCTCGCTCAGCTCGCCCTCCAGCTCCACGAAGACGTCGCCGCTGAGGTCGGCGTCGCGCTCGCGCAGGTAGCGGCGGAGGCCCTGCACCGTCGGGAAGGAACTGACGCCCGCGCGCTCGATCCGACTGATGACGCCGTTTCCCTCACAGGATGGGCAGGTGTCAACCCACTCCACGCGTCCACCGCAGGCCACGCAGGCCGAATCCGGCTCGCCGAGCTCCAGGCAGGAGAGGCAGCGATGCTCGACCTGGCCCTCGCCCGCGCATTTCTCGCACTGGCCGCGGCCGTCGTCGCCCCACGGAGTGGAAACGTGATTGGCCGGGTCCAGCAGCTCCTCGGGGTCCTCGTCGGCAGGGTGCCGGTGGAACGCCCTGACCTCAGCCGTTTGGATCCTCCTCCGCCGCGAGCGTCAGCGAGCCCTGGCGCACGTCGCGCAGATGCCGCTCCTGGATCGGGAGCGCCCACTCGACCAGCTCCCTGAGCTCGGCCTCCCCCGCCTTCTCATTGAGCTTGCCGAGGATCTCCCAGTGCCCGACCTCGCCCGCCTCGGCCATGGTCAGGAACTCGAACCCATCGAGGTCGTCCGCATCCGACCCCAGGTAGGTGGACATCATCTCGGCTGCCTCGTTCTTCGTCTCCTGCGCCTTCTCGAGGATCGCCGTCTTCTTGCCGTCGCGCTGCTCCGCCAGCTCGGTGCAGCGGCGCTCAGTCTCCTCAGCCTCCTCGCGCATCTTCTGCAGCTGGCTCGCCAGCTCGTCGTCGTCGACCAGCCCCTCGACCTTCTGGGTCGCCTCCTGCGCCGCCTTCGCGAGGCCGGTCACCTCCGCCAACTTCTCCTCCAGTGTCGTCAGCTCCGCCATCCCATCCCTTTCGCTTGATTGCGGCACTTACTTACCCACGAGTTGCCCCGGTAACCATGCCCCGGCTAGGCTCGCTTCGTGCCCGCAACCCAGAGACCGCTCGAGCTGATCCAGGCGCGCAGCCTGATCGCGTCGCTGTCGACCGCGGCGTTCCTGGTCGACGAGGCCGGCACTCTCCTCTTCTACAACGAGGCGGCCGGGGAGCTGCTCGGAATGCCCTTCCAGCAGGCCGGCGAGATGCCTCCAGAGGACTGGGGCAGCCGCTTTCGCCCCCGGGAGCCCGGCGGCCGGGAGCTCGCGGTCGAGGAGCTGCCGCTGACGATCGCGCTTCGCGACGGGGAGCCGGGGCACGCGCGGATGGAGATCACAGGCGCAGACGGCCAAGACCACCAGATCGCGGTCAGCGCGATCCCGATCCGCGGGAAGTCGGGCCAGCACGGGGCCTTCGCGATCTTCTGGCCCGCCTCGACCGATTGATCACACGGGCCCGCCAATTGGGGATAGGGTCGATTGTTACTAGGGGGCTTCGATTCAGGAGGTCCAGAGATGGCTGACTACAAGGAACTGGCCCAGCGGTGGTTCGCCGAGGTCATGAATGAGGGCAACGAGGATGTGATCGACGAGATCTGTGCCCCGAACTTCGTCGATCACGATCCGCTCCCGGGCACAGGGCCCGACCGGGACGGCATACACGAATTCGTCAAACAGGTCCGCTCGGCGTTTCCCGATCTCGAGACGACCGTCGATGACATCCTCGCCGAGGGCGATGAGATCGCGGTCCGCTCGACTTTCCGTGGGACCCACGAGGGTGACTTCATGGGAATCCCGGCGACCGGCAAGAAGGTCGAGGTCGCGAACTACGACTTCGTCCGCATCCAGAACGACCAGGCGGTCGAGCACTGGGGCACGATCGACTCGGCGGCTCTGATGGAGCAGCTCGGCGCGGTCCCGGCTGGGACCTAGGCACCGCGAGAGGGTCGCCGTCGTGTGGCGGCGGCCCTCCCAATTTCCGGTTACTCGGCGAGGCGGATCCGCGGCCGAGCCTCGCCGCGAGAGGCCGAGGGGCGCTCGACGATCCCCAGCTCCTCGACCAAAGCGAAGAAGGCCCTCGCGTATGGCGACTCGTCCGTCGCTCGCCGTACCCGATCCCAGTCGACCTGCTCGCGGACGGCCCGCGCCATCTCCAGCAGCGACTCGTAGCCGAGGTAATGGTCATGAAGCGCGCGGAGCTTGGTGACCAGCACGTCCTCCAGCGACATAGCGCGCACCTCGAGGCCGAAGGCGCTGACCGAGTCCGAGCGCGCGAACGTCTCGTCGTCGATCGAGAGCCCCTTCGGGCCGAAGATCAGGTCGACGAGCACGTCGCCGTCCCAGGCCTTGTAGAGCCAATCCTCGGGCGGGCGCTCGCCTCGCATCCCGCTCCCTTCGAGCGCCGCCAGGGCGGCGTCCGCGTCGTCGGGGCGGACCATCAGGTCGAGGTCGTTGCAGCTCTCGGGGCCGCCGCGCACCCAGACCGCGAGGCTGCCGCCCAGCATGAACGGGACCCGGGCGCCATCCAGCGCGGCCACCGCCTTCTTCAGTGTGTTCTCGATCGCCTCGAAGCAATCCGAACCAGTCGCCATACGCATCGGGTACCCGTGCGGAGTGTCATCGAAGCCCCAACACGGGTAGTAACACGTCATGCCCACAGAAGCGACCGACGGGCGCTTGCCACAGCAAGATGCCCGGCCAGTCCGGATCGCCGCCGCCGGAGACGTCCACGCCCGCGAGGGAATGGAGCAGCAGCTCGGCGAGTCCTTCGCCGCCCTGCGCGGGAGGGCGGACCTTGTGCTGCTCGCCGGAGACCTGACCACCTGCGGCGATCCGAAGGAGGCGCGCGTGCTGGCCGACGCCTGCACCGGCCTCGAGATCCCGGTGATCGCGGTGCTCGGCAACCACGACTGGCATCTGGATCGTGCCGATGAGATCGCCGCTGTGCTCTCCGACGCCGGGGTCGTGGTGCTCGATCGCGCCAGCACCGAGATCGAGGCGGCGGGGCTCCGCATCGGGATTGCGGGGGCGAAGGGGTTCGTCGGCGGCTTCCCCGGCTCCCACCTGCCGGACTTCGGCGAGCCGGCGTTGCGCATGGTCTACGCGGAGGGCACGGCGGAGATCAAGGGGATCGCCCGCGGCCTGCAGGAGATCTCGACCTGCGATGTGCGCATCGTGCTGCTCCACTACTCCCCGACCGAGCAGACCCTCGCGGGGGAGCCTGAGGGGATCTGGGCGTTCCTCGGCACCGATAGGATGGCCGCCCCGATCCGCGAGTACGAGCCTGACTTGGTGCTCCACGGCCACGCGCACGTCGGCAGCCTGGAGGGCTCGATCGGCTCGGTGCCCGTCTACAACGTCTCGGTCCCGGTCATCGGGAAGGACTTCTGGATCTTCGAGCTCACGGGCGTCAGGGAGGCGGCGCCCCCGGTTCACTAGGCGCGAGCGTCGAGGGCCTCACCGTCGGTCGATCTTCGGCTGCCAGAAAGCCACCTCGCCACCGTCCGGGGTCGAGACCACGCTGCGCCAGCCCTCGGGCCCCTCGCGCGGGCCGAGAAGCACCTCGCCGCCCAGCCCCTGGGCCCGATCCGTGGTCTCGCCGACGTCGCCGACCTCGACGTACGGCAGCCAGAGCGGCTGGTCGGCGGCGCATTCGACCACGCCGCCCCCTACCCTGTCGCCCATCGCCATTGCGAGATACGACCCCTGCCCGGCGCGGATCCGCTCCGGACGCCAGCCGAACAGCGTCGCGTAGAAGTCCACCGCGCCGCGCAGGTCGCCTGTGTGGAGCTCGAGGTGCACCACGGAGTTGGACTTGGGCTGGCTCATCACCTGCCAATAAGACCGAGGGCCACGCACAAATTCATCGCTCCCGATGAATCCCGTTAACGCGCTCCGTCTAGTCTCCATAGGACCCATGACGCCAAGCCCGACAGAGTCGACGGTGCGGGAGAGGGAGCTTCTCGAGACCGCCAAGGAGGGCAGCGAGGAGGCCTACCGGCGCCTGGTCGAGCCGCACCGCTCCGAACTCCATGCCCACTGCTACCGGATGCTCGGCTCGGTGCAGGACGCCGAGGACGCCCTACAGGAGGCCCTGGTGCGCGCCTGGCGCGGGCTGCCGAAGTTCGAGGGGCGCAGCTCGCTGCGCTCCTGGCTCTACCGGATCGCGACCAACACCTCGCTGGACGCGATCGAGCGGCGGCCGAAGCGGGTACTGCCGATCGACTACGGGCCACCCGCCGATCCGCACGGTGGTGTCGGCGAGCCGGTCGTGGAGTCCGTCTGGATCGAGCCCTATCCCGACGAGACGCTCGGCATCGAGGACGGCTACGCCTCCCCCGAGGCCCGCTTCGAGCAGCGCGAGGCGGTCGAGCTGGCCTTCATCGCCGCGCTCCAGCTTCTCCCGGCGAATCAGCGCGCCGTGCTGATCCTGCGGGAGGTGCTGGGCTTCTCGGCACAGGAGACGGCGGAAACGCTCGACACCAGCGTCGCCTCCGTCAACAGCGCCCTGCAGCGCGCCCGCGCGACGATCGAGAAGAAGCTCCCCGACCAGAGCCAGCAGGAGACGCTGAGCTCGTTGGGCGACGAGCGGCTGCGTGAGATCGTCGAGCAGTACGCCGACGCCTGGGAGCGCAACGACGTGGACACCGTCGTCTCGATGCTGGCCGACGACGTCGCCTTCACGATGCCGCCGATGGCTCGCTGGTTCCAGGGCATCGAGGGAGTCCGGGGGTTCCTGGAGCGGTGGTCGATGCTCCCCGAGTGGGGCTGGCGGTCGATCCCCACGATCGCCAACGGCCAGCCGGCGCTCGCCTTCTACAGCTGGGACGCCGAGCAGGGGGCGCACGTTCCGTTCGCGGTGAACGTGCTCACCTTCGAGGGCGAGAAGATCAAGGAGATCGACGCGTTCATCGTGCGCGCCTCGATGGACCCCGATCCGGAGGTGCAGGCACGGACGCCCGAGCAGCCGGCCGACTACGAGAAGCTGGCGGCCGCCTACGCGCGCTTCGGCCTGCCGGCACGGCTTGATTGAGCTTCACAACGGCTTGACTTGAAGCGCGCTCGAACCGCTACAAACCACCGATTAGTTCCGGGGGCAGGGGCGGTCGTAATTGGAAACGACGACCTAATGACGGGCACAGGAGGCCGATCTGAATGACGCAGGCACAGGTGGGAACCGAACAACAGCAGCCGATCAGCGACCGGAATCGCTGGATCGCGCTTTACGTGCTTTGCGTGGGCATGCTGATGATCGTCCTCGACATCACTGTGACCAATGTCGCGCTGCCCTCGATCAAGGACGACCTGGGCTTCTCGCAGAACAGCCTCGCCTGGGTCGTGAACGCCTACCTGATCACCTTCGGCGGACTGCTCCTGCTGGCCGGGCGGATCGGCGATCTGATCGGCCGCCGGAGGGTCTTCCTCTATGGGCTCGCCGTCTTCGTCGCGGCGTCGATTCTCTGCGGCGCGTCGCAGAGCGAGGCGATGCTGATCGGCGCGCGTCTGCTCCAGGGCATCGGCGGCGCGATGACCTCAGCCGTGATCCTGGGCATGATCGTGACGATGTTCCCCGAGCCGCGGGAGCAGGCCAAGGCGGTCGGGGTCTACGCATTCGTTGCCTCGGCCGGTGGCGCGGTCGGCCTGCTGATCGGCGGCATTCTCACCCAGACGATCAGCTGGCACTGGATCTTCTTCGTCAATGCTCCGATCGGGGCCGCGACGGCGTTCTTCGCGCACCGCCTCCTGGAGGACGATGAGGGCATCGGATTCCGCGAGGGCGCGGATGGGCTCGGGGCGGTGCTGATCACCGCCTCGCTGATGCTCGGCGTCTACACCATTGTCGAGCCGGCGGCCACGGACGGCTGGGGCGCCGCTACGACACTCGGATTGGGTGCCGCGTCGCTGGTGCTCCTGGGCCTCTTCATCGCCCGTGAGGCGACCGCCGAGACTCCCCTGATCCCATTGCGGATCTTCCGCTCGCGCAACGTGACCGGCGCGAACCTCGTCCAGGTCCTGACCGTGGCAGGGATGTTCGGCATGTTCTTCATGGGCTCGCTCTACCTGCAGTTGGTCCAGGGTTATGACGCGCTCCAGATCGGGCTGGCCTTCCTGCCCATCTGCATAATCATGGGCGCGCTCACGGGCCGCTACTCGGAGCCGCTGATCATGCGCTTCGGCGCCCGGCGGCTGCTCTTCCCGGGCCTCGGCCTGGTCGCCGCCGGCCTGATCCTCTTCACCAGGGCGCCGGTGGACGCCACCTACGTCGTCGACATCCTTCCCGTCCTCATCCTGATGGGCGTCGGCATCGGGATCTGCTTCCCGGCGCTGATGACGATCGCGATGTCGGGAGCCACCAAGGCCGATGCCGGGCTTGCATCCGGGTTGGTCAACACCACCGCCCAGGTGGGTGGCGCGCTCGGCCTCGCTGTCCTGGCGACGCTCTCGACCTCGCGGAGCGACAGCCTCGAGGCCGCCGGGGAGTCGACCGCCTCCGCGCTGACCAGCGGTTACCACCTCGCCTTCTGGATCGCCGCCGGGTTGGTCCTGGCCGCGATTGCCGTGGCGGCGGTCGTGATCCAGTCCGAGGAAGAGGCCGCGGAGCAGTTCGCCGAGGAGGAATCCGACGAGATCCCCGGCGAGGCCATCTACTCAGAGGCGGCGTAGGCGTAGCGTCGATCGGGTGGACGAGCGGATCCAGCGGGCGCTCGAGAACGATCGGACGATCGACATCACCACGACGGGCCGCAACAGCGGCCAGCCGCGCCGAATCGAGATCTGGCGCTATCGCTACAACGGCCGGACCTTTCTGAGCGGCTCGCCGGGGACCCGCGACTGGTACGCCAATCTGCTCACGAGCCCCGAATTCACCTTCCATCTGAAGGGGAGCGTGCACGCGGACCTGCCCGCGGTTGCACGCCCGATCACCGACGAGGCCGAGCGCCGGGAGGTGGTCCGCGGCATCCTCGAGGACATCGGCCGGGGAACGAGGAACGTCGATGACTGGGTCGCGGGGAGTCCGCTGGTCGAGGTCGAATTCCGCTGATCTAGCCGCCTTCGTTACCGTCCCGGGCCGTGAGGTCAGTGGTTGAGGCGGGAAGGCGGCGGCTGCGGCCGCTCGTGCTGGGGACGGCGGCGATCGCCGCCCTGGCAGCGGCCGGCTGCGGCGAGAAGTCCGAGCCGGCAATCCACCCGCCGACCACCGCGACCGCGACCACCACCGCCCCGCAGACAACCCCCGCGCCGGACTCGACCATCACCAGGACGGAGCAGACCCCGACCGCTCCGGTCCCGAAGACGACGCCCTGAACGCTTAGGGCTGGGGCTGCTGGGCGTTCGCCGCGCCCCGCCGGGACTGGGCGCGCAGGAAGTCGGCGAGCTCTCTCGCCTGGGTCGCCGGGTCATCCGATTGCGGCACGGAGACCGGCGCCACGGGCTGCCGCGCCCGCGTGGGCTCGCTCGGAGAGCCGGAATCGCCGACGCCAATGGCGATCGCAGCGCCGGCGCCGATGGCAGCGATCAGCGCGATGCCGGCGGCGAGCCGGAGACCGCGCCGCCCGGCCCGCGCCTTGCGCGGCTTGACGTCGGTGGGCACCGGCCACTGCGCGGTGGAGGGACCCGTCGCGGTCAGTGGCCTGGTCGGACGCGCCTGAGATTTGATCCGCCGGACGACGCCGCCGGCGCCGTTCCCCTCCACCGTGGCAAGCGCCTCGCCGAGCTCAGTGGCGTCGCTGAAGCGCTCACCGGGGTCCTGGTGGAGGCAGCGGGCGACGATCTCGCGCAGTTCGGGCGAGCGGGTCTGCGGTAGGAGCTCGTCGGCCACCACGCCGCAGGCGTAGACGTCCGTGGCCGGTGTGATGCGACCGTCGGCGAGCTGCTCGGGGGCCATGTAGCGGTCGGTTCCGATCACCTTGCCGGGCCGGGTCAGCCGGGCCGTCTCCTCGGCGGCGCGCGCGATGCCGAAGTCGGTGATCTTCAGGCAGTCGTCCGAGTCACGAAGCAGCAGGTTCTGGGGCTTGATGTCCCGGTGGACGAGCTTCTTCCCGTGGGCGTGGCCGAGACCCTCGCAGAGCTGTCCGAGGAGGCGGAGTGCCTCGTCGCGATCGACCGAGCGGCGGCGACTTAGGCGGTCCTCGAGGGTGCCACCCGCGACGTGCTCCATGACGATGAAGGGACGGTCCTCGTCCTCTCCCACGTCGAAGACCTGGACCACGTTCGGATGATCGAGGCGGGCGGCCAGGCGGGCCTCGCGTGAGAAGCGGTTGCGGACCTCGTCGTCCCCGGCGAAGTTGTCGGCGAGCAGCTTGATGGCGACCTCCCGATCAAGCTTCAGATCGCGGGCGCGGTACACGGTGGCCATGCCGCCGTGGCCGAGCCTGTCCTCGAGCTCGTAGCGCTCACCGGCCAGCCTGCGCTTCATCCGTCCTCTCCCTTGAGCTTCGCCTGACCGGGTGGCACGCCTCCGTGCCCAGGGGGCTTCGGCTTCTCCTCGTCTCCGCCCTCGTCCCCGCGTTGGTCCTTGTTCTCGTTGCCCTCCTCCTCCTTCTTCTCCTTCTCCTCGTTTTTCTTTTCCTCCTTCTCGGGCTCCGGTGGCGGAGGGGGCGGTGGGCAGTTGACCTCGTCGACCAGCCGGTCCGACACCTCCGCGACCGCAGAACGCAGCGGGGCGGACATCCGCGTGGCCTCGACCGCGTCCTTGAGATCGTCGGCGGAGTAGGCGGCGCTGCAGGTCTCGCCCGCGTCCAGGTCGGTCGCGATCTCATCGCTCAGGCTTGCGAGGTCGTTTGCGCTCGCCGCCGAGATCGGCGGCGGTTGCGGTTGTGTCGTGGTCTCGCCCTCGCCCGACCCGCATGCGCCGAGCGTGAGACCCACGAGGCCGAGCGCGATCGCCCCGGCGGCAGGTTTCCAGCGTTTCCTCTTCACGGCTCCCCAGCTAGTTTGGCTACCCGGCCGATTTTTGCGGAAACCGACCGTGCCGCGGTGGGAGGAGACGGGCTGGAATCTTGAGTGACTCGATGAGCGAGGAGTAGCTCCCGCCGGGCTGCGGACCGCCTTCCACGGCGAAGATCCGAGGGCCACGCGCGACTACGCCCAGCCCGTGTCGCGGCGTGAGCATGGCGGGCAGCTTCCGCCAGCGCCTCGAGCGTGGATCGAGGGCCTCCACGGGCCGAATGGTCTCGCCGCCCGGCGTGAGCTCCTCCCCACCCAGGACGACTGCCCATCCACGGACCGCGACGGCTCCGAAGCCACTGCGAGGCGTGGGGATTCGCGGCAGCCGCCGCCACTTCCCGGCCCGTGTGTCGAGCTCCTCGACCGCGGCGAGGTTCCCGCCGGCGGCTCGGCCTCCGAGCACCAGGATGCGGCGCCCGATCGCGACGCTCGCCAGGTGCTCGCGGGCGATCCTCATGCTCGGGCCGGGACGCCAGGTGCCTCGCCGGATGTCGTACACCTGGACCTGACGCTGGGCCGCGCCTCCGCTGGCGCCCCCGATCGCGTAGATCGAGCAGCCGACCGGAGCGAGGGTCGCGGCAGCGCGCGGAACGCCGGAGCCCGGCAAGCGAGTCCATGTTCCGGTGCGCGGATCGAACCGCTGCAGGGCGTCGACCTCGCCGGAGAGACTGCCGCTGTCCGTGTAGCCGCCGTACACGTACAGCTGCCCCGCGCAGCGTCCAGTGCCCACGGCGACGGCGGGGTGATTGACGGCGACGGGCAGCGGTGCGACGGTGGACCAGGTGCCGGTGGAGATGTCGTAGCGGGCAACCTGGTCGGTCGTCTGCAGGCTGGGTGGGACGAAGCCGCCGACGACGTAGATGAACCTGCCGATGCGACCGGCGGCGACCTCGGTGCGCTGCAGCGGGCTCGGCGGGAGGGAGGCCCAGTGGGGTCCACGCGCGGCCGCGTTGCCGCCATCAGCGCTCTCGTCGTCGAGCAGGGCGATCGCCGCGGCCGTTAGGGCGACCACGGCGAGGGCGATCGCGATCAGGTAGCGGCGGATTACGGGCCGCACTTCTTCATCCCGCCCGGCGGGCACCCTGGCGCTCGCGGAATCCATCGCACTCGAGCACGGGGAGCCGCGGATAGCGTGGGAAGGCCGGGTCCGTCTTCGAGAGCTCGCAGAGCGAGAAGACGGAGCCGCGGGTGTTGTGGATCAGGCGCTGGTGGCGGCAGCGGTCGCAGAGCCCGGCGTCGGGACGGCTCACCGCTCGGAGGAATCGGGAGGACGTGCGGACGATTCTTCCTGCTCCGCGGGTGCCTCCGCCTGGCTCGCGAGAGCGGTCTTCTCCGCGATCACCTCGGCCTCGATCGAGACCTGGGCCGCTTCCTCGGCTCCGACCTGGGCCGCCTTCTCGCGTCCGAGCTGGGCCGCTTCCTCGGGCCCGAAGATCGCGCGCTTCAGCCCCTCTCCGACGTACTCCGCGCCGCGCTGCGCCCGCTCGAGGGGCTCGGTCAGCCGGACGACGCGCCCGAGCAGCTCGTTCATGCGCTCGGCCTGTTCGAGCGCTTGATCGGCCTGCCGGCGCATCACCTCGAGCTGCTCGCGCGAGACCTCCATCAGCTCGTTCGCCTCGCGGATGCTGCGCTCCATCGCGCGGGGCAGCTCCACCGCCCTGCGAGCCGTCGAGATCGGCCAGCTGATGATCTCTCTGAGCATTGTGCTGAGAGTAGCGAGCGCCCGGTCGCCTTCTGCGAGATGCCGGGCGCCTTTACTTCACTTTCTATAGTTGAGGTATGGCCACCTTCCGGCGCCTCCTCGGCTTCCTGCGTCCGTACCGCCGCCCGCTGGGCTTCTCGCTGCTGCTCGCCTGGATGGCGATGGGGATGACCGTGCTGATTCCGCTCCTGATCGGGGGCGCGGTCAACGCGATCGAATCTGAGCACCGGGACGACATCCTGCCGCTCGTGCTGGCGCTGCTGGGGGCCGGAGTTCTGAGGCTCCTCCTCACCGTAGGCCGGCGCCTTATCGCCGGCAAGGTCTCGCTGGCCGTCGAGTTCGACCTGCGCCAGCGCTTCTACGAACACCTGCAGAAGCTCGAGCTCGCCTTCTTCGATTCGCAGCAGACAGGCCAGCTGATGTCGCGCGCGACGGTCGACCTCCAGTCGATTCGCTTCTTCCTCGGTTACGGGCTGATCTGGGTGAGCCAAAGCGCGCTGACGATCCTGTTCGCAGCGGTCGCGATGTTCGTCTTGGATCCGGTTCTTGCGCTGCTCGCTCTCGCCCCCGTGCCGTTCCTGGTCGCGACCGCGACCCGCTACAGCCGGCGCAACCGGCCCGCCGAGCAGGAGGTCCAGCAGAGGGTCGGCGAGCTGACGACGAGCGCCGAGGAGAGCATCTCGGGGATCCGCATCGTCAAGGCCTTCGCTCGCGAGCGGCACATGATCGGGCGGTTCCGGCATTCCGCCAACCGGGTCTTCGAGCAGAGCATGGTCTCGACCCGCCTGCAGTCCTTCTACACACCGCTGATGGGCTTCCTGCCGAACCTGGGGCTGGCCGCCGTGTTGATGGTCGGTGGCCTCCAGGTGATCAATGGCCACGCCAACATCGGGCACCTGACCGCCTTCTATGTGTACGTGGTCCTGCTGTCGGGCCCGGTGCGCTGGCTCGGGATGTCGCTGAGCATGGCGCAGCGGGCCGTGGCCTCGGGCAACCGGATGTTCGAGATCCTCGATCGCGAGCCCTCGATGGAGAGCCCGCCCGGTGCACCGCCGCTGCCCGAGGGGCGCGGGCAGGTCTCGCTGCAGCGGGTGACGCTGCGCTACGACGGGGCGGAGCCGGCGTTGACCGGGATCGATCTGGAGGTCGACCCGGGCCGGACCGTCGCGCTGGTGGGACCGACCGCCTCCGGCAAGACCAGTCTGGTCGGGCTCCTCGCCCGGCTCTATGACCCGAGCGAGGGCCGGGTGGTGATCGACGAGACCGACATCAAGGAGGTGGACCTGGCATCGCTGCGGTCCGAGATCGCCTTCGTCGCGGACGACAGCTTCCTGTTCTCGGACACGGTCGCCGGGAACATCGCCTACGCGCGACCGGATGCGACGCGGGAGCAGATCGAGGCGGCCGCGCGCCGGGCGCAGGCGCACGAGTTCGTCACACGGCTCCCCGACGGTTACGACACGGTGGTCGGGGAGCGCGGGCTGACCCTGTCCGGCGGGCAGCGGCAGCGGGTGGCGATCGCGAGGGCGCTGCTCGCCGAGCCGCGCATCCTGATCCTCGACGACGCGACCTCGTCCGTGGACGCGCGGACCGAGGCGCAGATCAAGGCAGGGCTGCGCGAGGCGATGAAGGGCCGGACGACGTTCATCGTCGCGCACCGGCTCTCCACCATTTCTCTGGCCGACGAGATCGTGGTGATGGACCGGGGCCGGATCGTCGACCGCGGGACGCACGAGGAGCTGCTCGAGCGCTGCCCCCTGTACGAGGAGATCGCGGAGAAGGGTCTGGAGGACTCGGTCTACCTGCAGCGGGACCTCGAGGACCGCGAGGAGCTGGCGAAGCTGTGAACGAGACGAACGGCGCCCAGAACTTCTTCGCCCTCTTCCGCTCGCTCTGGCGGCTGATCCGGGGCCAGGACAACCGCTGGCGGAAAGTCCGCTGGCTGTTCTCGCTGCTGGGACCGTATCGGCGTCAGGTCTGGCTGATGCTCGGGGCGCTGATCCTCGCCACCGGCGCCACGCTGGCGCCGCCGTTCCTGGTCGGTAAGGCGGTGTCGGCGGTCCTCGACGGCGACTCCACCGCGCTCGCCTGGATCGTCGGGGGGTTCTTGGGAGCGGCGCTGGTTGGCTGGGGGACCAGTTATCTGCAGACCTACCTGGTCGGATGGGTCGGCGAGAGGGCGCTCCAGGACCTGCGCATCCGGATCTTCACCCACGTCCAGGCGATGTCGATCGGGTTCTTCACTCGCAACCGGCCCGGGGTGCTGATCTCGCGGATCACGAACGACGTCGATGCGCTCGATCAGCTGATCAGCACCGGGATCGTGACGCTGTTCTCCAGCACGCTGACGCTCGTCGGGGTGGTGGTGATCATGCTGATCGCCGACGTCCAGTTGGCCCTCGTGGTGTTCCTGACTCTCCCGCTCCTCGCGATCGCCAGCCTGGTGTTCCGGATCGTGGCCGCGAGCGCCTACCGGATCACCAGGGAGCGGATCGCGGAGGTGACGGCGTACCTGCAGGAGAGCCTGAGCGGCGTTCGGGTGGTGCGCAGCTTCGCCCAGGAGAGCCGCCACGTCGAGCGGATGGCCGAGCTCAACGAGCTCAACCGGCAGGCGAACATGAAGACCGTCTACCTGAACGCGTCGTACTTCCCCGCGGTTGAGCTGCTCTCGGCGGTGGGGACCGCGGTGATCCTGCTCTACGGCGGCTACCAGGCACTCGACCTGGCGACGGAGTCGGCGCGGAACGCCCAAATCGGCGTGGTGGTCGCGTTCGTCGGATACCTCTCCACCTTCTTCGACCCGATCCAGCAGCTCTCCAACCTCTACACGACCTACCAGCAGGGCATGGCTGCGCTCGACAAGATCTTCGACCTGCTCGACACCGAGCCGGACATGGTCGACAAGCCGGGCGCGCTCGATCCCGGGACGCTGCGCGGCGAGATCGAGATGGACGGCGTCTGGTTCTCGTACGGGCTCGATCGGGCCGCGGGGTTGAAGCGCTCGAGCGGGAAGATCGAGCGGAGTGAACAGGAGGAGGACGATGCGGCGTGGGCACTCGAGGACGTCTCGATTCACGTGCCTGCCGGTGAGACGCTGGCGCTGGTCGGGGAGACCGGCGCGGGGAAGTCGACGTTCGCGAAGCTGGTCTCGCGCTTCTACGACCCGCAGCGAGGGCGGGTCCTGGTCGACAGGAGTGACCTGCGCGATCTGAGCTCGACCTGCCTGCGCAGCCAGCTCGGGATCGTGCCGCAGGAGGGGTTCCTGTTCTCGGGCACCGTGCGGGAGAACATCGCCTTCGGACGGCCGGACGCGACGGATGAAGAGATCGAGGCCGCTGCCGACGCGATCGGGGCGGGTGACTTCATCCGGCGGCTGCCGGGCGGGTTCGACGCCGAGGTCGGCGAGCGAGGAGTCGGGCTGTCGGCCGGTCAGCGGCAGCTGATCGCGTTCGCCCGGGCGCTGCTGGCGGAGCCACGGATCCTGATTCTGGACGAGGCTACCTCGAACGTCGATGTGCGGACCGAGCGGACGATCGAGGCTGGTCTGGAGCGGCTGCTTCGCGGAAGGACGGCGATCGTGATTGCGCACCGGCTCTCGACCATCCGGAACGCGGATCGGATCGCCGTGCTCGAGCACGGCCGGATCGTGGAGAGCGGGACGCACGACGAGCTGATCGCGGCCGGGCGCAGGTACGCGGAGCTGTACGGGACCTGGGCTGAAGTTGCCGCTTAGCAGCTAGCCAGGGCCGATGCCGCCGGAGTTGCCTCCGGTGCCGCCCGTGCCGGAGCCGGTGCCGCTCCCCGTGTCGGAGCCGGTGCCGCTGCCCGCGCCGCCGGTGCCGTCGCTGCTGGGCGGCGCCTCTGTGCTGGGTTCGCTGGGCGTGACGACACCGCCGCTGCTCGACGAACTCGGGCTGCTGGGGCTGCTGGGGCTGATCGTCGTGCTCGTGCCGGAGGAGCTGATCGGCTGGCCGCACTCCTTGAAGCCATAGGAGGCGGCGGCGGTCTCGGCCTGGGTCTTGGCGTTGTCGAGCTCGGTCTCGAACTCAGTCGTGTCCTCGCCCCGCTGCAGGGCCAGGCCGATCTTCTCGCCGGCCGAGGCCTGCGCAGACAACGCGGTCAGGAACTGGTCCAGGGTGGGGTCGCTGGGCGGGTTGATCTGTTTGATCTGATCGACGACGCCCTGGCGGAGCTGGGCGATCTGATCGGCTTCGGTTAGGCCCTGACCCGAGGCGGCGAACTGCTCGATCGAGCTGTTCGCCTCCGCGCAGATGGAGTCGGCCTGGGCGATGAACTCGGCCTTGCCCTGGCTCGCCTGCGTCTCCGTAGGAACGTTGATCTCCTGCTCCGGAGAGCTGTCACCGCCACAAGCCGAGAGCGCGATCGCCACGCCAACCACTGCGGTGGCGACCAAAACATGCCGCACGCGCCACATAGAGCCGCGCAAGGTAGCAGGGTTCCCGGAGGCGTCGAAAGCGTCTGAAGAGGGGCTGAATGAAGGATTTGGGCCGCTATAGGGACCACAATCCTTCAGACAGAGCAAACGAAGCTCCGGGGCTAGGACTCGAACCTAGGTCTCCGGCTCCAGAGGCCGGCGTCTTACCGGCTAGACGACCCCGGAAGGCGGCGAAAACGATAGCGACTGCCCTTCGGCAGATTCTTCGCTCAGGGTGTGAGTTCGGCCAGGTCCGAATCCGCGTCGCCCAGCAGCGCCCTGGCTTCATCGCTCGAGACATCGACGCCCTCCGCCAGCAGCGTCCGCGCGTGGCCCAGGTCCTCCGAGCGCTCGACGCTCAGCGCGCCGGCCACTTTGCCGTCCTTGAGGTAGAAGACCGCGAACTCGCCCGCGTCCCGGTCCCCGCGCCAGATCTCCTCGTCCCAGTCTGTCGCGGGACCCACGTACTCCAGGCTCGCCCAATCGGCCAGATCGCTGAAGAAGTACGGCACCGCCTCGTACGGCTTCCCCTCCCCCATCATCGACCGCGCCGCGTGCTGCCCCTGCTGCATCGCCACGTCCCAGTGCTCCACCCGCAGCCGGCGGCCGTGCACCCGGCTCTCGTACGAGCAGACGTCACCCGCCGCGAAGACCCCCTCCACCGAGGTCTGCAGCGTCTCGTCGCAGCGAATACCGCCATCGCCCTCGTCGATCTCCAACCCCGCCCGCTGCGCGACCATCACGTCGGGGCGAACCCCGGCTCCTACGACAACCATGTCCCCCTCGACTGTCTTGCCGCTCTCGGTCACCACCGTGCCCGCGTGGTCATCCCCCTCGAACGCCGCCAGCGTCTCCCCGCCGTGGAACTCGATCCCCTTCGACCCGAGCAGCTCCTGGAACCACCGCCCCACCTCGTCCCCGAAGGTCCGCGACAGCGCCACGTCCTCCATCATCACCAAGGCGCACTCGGTCCCCTTCGACTTCAGCGACGCCGCCGCCTCGCAGGCGATGTAGCTGCCGCCGACCAGTACCACCCGATCCGCCTTCTCCCCGTCGGCTCGGATGTTGTCCGAGTTCCCCAAGGTCCGCACGTAGTGGATCCGGTCGAGATTTGCCCCGTCCACCCGCAGGATGTTCACGTTCGCGCCGGTGGCGATCAGCGCCTTCTCGAACCCCACCTCCTCGCCACCCTGCAGCTTGGCCGTCCGCGCCTCGAGGTCGAGGCTCATCACGTTGGTTCCCGTCCGCAGCTCGACGTCGTTCTCCTCGTACCAGGGGAGCGGATTCACGTAGGCGTCCTCCCGCGTCGCCTCACCACGCAGGTACTCCTTGGTGATCGGCGGCCGCTCGTACGGCGGCTCCGGCTCCCTTCCGACCAGCACGATCGATCCGTCCGCGCTCCTCTTCCGCAGCTCCGCGGCGGCATAGCCGCACGCAAAGCCGCCGATCAGCAGGTAGTCAGTCCGCTGAGGCGCCATCCGACCCGAAGAAGACCTTGAGCTCCTCCTCCAGCCCCGGATCCAGGACCGCCAGCACCTCGTCCCCGGCCTCCAGAATCGTGTCGGGAGTCGGGACGAAACCCCCCTCCCCCTCGCGCAGGATCGAGATCAGCAGGCTCCCCTCCGGCATGTCCAGGTCCCCGACCCGCTTCCCCGCGACCCGGCTGTTCTCCCCCAGCATCATCTCGATGATCTCCAGCCGCTCCTCCGGCAGGTCGAGCAGGTGCACGAGCCCGTACTCCGGCACCTCGTGCTCCAACAGCCGCAGGATCAGGTCCGTCGCCGACACATAGGGCTTGATGCCCAGCAGCTCGAAGTGCGGCCGGTTCCGCGGATTGTTCACGCGCGCGATGATCCGGTCGACCAGGTACTTCTCCTTCGCCACCTGGCAGATCAACATGTTGTCCTCGTCGTCCCCGGTCACCGCGATCACCATGTCGGCGCGCGAGATCCCGGCCCGCTCCAGTACCCACAGCTCCGACGCGTCGCCGTACTGGATGCTGTGCTCGAGCTCCTGCTCGACTGTCAGGTACCGGTTCCGGTTGTCCTCGATCACGGTCACCTCGTGACCCTTCTCGAGCAGCTCCCGGGCCAGGTTCCATCCCACCTTGCCGGCGCCGGCGATGATGATGTACTTCCCCTCTGCCATCGATCAGCTGGACGAGCCGGCCGCGGCGGCCTCCAGGACCTCCTTCTCGAGCATCTCGATCGCGATCCGCGTCGGACAGATCGTGTTCACGCCCTGCTTGGCGTACCACTCGGCCCGCAGCGGGTCGAGGATCCGGGCGATCACCGTCGGCACGTTGAACCTCCGCTTCGCGATCTGCGAGATCACGATGTTCGTGTTGTCCCCATCGGTGGAGGCAATGAACGCATCCGCCCGCTCGATCCCCGCGGCGGTCAGCGCATCCTCCTCCAGCCCCGTGCCCACGGTGAACTGACCACCCGAGTCCTCCCAGGACTTCTCCAGGTTGACCTCGAGGCGGGCGTGCGCCTCCGGGTCCTCGTCGAGGCACGACACCTCGTGCCCCTCGCGCAACATCGTGCGGGCGACCGAGGAACCGACTCGCCCGCAGCCAACGATCAGAACGAACACATCCCGGATCTTAGAGAGGCCGGATCCCGCACCAAACCCGGCGAATAGATCGATCCGGGGCAACTACGGACGGCTCCGCGTAGTTCGACCTCTTGTCCATCACCCCGCCCGCCTCGACACTTCGTGGCGGTCCGACCGTGCGATCTTGGCGCGTGTGGGATAGGGGGAAACCCCACCATGGACGCGACCAGTGCCAACAACGGCAGTACCGGAACGCCCGCAACGACCATGCGAACGGCAGAGCTCCTCCGCGAGCTCTCCGGCTGCGAGACCGACGCAGCCGCCACGCACCTCGCCCTGCAGCGCGCCAGCGACGCGGTCGAGTCGGAGTTGTGCGTCTACGCGGACGGGGACCTCACGGAAAGCGCCACCTCCGAGGCCACTCTCGTGATGCCAATCCACGGCAGGCTCCGCGGCCATCTCCTCCTGGCGCGGCCCAACCGACCTTTCACTGCGGACGAGCGCAGAGAGATCCATTCCATCGCCAGGGCCCTGAGCCTCTTCGAGCCCGGCCTCGGCCCGACCCTGCTCGACCGCCTCGCGCTCCAGGACCAGCTCGCGGCGGCCTTCCAGCGGGGCGAAATCCAGACCTACTTCCTCCCCAAGGCCGATCTGCGCACCGCACGTGTCAGCGGCGTCGAGGCCCTGGTCCGCTGGTTCCATCCCGAGCGCGGCGTCCTCCAGCCCAGCGACTTCCTCGATCTCGCGGAGTCCGGCGGGCTCATGCCCGCTCTCACCGAGCGCGTGCTCGAGCTCGCGACCCTGGCGGCGGGCGACTGGTGGCGCTCCGGCCTCCGGCTCGAGGTCTCCATGAACCTCCCGGCCAGCGCCCTCACGCAACCCGTCCCTCACCTCGGTGAGGTCATCGCCGTCGCCCTCGAGCGAAGCGATCTTTCCTCCACGGCGTTGCGCTTCGACGTCACCGAGGACGCGGTCATGACCGCCGCGGACCCCGCCGCCGCCCTCAAGGCCCTGACCAGTCTCGGCGCCTCGGTCAGCCTCGACGACTTCGGCACCGGGCACACATCCCTCAGCCTTCTCAAGCGCCTGGCCGTGGACGAACTCAAGATCGACCGCTCGTTCATCCGCGCCCTCGGCCGCGGCGGCGACAAGGCCCTGGTCCGTTCCACGGTCCACCTCGCCCGGCAGCTCGGTCTCCGCGTCGTCGCGGAGGGCGTCGACGCCGACGACACCTGGCGCCAGCTCCGCGGCATGGGCTGCGACGCGGCCCAGGGCTTCCTGATCGGCGCGCCGATGCCGTCCCGCGAGTTCCTCGCCTGGATCGCCTCCTGGAACGCGCGCGGCCGCGAGCTCAACACCATCCCGCGCGACCACCTCACGGTCGCCAAGCCACGCCCCCGCAAGCGCTCCCACGCTCGCGACATAGCACCCGCTTAGCTCTCCACCGACCCTGGTTCCTCATCCGGCGTGGGCTCCTCCTCTGGCGGCGCGGTCAGCAGCACCCGGCTCGGCGCCTTCTTCAACACGTACTCGGTCACCTCACCGATCTCGTCCGGCCGAGCGCCGCCGATACCGCCCAGAATCGCGCCGCCCCTGACCCGCGTGGGCGGCTCCCCTCCCATCACGATCACCTCGGCTCCCTTGTCCCGCGCCTCCTGCACGATTCCCGAGCCGATCGAGCGCGCCCGGATCAGCTTCGTGGTCACCTCGACGTTCTCGTACTCGTCGCCGACCTCTCTGGCCCTCTCGAGCGCCCTGTCCGCCTGCTCCTTCGCCTCCTTCGACAGCGGTGAATCGAGCGGGACGGTGAGCGGCAGCTCCGCCACGTAGACGACATCAAGTCGCGGCGGCCGCTCCCCCTCCTCGACCTCCGCGTCCGCGAGCCTGCCCGCCGTGCTGACGATGTCATCGTCGAGCTTGGTCCCGAACACCGGCACCAGGATCGTCGAGTACTCAACTTCCGCGGGCTGCTTCTTCAGCGATGCCTCGGGCACCTGGACGCGCCTGGTGAGCGACGTGCCCTCGACGTAGCGCCGGTAGAAGACGTAGAAGACCAGCCCGAAGAGCATCCAGCCACCCCCGGCGTAGAGCGCCGTGTGGTGAAAGGCGAAGACGCTGAGCCAGGCCAGCCCGCTGATCACCGCCCCGGCGATCGCGAGCAGCGGCAGGTAGTGCCCGCCGATCCGGACGTTCCCCGGGACGCGGTAGGGCCGCTCCAGATCCGGCTCGACGATCCTCAATCGGACGATCGAGATCTGCGCGATGGTCACCGCGAGCAGCGCCCCGAACGCGTAGACACGCGCCAGGAACCGGATGTCCCCCGGGATCGCCAGCGCCAGCGCCAACACCGCGGCGATCCCGATCGCGATGTACGGAGTGGAGTAGGTCGCCTCCAGCTTGCCGGCCCAACTCGGGATCTGCCGGTTCGTCGCCAGTACGTAGACGTGCCGCGAGAGGCCCAGCATCGCCCCGCTCGCGGCCCAGAACAGAACGGGCACCGCCACCAGCATCACGGCCCACTTCATGACGTCGGCCAGCCAGGCCGGGTCGTAGTTGGCGACAACCCCGAGGATTGGCTCCTCGATGTAGCGCCCCGCCAGGGCGGTCTCCGGCCCGTCCGGCGTCGGCTCGACCGGCACCGCCATCAGCGCGACCGCCGCGATTCCCGCGTAGATCAGCGGAATCGCGATCGCGCCGACTCCCAGCACCCTCTTCAGATCGGCCGGCTCGAACTCGAGATCGGGAGCCAAGTCACTCGCCGCCTCGATCCCCGCGTACGCGATCGTCGCGATCACCAGCGAGTAGACGATGTCCTCGACGCTCGGCGAGCTGAACAGGTGAAGCTGGTCGGTCAGAAGATCCGGATGCAGGACCACCATCAACCCGACGGCGATCACCAGCAGCTGCAGGCCGAGCTCGGCCAGTGCGAGCACGACGAGCCGGCGCTGGCGGTTGCGGCCGGTGACGTCGGCGATGTTGAGGATCGCGGCCAGGGCGATCACCAGCGCCGCGATTGCGAGTTCGACGCCTCCCCCAGCGAAGTCGCCCGAGATCGGCGTCAGGTAATGCGAGACCGTGATCGCCGCCGCCGCGATCACGATCAGGTAGTCGATCAGGATCGCCCACCCCGCGATGAAGCTGATCAGCTCGTTGAAGGCGTGCCGCGCGAACGTCGCCGACCCACCCCGCTCCCTGAGCATCGCGCCGCCCTCAACGTAGGAAAGCGAGGTGAGCGCGAACATCAGCCCGGCCAGCAGGAAGATCACGGGTGTCAGCCCGAGCCCGCGGTCCGCCACCACCCCGATCGAGAAGTAGATCGAGAACCCGACTGCCGCGGACGCCGCGGCGTACAGGAACGGCACACCGAGCCAGCGCCTCGTCATCGCTCCGCCCTCCTCACCCGCGCATCGAGAGGTAGAGCCGCCCCGAGCCGAGCGCGATGAAGAGCAGCCCGAACAGCACCCCCACCGCCAGCGGGCCACCGCCCCGCGCGAGCGTGACGATCAGCATCGCGATGCCGAACCCGATGATCGTCACCGAGAAGATGCGGACGGCAAGCTGATAGCCCTCATCGGCCGAGGGGCGTTTGTTCATGCGGGTGGGAGCTACAAGGCGATTATGGGGATGATCAGGATGGCCACGATGTTCGCCACCTTGATCATCGGGTTGATCGCCGGGCCGGCCGTGTCCTTGTAGGGGTCGCCGACCGTGTCTCCGGTGACGGCGGCGGCATGGGCGTCCGAGCCCTTGCCCCCGAATTCACCGTCCTCGATCAGCTTCTTCGCGTTGTCCCACGCTCCGCCACCCGCGGTCATGGAGATCGCGGAGAAGATGCCGACCACGATCACGCCGATCAACAGCCCGCCCAGCGCCTGGTAG
>DATFOK010000093.1:0-58974 GCA_035265665.1 Solirubrobacterales bacterium | reverse complement strand
GAGGGCGGCGATCACCGGGATCCCGATGCCGACAAGAAGCGCCGGCCTGGCTGCGCGGATCCGCTCGCGCAAGCGAAAACCGGCAAAGAAGTCGCGCGCCGCTTCGCGCTCTCGCCAGGCGATCACCAGCATCCAGATCAGTGCGGCGCCGAGCAGCCAGGCAAGGCCGGGAAAGCTGTAGTTGTAGATCGTCCCGGCGGCGATCACCCCTAGCGGAATTGCGGCCATCGCGCCGGAAAATCCGGCGAACGTCCCGGGTTGTGCCCTCTGGGGGGCATTGCGGGACGTTCGACGGGGACCCCGCGACCACCGAGGCAGGACCGGCGGCAGCGCTAGGACGAAACCGATCAGGGCGAGGCCGAGCAGGGGCTCCTTGAAGGCGCCCTGCGCGAGGTATGCGGCTGCCAAGTAGGCGCTGGCCGTGAGCACCGCCGCCGGCACGCGCAGCCAGCCGCGCACGCCACTCAGGGCCCCATACGCGCTCAGGGCGAGCAGTACGCCGATCGCGCCGGTCAGCCCGGCGAAGCCCTCGACCAGGCTGGCGCCGCTCACCTTCGCCGTCGCGGCCACGATCGCGTGGGGGCCGAGCGGGTAGCCGTCCTGGATCAGGTCCGGAGTCGGCCCGGAGTGCGTGCTGATCCACTCCGTGAAGAGCAGATGCGAGGCCATGTCGTCGTTGACCAGTCCTTGGCCGAGGATGCCGACCCGCCCGCTGGCCGCGAACGGGATCGCTGCGACCAGCGCCGCCCCGATCACGACGACGATTGCCCCGACCCGGATCGCCCCGGTCGGCGCCCGAGAGCGATCGAGGACGATCACGCAGGCAATCAGCGCCACGCCGACCGCCACAGCCGCAGTCACGGCCCGCCCGGGCAGCTTGACAGCGATCCCGCAGATCACGAGCAGCGCCGAGATCCCGGTCGCCGGCCCGGCGGCCGAATGCCGCGGCAGGCCCGCGATCGCCATGATCGCCGCGCCGAGCAGCAGAGAGGCGGCGACGATCAGCGCGCCCGCCAGCAGAGCCGAAAGCATCGGCGGAGGTTATGGAACGCCGGTGGCGCCGGAAGCCAACCGGCGCGCGTAGATCCCTAGAGGGGACCCTTCTTCCAGGGACCGGTGATCGCGCAGGTCATGCCCTCGATCGGGTCTCCGCTGAAGGTCGAGCGCCCGAAGACGTTCACGAACAGAGTCTCGCCGCTGGGGCTGAAGCAGCAGCCCGCGAATTCCGAGTCGTTCAACACGTTGACCGCGAGCTCGAATGCGTCCCCCTCCTGAGTCAGTCCGATCACGCGGTTGACGTTCTCGATTCCCGGCGCGAGCGGATGTCCGTCGGGGTTTGCCGAGGAAGCGTCGTCCTCGCAGGCGATCAGGCCGCCTCGCGGGGTCACCGTGAGGTTGTCAGGCGAGTCGAGCGCCGCGGCGGACGGCGACTCGTACACCAGGGTGAGGAAGCCTCCGCCGCGGTGCGGGCGGTACTCCCAGACCTGTCCGAAGCCCTCTTCGTAGCCGTCGCTGTTCACGTCTCCCGATTTCGCGTCGCCGCCGCTCGTCGAGACGAAGAAGACGCTGCCTTCGTCGTACCAGCAGCCCTCGAGCCGATTGAACAGGGCGCCGCCCTTCGCGTGCCCCTGCATGAAGGTCCCCTTCGGGTCCAGGACGCTCGCATAGGAGGGGTCGGGGTCGTCGATGTCAACCCACTCGGTCCGCATCCGGCGGCCCACGGTCTGGTTCTCCCGCATGTCGAGCTGCGGCTGACCGCTGACGGCCAGCATCTGAAGCTTGCCGCCCTCGAGAAGCGAGCTCGGCTTCTCCGGGATGAAGCGGTAGAACCCTGCGCCGACTCCGGAGCCTGGGTCCTCCGTCTGGTAGACGATCCCCGTCTTCTGGCTGACCGCAACGGCCTCGTGGGCGAAACGCCCTGCCGCCCGAATCGGCTCGGCCTTGGTCAGCTCGCCCGGGCCGCGCGAGACCGGCACCTCGAACAGGTAGCCGTGGCGTTGGGAGAAGCGCTCCCCCGATGAGGAAGCGTCCGGCCCTCGCACCGTCTCCTCGGCTGTGATCCAGTGGCGGCGCCGGTAGCCGATCCCGCCGGCGCAGTTGACGGTGGTGCCGTTGAGACTGATGAAGTCGGCGATGAGGCGTCGCCTCTTCTCGTCGTAGATGAGGGTGCTCGTGCCGCCGCCGCCATCCGGGTCGTACTTCGCCGCCGGATCGCCGGGAACGCTGCCCGCCCCGGCTGGATTGCGGTCCTCGTGATTCCGGACCAGGCGCACGCGGCTGCGCTTGTGATCGGGGAAGGCGGCCATGCCGTCGAGTGCCAGCGGGGTTGTGTTGCCTTCCGACATCTTCGACCCGATGTAACCCAACGTGACGTAGCTGAACCCCTCGGGGAGGGCGAGGACCTCGACGCCGCGCTGGTCGGGCACCCGGCGGAGTGGGCCGTATCCCTTCCGGCCGTTGCGGCGCGGCCGTGACTTCCCGCTCTTGCCGACGGCCTCAGGCGGCGCGAGGCGGCCCAGTGCCCCCGCCGAGAGAACGCCGCCCGCCGCGATCGTCCCCCGTCGAAGAAAGGTCCGCCGATCGAGAGTGGTAGCCATCGCTCGTTCCTCCATTCGCCTCGCGCCCTCGACGCGACTGTACTCCCCGGCGGAAACCTAGTCTCGCCCCCCGGGGCGCTTGTGGCCAACGTGTGAACGCGGCGGGGCCCCCGCTGGCGAATGCCACGCCCCGACTTCGACGTCCCGACGACGATCGCGCGCCTCGGCGGCTCACTCTGGGCCGTCAACGCCCGCTTCGACACGCCGCCGACGGCCGAGACGGAGTACTGGCTGACGCGGGTGCGGCCCTGACCCCACCCGAGCTAGGCCGGAGATCAAGTCAGTCCCGGGGCGGCCGCTCCATGTACCAGGTGGTGGCCCCTCCTGGGATGAGGGATTCGCCGATCACCTCGTAACCGTGCGAGCGGTAGTAGGGCAAGTTGTCCGGATTCCCGGTCCACAGATAGGCGGGGACCTGCTCGGCGTCGGCGCGGGCGAGGGCCTTCGACATCAGGCGGCGTCCCAGGCCGGCGCGCTGGTGCTCCGGGGCCACAGCGAACATCCAGATCAGGAAGTGGTCGTACTCGGGATGCCGCTTCTCGAAGATCAGCTCGGCGCGCAGCGACCTCACGAACGCAGCGGGTCCCGCCAGGAGAGGGCCGGGCGAGAGCATCGCCAGCGTCCTCAGCTCGGGCGGCGGCCAGATGCCAGGGGCGCAGCCGGTCAGCACCGCCACGGGCTCGCCCCCCTCTCTGATGCACCAGGACGGCCCGCACCAACGCTCCCCCACTCGCATCGTCCCCAGGCAGACCCGCCGGATGTAGCGCCACCGGGATGCCCGGCGGCGCGGGCCGACCGAGACCCAGCCGGAGTCGTCGATGAAGGCGTCGGCGAACATCCGCGCGGCCGCCTCGTGATGGACGGGTAGGAGCGGCTCGGGTGAGCCGTTCTCAGGCAAGCGAAGCCGACGAGGCGGCGTCGGACTCCGCCCACTCGGCCCGGTAGACCCGGTGGCTGCCGGCGAGGCCCTTGAGCTCGACCTCCCGGCCGCCGTCGAAGCGAAGGCCGTCGCCATTCCCGCTTGAGGCCGCCTGGCGCAGCTCCTCGGACACCAGGATCTCGCCCCCCACCGCCTGAGCCGCGATCCGGGCGGCGAGGATCACGTTCTTGCCGAAGTAGTCGCCCTCCTCGGAGATCACCTCGCCGGTGTGGAGTCCCATCCGCACTCGAAGCGTTTCCGTTGAGTCGTCTCGCTCCCGCTCGGCGAAGGCGCGCTGCACGTCGATCGCGCACGCGAGCGCCTCGCAGGGATCCGGGAAGGCGAGCATGAAACCGTCGCCCTGGCTTTTCACCTCGTAGCCGTCGTGACGAGAGAGGAGCTCGCGGAAGATCGCGTTGTGCTCCCGCAAGAGCTGGAGCCAGCGCTCGTCGCCGAGCCGCTCTGTGAGCACGGTCGAGTCCTCGATGTCGCTGAACAGGATTGCCACCGTCCCGTCCGGCGCCATGTGGGCGCGCATGTCCGGCTGCTCCTCCTCGAGCGCCGAGACCATGTCGTCGATCGAGGTCGTCACGTCGATCCCGGCGAGGCCCTGCGCCTCGAGCCGGTCGCCGAGCGCCCGGTCGGCGATCCAGCGTGCCCCCATCTCGCGCGCCGTTCCCAGCACGGTCGAGAGGAGCTCCAGCGCGAGCTCGCGGTCGTTGTTGCGGTCGCGCTCGAGCCTCACCTCCGCCAGGGCCAGCCCGCAGAGCGCTATCCCGGGGCGATCCTCCATCCGGGTCGCGATCTCGACCGCGTTGCCGAGGTGCCTCTCGGCGTCGTCCAGGCGTCCCATCGTCTGGCTGAGCAGGCCGAGCACCCGGTCGACCGGGCCGTTGCACGCGGCGGCCCGCGCCACCACGATCACCAGGCCCTCGTACGGAAGCAGAAGCTCGTAGACGTGATCGGCCTGCTTGGTGTCGCCGATCATCGCGGTCGCTTCCCCCATCAGGCTCATTCCCGCGAACCAGTTCACGTCTCTCGGCAGCGCGGCGAAGTCGTCTGCGGCGAAATGGTCAAGCTTGCGCTGCGCGAACTCGGTGTCCCCCGAGCGGGCGGCGAGGGTCACCTGCGCGGTGCGCCAGGCTGGGATCCCCGGAAAGCGCTCGGCGAGATCCCGGACCGCCGGCAGTAGCTCGCCCGCGCGCCCCTGCATGCTGCGGATCTGCACCATCTGGATTCCGTAGTACTGCTGCGCAAGCGGCTGCTCGGCTCGATCGCCGGCGCGCCTCGCCTCCTCCGCGAGACGCTCCGCCTTGTCCATGTCGCCGTCCAGCAGCGCGCGCATGCCGCGGAGGGCGAAGGTGTGCCAGGTGTGCTCGGGCATCCGCAGCTCGTCCGCGAGGCGGGCATAGATCTCCAGCTCCCGATCGACCGCCGGGATGTCGCCGAGCTCGAGGAACGACCAGAGCCGGTAGGCGTGACCGCGAACGACCGCCTCGCGGTCGCCGCTGCTGTCCCCCAGCGCGACCATCTCGTCGGCGATCGCCAGACGTTCTCGCGTCGCATCCGGACCGGCCGGAATGAAGATCTTGCGCGTAAGCCCTGCCGCCAACGCCGCCGGGTCTTCGATCTCCCGCGCGATCTCGATCGCCTCGTCGACCAGGCGGTCCGACTCGCGCACGTCGTTGTCGACCCAGTACATCTCGGCGGACTTCGCACTCAGCAGGGCGGCCTTCCGGGCGGTCCGCTCAGGTCCGATCCTCTCCAGGGCCTCGTCGAGCAGGGCGAGGAGCCGCTCGTCGAGGCGGCCGGCCTCGCTCATCAGCGCGATGCCGATCGCCGCTCCGACCAGGCTGTCGGCGTCGTCCAGGCGACGCGCGGACTCCGCCGCCCGCTCGAAGGCGGCGCGGGCGTCGGCCACGCGCGCGGACTTCGCCTCCGCACCCCCGAGGGCCAGCAGCAGCCGGCAGCGCAGGGCCTCGTCGGGTTCGTCCATCAAATCGAGCACCTCGAGCGCCCGGCCGTAGACGTCGACCGCATCCTCGTAGGCGAGCTGCTCCATGTCCTGGCCGCCGGCCCGCTGGGCGTAGTCGATCGCCTTGCCGAGGTCGCCGCGGGGAGCCGCCGCGAGGAAGTGGTGGGCGAGCTCGCCGAGCCGCTCCTCCACGTCGCCACCGCAGACCTCCTCGATCGCGAGGCCGGTCCGCTCGTGCAGAGCCGAGCGCTTCGGCGGGCTGAGCTCCTCATAGAGCGTGTCGCGCACCAGCGCGTGGGAGAAGGAGAACCGCTCCTCGCCCAGGTCGGTGACGAGTCGCTCAGCGATCGCCTCCTTCGCGGCCTGCATCAGCTCCTTGGGCGACTGCTTCGCGACCCGTGCCACCAGGTCGCCGTCGAACTCTCGCCCGATCACGGCCGCAACCCGGAGGGCCACGTTGGTCTGCTCGCTGAGCCGGTCGAGGCGGCGCCCGACCACCTCGCGGACGCCCTGCGGGATCTGCAGCTCGGCGAGGCTGGCGCCGGCGGTGAGCTTGCCCTCGCTGGCGAGCAGGCGGACGACCTCGCCGACGAAAAAGGGGTTGCCATCGGTCTGCTCCTGCACCGCCTCGGCCAGGCCGGGGGGCGAGGGAGCGCCCGACGTCATCTCGATGTAGCGCTCGACGGCGCCGACTCCCAGACCCCGCAGCGGGATGCGCTCGCTGCCCTCGATCCCGGAGATCTCACCCAGCACCCGGGCGAGCGGGTGATGACGACCGAGCTCCACGTCCCGGTATGTGCCGAGGATCAACAGGCCGCTGGAGGCGAGCTCCCTGGCGGCGAAGCGCAGCAGGAGCAGCGAGGGCTCGTCCGCCCAGTGCAGGTCGTCGAGCACGATCACCAGCGGCCGGTCGCGGGCGGCGGCCAGCAGCAGGCTGGTCACCGAGTCGAACAGCCGGAAGCGGGCCTCCTCGCTGTCGGATCCCTGGGCCGGCTCGATGTCCAGTTTCTCGGCGACCTCGGGGATCAGCTGTGCGACCTCGGGCGCCCCGGCGCCGAGCTGCCAGGCGAGGGCCACCGGGTCGGCGTCCCGCGCGTAGGAGCGGATCGCCTGCACCCAGGGCCAATAGGCGGGCGCACCCTCGTCCTCCCGGCAGCGGCCCCAGTACACGCGGGCGCCGCTCACCCGCGCATACGTGGCGAGTTCCTCGGCGGCCCGCGTCTTGCCGATGCCCGGCTCGCCCAGGAGCAGCTGGAGCGAGCCGCGCCCGGCGAGGGCGCCGTCGACGGCCTCGCGGAGCCGCTCGAGCTCGCGCTCGCGGCCGACGAAGACGCCGCCGGCCAAGCTCTCCAGCGGGTTGGAGGGGCGAGCCTCGGCCTCGTCCGCCTTCTGCTCGAGCGCCGCGAGGATCAGCTCTCGCGCCTCCGTGTCGTTCGACGGCCGGTCCTCGGGGCGCTTCGCGAGCAGGGCCAGGACCGCATGGTCGAGTGCCTCGGGCACGGCGGGGCTGTGCCGCGAGGGCGGCACCGGGTCGGCATGCAGGTGCTGACTGATGATCGAGACGGCGTCGTCGCCCGGGAAGGGAGGCTGCCCGGTGAGCATCTCGTAGAGCAGGGCCCCGAGCGAATAGAGGTCGCTCTGTGGACTCGCTGCCTCTCCCACCGCCTGCTCAGGCGGGAGATAGGCGACCGTGCCGACCAGCGTTCCGCCGCTCACCCGCGAGCGGGCCTCGGTCGTTGCCAGTCCGAAGTCGCCGAGCCTGGCGTGCCCGTCGTCGTCGATCCAGACGTTCGCCGGCTTCAGGTCGCGATGGACGATCCCGCGGGAGTGCGCGTGCTCGAGGGCTCGGGTGACGTCCGCGGCGATCTCGACCGCGCGGGCTACCTCGAGCTGGCCGCCCGCCGCCGCGAGCAGGCCCTGGACATCCCCACCCGGCATGTAGCGGCTGACGATGAACGGATTGCCGTCGTCCTCCCCCGTGTCGAGGACGGTGACGACGTGTGCGTGGTCACCGAGCTTGCGCATCGCATCGGCCTCCCGGCGCGCCCGGGCCTGGATCGCGGCCCCCACTCCCGCCGTGTCGTACAGCGAGAGGGCGACCTCGGCTCCGGTCGTCGTGTCCTCGGAGAGATAGACGCGTTTGCGCCCGCCCTGGCCCAGGAAGCGCCGGACCCGATAGCGGCCGGCGATCTCGGTCGGGACGTCGGCGGCCAGCGGCTCCGCGGGCGGCGCCTCGGCGGGCGCCTCGACGGCGACCAGCTCGGCGCCGCAGGAGTCGCAGAACCGCGCGCCCTCACGATTCTCGTTCCCACAGGACGGACACCGCATGTCCCGACCTAGTAAACCAGCCGCGCTGTGCGGTCCACTAATCTCAACGCGGCCAACCGGCAGCGGACGCCGGACGAGCGGGATAGGAGGAACTCGATGGAAGGACGCACGAGGCTTGACGCAGCCGGTCTGATCGCCGCGATCGCCCTGACGACGGCGATCGTGCTCTCGCCGAGCGCGAGCGCCGTCGCGCCCGATCCCAATCCATGGCTGCAGAACCGCTTCCTCAACATGGCCCACCAGGGAGGCGAGGATGAGGCGCCCTCCAACACCTTGTTCGCCTTCAAGTCAGCGATCCGCGACCGCGGCGCGGACACAATCGAGCTCGACGTCAACCTGAGCTCGGACGGGCAGCTGATGGTGATCCACGACGACACGTGGACTCGGACATCGTGCCTGCCCTCGATCTGCACCGGCCCGGGTAGCGAGCCCTCCCGGCCGAGCTCCGAGGTCAACGACCTGACCAAGGCGCAGCTGCAGGACCTCGACGCCGGATACTGGTTCCGGCCGGGAACCTACTCCCACAACTTCTCCCTGCCCGACTCGGCCTACCCATACCGCGGCGTCCGCACCGGCGAGGTCCGGCCGCCCCACGGCTACAAGGCCGATGACTTCAAGATCCCGACCCTCCGGGAGGTGCTCGACGCTTTCCCGAAGACCCCGATCAACATAGAGATCAAGATGATCAAGACGACGACGGGTACGGCCGGCGGCTGCCAGACACAGGGCGGCAACACCTACTGCGACGATCCGGCCGCCTCGATGCCGGTGGCCGACGCCCTGGCCGAGCTGCTCGACGAGCCGCGGTACGCGAGCCGGACCGACATCATCGTGGTCTCGTTCAGCGACGAGCTGATCGACGAGTTTCACGCCCGGGACGAGGGCGGAAACGTGGCCCTGGCGCCGGGTGTGAACGACACGACGGCCTTCGCCCTGTTCGGCACCACCCCGGACCCCGATGTCGCCGCCTTCCAGGTGCCGCCGAGGCAGCTCGGCATCGACGTGCCGCAGCTACTGCTCCAGACTCGCCACGCACACGAGCTCGGGTACGCCGTCCACGTCTGGACCAACGGGGACCAGGACGAGACGGATGCCAGCTACCGGCACCTCTACGACCTCGGGGTGGACGGGATCATGTCCTCGGTGCCGAGCCGGCTGGCCGCGTTCCTGTGCGCCAACGACATTCCGCGCCCGGACGGGAAGAAGCGCTGCAACAAGAACAAGCTGAAGGGGCCCTAGGCGGCTAGACGTCGCCGGAGAAGGTGTCGCAGGCCTCGAGCCTGCCCGAGTCGAAGCCGGTCTGGAGCCAGTGTGCTCGTTGGTCCGAGGTGCCGTGGGTGAAGGACTCCGGGTCGATCCGGCCTTGGGCCTGCTCCTGGATGCGGTCGTCGCCGACCGCGCCGGCGGCCGTCAGGCCCTCCTGCAGGTCGCCGCTCTCGAGGATTCCGCGGTCGTAGGTCGAGCGGGCCCAGACGCCCGCCAGGCAATCGGCCTGCAGCTCCAGCCGGACTGAGAGCTCGTTCGCGTCGTCGGGGTTCTGCTGGCTCTGCTGCCGCACGTTCTGCTCGATGCCGAGCTGCTGCTGGAGGTGGTGCCCGATCTCGTGGGCGAGGACGTAGGCCTGCGCGAAGTCACCGGGCGCCTGGAATCGCTGGTTGAGCTCGTCGAAGAAGCCGAGGTCGACGTAGACCCTCTGGTCGAGTGGGCAGTAGAAAGGCCCGGTCGCGGAGCTGGCGAGACCGCAGCCGGAGCTCACCTGATCTCCGAAGACGACGAGCTTCGCCCGCTGATAGGGCTTGCCGGCGGCCTCGAACTGCTGCGTCCAGAAATCCTGGGCGTCACCCTGAACGAAGTCGACGAACTGGACCTCCCTCTCCTCGTTCGGGGAACCCGGGACCGAAGCGTTTCCCGTCCCCGTCTGCGGCACCTGGGGAAAGGAACTGGTCGGGTCCGGGACGTCGAACCCACCACCGCCACCTCCGCCCTTGATGAAGAGGAAGTAGACGATGGCCAGCACGATGATCGTCCCGATGCCACCGCCCCCGAGGCGGCCCATCGGAATCGGCATGCCGCCGCCTCCGAACCCGCCCCCCGCTTCGCGCCGGTCCTCGATGTCGGCGCTGCGCTTGCCGGCTTCCACTTCATGCGCGGCCACTCTATCCCCGCCGACCCGGGAGACTGACCGCATGAGTGAGCCCCCGCTCGACGGTCCGATCGCGGACTACCTGGATCAAGTGCTGCCCGAGGGAGGCGAAACGCCCTGCCGGGTACGGATCATGCAGACTGGCGAGATGGTGCGGAGGCCGGGCGAGCGGCCGCTCGAATTCACCGCGATCCAGGAGTACGCCGTTCAGAGCGTCGAGTTCGAGTGGCGCGCAAGCTTTGGCCCGAACCGCCTCGTGCGACTGTCGGTGGTCGACCGCTATCGGGACGGCGAGGGCTCGCTCGGCGCCCGGGTTTGGGGGCTGATCCCCGTGGTGCGAAGCTCCGGCCCGGACACGGACCGCGGCGAGGCGATCCGCTACCTCGCGGAGTTGCCCTGGGTGCCGTACGCAGCCGGATCGAATCCCGAGCTCTCCTGGCGCCAGCTCGCCGACGGCTCGGTCGAGGTTTCGACGCCGGTCGCCGGCCGGCTCGCCAGCGTCGTCTTCTCGTTCGACGACGCCGCTCTGGTCCGGACCGCCTCGGGGATCAGGCCGCGACTGGTGGGCAAGACCGCGGTCGAGACGCCCTTCGTCGGCAGCTTCGCGGACTACGTCGAGCTCGGCGGGATCCGCGTGCCGCGCAGCGCGGAGGTGAGCTGGACGCTCCCCGAGGGACCTTTCACCTACTGGCGGGGCGAGGTCGCGTCACTCGAAGCGGAGTAGCTCTCGAGCGCCTGCCGCTGGGAGAGCGTGTAGAGCAGCGCCAGCGACGGGATCACAACGAGGACGGCGGCGCCGAAGACGATGATTACGGCCGTCAGGGTGGCGGACGGCGCCGCCGCATCCGAGATCGTCAGCGAGGTCGGCAGCAGGTAGGGAAAGGCCGCAGCGAAGTAGCCCCAGATCACGGCGGTGCCCGCGCCCACAGCGGCCACACGCAGGCCGTAGTTCCGCCCAGTGACCAGGAGCCCGAGCGCGATGAGACCGCAGACCCCGGAGATCACCACGAGAGCTATCCCCGGCCAGGAGGTGAGCCCGTCGTAGACGTAGCGGGCATCAGCGCGGAGCGCGATCACGCCTACGACCGCCGCGGCGCCTGCGAGTACCGCCGCAGCGAGGGCTCGACGCTGGAAGTAGTCGCGGAGCTCCAGGTCGCCCGCCGTCCCCGAGTCGTGAACGAGGAAGACCGCGGCCGTGTATGTGGTGAGCAGCACGAAGATGACGCCCAGGGACAGCGGCAGAAAGCCGATCCAGCTGCCAGTCGGGTCGCCATTTCCGTCGGCCGGCACCTCCCCGGCGGCGATCGCTCCCACAACGGTTCCCATGAAGAACGGGGTGAGCACCGAGGCCAATCCGAAGACCCGGGTGGCGGGCCGCTCCACCGGCCCGGGGAGGGCGTGGCGGAAGGCGAAGCCCGAGCCCCGCAGGACGATGCCGAGCGCGGCGAGTGCCAGCGGGATGTAGAGCGTGCTGAAGATCGCCGAGAAGGCCTGCGAGAAGGCGGTCCAGAGGATGACGAGCACGAAGATCAGCCAGACGTGGTTGGCCTCCCAGACGGGGCCGATCGAGCGGTCGATCTGGGCGCGGACCCTCTTTGCTCGCTCGCCCGATCCGGCCAGGAAATCCCAGACCCCCGCGCCGAAGTCCGCCCCGCCGAAGATCGCGTAGAGGGTCACGCCCACCCAGAGGATCCCCGCGCAGACGTCGGCGCTGCTCATGTCGATGTCCCCGATCGTTCACCCGGCGGCGGGCCGTACGGGATCTCGCCGGGCGCCTCGGGCCGGCCCTCCCGCCAGCGCCTCGACAGGGCACGCAGCACCGTGATCGCCGTGACCCCGAGCGCGATGTAGAGGAGCATCGTCAGGCCGAACACCCACCAGATTCCCTGCGCCGGGGTCACGGCGTCCTCGGTCCTCATGATCCCGTACACGATCCAGGGCTGCCGCCCCACCTCGGTGACGATCCATCCGGCTTCGAGGGCCAGGATCGCGCCGACTCCCGATACCGCAGCAGCTCTCAGGAACCAGGGTGTGGCCGGAATGTCCCGGCGGCGCCACCAGGAGATCGCGAACCAGACCGCCAGCAGGAAGAGCGCAGTGCCGATCCCGACCATCGTGTCGAAGGAGAGATGCAGCAATGTCAGCGCCGGCGGCTCCTCGTCGTCCGGCACCTGGTCCAGCCCCTTGACGTAAGTGTCCGTGCTGAACCCGACCAGCAGTGAGTCCAGGCCCGGGATCCCGATTGCTCCCTTCACCTCGTCGTCGGTGCAGATCCCGCCGATGTACTCGGTCTGGTTGTCCCCGCTCTCATACACGCACTCGAAGGCGGCGAACTTGGCCGGCTGATCGTCGGCGACCGCGCGGGCAGCGGTGTCGCCGACGAAGATCTGGATCGGCGTGGCGATCGCCGCGATCGTGAATGGGATCAGGAAGCCGAGCCGGTGGTAGCGGTCACGGCGGCCCTTCAGCATTCCCACCGCGTAGACGGAGGCGATCAGGAAGCCGGTGACCATGTACGCCGCCAGCCACATGTGGAAGAACTCGTACCCGGTCGCCGGGTTGAAGATCGCCTCGAAGGGCCTCACGTTGGTGACCTCGCCGGCGGAGTTGAGGTCGAAGCCCTGTGGCTGGTTCATCCAGGCGTTGACGGAGATCACCGAGAAGGCTCCGCCGATCCCCGAGATGACGATCGGCACCGCCGAGAGCATGTGCGCGCGCGGGGAGAGGCGGTCCCATCCGTAGATGTAGATCGCGATGAAGATCGCCTCGAGGAAGAAGAAGATCCCCTCGATCGCGAACCCGATCCCGAAGACATCCCCGAAGCGGTCCGTGAACCTGGGCCAGAGCAGGCCGAACTCGAAGGAGAGGACCGTGCCGGTGACCGCACCGACCGCGAAGAGGACAGCGACCCCCTTCGACCAGTTGCGCGCCAGCCGGAGCGCCTCCGGATCCTGCTTTCTGTGGCCGTACCACTCCGCGGTCAGCATCACCAGCGGGAAGGCGACGCCGAAGCAGGCGAGCACGATGTGGAAGCCGAGCGTGAAACCCATCTGGTTCCGCGCGGCGAGCAGATTCGACGCGGAGTCGGCAAGGACGGCGACGTCCGGCATCAGCTGCTTCCGCCGCGTCGCTCAGGGCCCATCGGGCGTCAGCTTATGCCTTGCTCGTCAGGTGGAAGCGGTCGCAGACGTCGCAGCGGTAGTAGGTCATTCCGAAGCGGGCAGCCTCCGCCTTAGCGACCTCCTCCTTCACGTAGGCCCGCTTTGGCTTCCCGTCCCTGTTGAAGTGGCTGCCCACGATCCGCCGCTCCGCCATACCCCGAGCGTACTGGGGGTCGATTAGGGGTCATTCCCAATAGACGCCGGCCCGCGTATCCGGCATCTTGGCGCCATGGCTGAGAACGAAAAAGACACCGAGAAGCAGACCGAGTCCCCCGCACCGCGCCGCCTGCTCCGTTCCTCCAAGGACCGGGTCTTCTGGGGCGTCGCGGGAGGTCTCGGCGAGTACTTCCGCCTCGATCCGACGCTCGTGCGTCTCGCGTTCGCGGTGTCGGCCTTCTTCGGCGGGCTCGGCGTGCTCGCCTATCTCGTGATGGCCGTGGTGGTGCCGGAGGACGACGGCACCGGCCAGCCCCGCCCCGCGCGGCGCCCGCCCATCTGGGCGATCGTCCTGCTCGGGCTCGCCATCCTGATCGTCCTGCCCGGCCCGTTCTTCGGCTTCCATCACGGGTGGGGCGGTGACGGTTGGTGGGGCTGGTGGTTGGGTCCCCTCTGGATCGTCTTCCTCGTCGCGCTCGTGGTCGTACTCGTCCGAGTGATCCGCGGCAGGCCGCCGCGCTTCCTACAGGGCTCCCGCCGCGAAGCGGCCGCCGCCGACACCAGCGAGGCCCCCACGGCCGAGGGGAAGGACGCGGGCGAAGGCACGACCGCCGCCACCGAGGTCCGCGACGGCGAGCCGCCGCGCTGGGTACGAGGGATCGCGATCGTGCTGCTCGTCCTCGTCGCAATCGCCGCAGCGTGCTGCGTGGCCGCCTGCGCGGCATGGGCGACGGCCACCGGTCACGGCAGTGTCGTGGCAGGGGTCGTGATCGCGCTCGGCGCCGCGATCGCCGCCACCGCCTTCATCGGAGAGGCCAAGCGAATTGCGCCCTGGCTGCTCGCCGCCGCCCTGGTGCTGGGCCTGCCGGCCGGCGCGACCGCGGCCGCCGATGTCCACTTCGACGGCGGCATCGGGGAGCGCGAGTACCGGCCCGTCGCCGTGACCGACATCCCCTCAGACGGTTATGACTTCGGGGTCGGCCAGCTGGTCGTCGACCTGCGCGACCTGCCCTGGGCCACCGGCCAGACGATCTCGGTGTCGAGCGAGCTCGGCGTCGGCCAGATGATCGTCTCGGTTCCGTCGAATGTCTGCGTGGTCGCCCACGCGACCGGCAAGGCCGGCGAGCTGCTCGTCCGCGGCGATCAGAGTGACGGCATCGACCCCGAGATCGACCAGGGCGAGCCGCGCAGCAACGCGCCGCGACTCGACCTTGCCGCCGGGATCCAGCTCGGCCAGCTGGTCGTCACCGACCGGGATCCGGACGACATCACCGACCACGGCCGCGACTTCGACCGCGACGAGCTCTCCGAGGAGTCGCAGAGGGAGGTGTGCGGGCTGTGAGACGGCCGGATCTGAGCTCTCTCACGGTCGGGCTGGCCATCGTCCTGCTCGGCGTCGTGCTGCTCCTCCAGGAGGAGGGCACCATCGGCATGGACGGCGGCTGGCTCGCAGCGATAGTGACCGGGTGCGCAGGTGGAGCCCTGCTCGCCAGCGGTCTGGGCGCTCGCGAGCCCTGACCAGCCGGACCGGCCAAGATGGGTCCATGAGCGAGGCTTCGAGGCTGCGACGAGATCCCCGCCGGGCGGTGCTCGGCGGGGTGTGCGCGGGTTTCGCCCGCTGGCTTGGCATCGATCCCATCATCACCCGCGTCGCGATGGTGGTGCTCACGATCGGCAGCGGCGGCGGCGCCGTGATCGGCTATCTGATCGGTTGGGCCCTGATCCCGGCGGAAACCCAGGAGCCGGCGTTGCGGCGCGGTCGCCGCGGCCGAACGGGCAGCTGGCGAATCGCTGCGGGGATCGCCCTGCTGGTGGTCAGCGTCCTCCTCGTCTTCCGGCAGCTCGAGGTCTGGTGGAGCGACGCGGTGATCTGGCCGGTGGCCCTGGCCGCCTTCGGCGTCGCGCTTCTCTGGACGCTCTCCCGGCAGCAGGCCGAGCAGGAGGAGGAAGAGAGCGAAGGCGAAGCCAATGCGAGCGTGCGCGCCAGCGCAGCCCGGTCAATGCCGGCCGCGCTGCGCCTGGAGGCGCCGGCCGAGCGGGGCGCCCGCGCGAAGCGCGCCTCGGCGTTCGGGTTCGGCATAGCCCTGGTGGTAGGGGCCGCGTTGCTCTTCCTCTGGGCGGTGGGGGCGCTGAGCGCTGCGAGTGACGTCGCCCTTGCCGCGATCGTCGTGGTCGTCGCCATCGGACTGATATCGGCGCCCTTCTGGTGGAGCATGGCGCGTCGCTTGAGTGCAGAGAGAACAGCTCGTGTCCGATCCCAGGAGCGAGCCGAGGTCGCCGCACACCTCCATGACTCCGTCCTCCAGACGCTTGCACTGATGCAGAAGCGCGCCGGTGACCGGGACGAGGTCGCGAAGCTCGCTCGCCGCCAGGAGCGCGAGCTCCGCTCCTGGCTTGCCGGAGGGGAGGCGCCCCGCCCGGCGGAGCGGTTGGCGGACGCGCTGCGGGCCGCGGCCGAGGACGTCGAGGAGGCTCACGGGGCGCCCGTGGACGCCATCGTTGTCGGCGACGCCCCGCTCGACGATCGGACGGTGGCTCTCGTGGCGGCGGCACGGGAGGCGTTGACGAACGCGGCCAAGTTCGCGTCGGAGGCCGGGCCGGTGCATTTGTACGCGGAGATCGAGAACGGGAGCGCGCGTGTCTTCATCGACGACCGCGGGCCGGGCTTCGACCCGGACGCGATCCCGGACGACAGGCGCGGCGTGCGCGAGTCGATAATCGGTCGCATGAAAAGGCACGGCGGCCGGGTGGAGATCCGCAGCGCCCCCGGCGAGGGCACCGAGGTCGAGCTCAGCCTCGAGAGGAACGGACGATGAGCCCGACGCCCTCGGTGGTGATCGTCGACGACCACCGCATCTTCCGGACCGGCGTCAAGGCCGAGCTCGACGGGATGGTCGAGGTGCTCGGCGAGGCCGAGTCCGTCGAGGACGCGGTCCGCGCGATCGCCGAGCTCGAGCCCGAGGTCGTGCTGCTCGACGTCCATATGCCGGGCGGGGGTGGCGTCGAGGTGATCGAGCAGGTCTCCAAGATCCGCCCCCAGCAGCGCTTCCTCGCGCTCTCGGTCTCGGATGACCCGGAGGACGTGATCGCGATCGTCCGGGCGGGCGCCCGCGGCTACGTCACCAAGACGATCACCGGCGACGAGCTGGCGGACGCTGTGCGCCGGGTCCGGGACGGCGACGCGGTCTTCTCACCCCGGCTGGCGGGCTTTGTGCTGGACGCCTTCGCGGGCGACCTGCCCGCCGAGGAGGTGGACCCGGAGCTCGACCAGCTCACCGCCCGCGAGCGCGAGGTGCTCCGCTACATCGCCCGCGGCTATCTCTACAAGGAGATCGGCCTGCGCCTCAGCATCTCGGTGAAGACCGTCGAGGCCCACGTCAGCTCGGTGCTGCGCAAGCTGCAGCTCTCCAACCGCCACGAGCTCAGCCGCTGGGCGGTGAGCCGGAGGCTGGTCGATTAGACATGCCAGCTGCTGGACTGGAACGACATCTCCTCCGCGCCCGCGACCTGGTCGACAGCCGCTACGAAGAGCCACTCGATCTGCGCAGGCTGGCCCGGGAGGCGCACGTCTCGCCGCGTCACTTCAGCCGCAGCTTCCGGCAGGTGTTCGGCGAGACGCCCCATCAGTATCTCCTCAGCCGCCGGCTCGAGCGCGCCCGGCATCTTCTGCGGACCACCGAGATGCCCGTCGCGGAGATCTGCCTCGAGGTGGGCTTCACCAGCGTCGGCTCGTTCACGACGACCTTCACCCGACATATCGGTGTCTCGCCGACGACGTTTCGCAAGGCGTATGGCGGCCCGTCGGAGGCTGACCGGATCCCGCTCTGCTTCGCGATGGCCTGGGCGAGACGTGCCCCAGTTGGCGCGTTTCGAGAAGACGGGACCGGGTCGGCTGGCTAAGGTCGGCCTCGTCCGGCAGATCGAGGAAAGGAGCGCAGGTGATCGACGCGATCTCCCACGTCAACGTGTGGGTGGACGACCAAGAGGAGGCCAAGGCCTTCTACACGGAAAAGCTCGGCTTCGAGGTCCGCGAGGACGCGAAGCTCGAGGAGTTCGGCGGATACCGCTGGCTAACGGTGGGGCCCTCCGGTCAGCCCGACGTCAACGTCATCCTGAGCGCCGCGACCCCCCCAGCGATCGACGCCGACACCGCGAAGCGAGTGATGGCTCTTGTGAACCAGGGCGCGATGGGGCCGGGCATCTTTCGAACCGCGGACTGCCGCAAGACATCCAAGGAACTCCAGGAACGCGGCGTCGAGTTCACTCAGGAGCCCGACGAGCGCTTCTATGGCATCGACGCCGGCTTCCGTGACCCGTTCGGCAACGAGTGGCGGCTGGTGCAACCCATCGAGTACGACATCGAGACCGTGCCGGGCGCGCGTGCCAACAGCGGCTGATCATGTGCCGGATCGTCCACCTCGGTCGCCGGCGCGAGGCCCAGCGGTTAGAGCAGCGGAAGGCCTTCTACGAGCGAATGGACCACCGCGTCGGCCCCGGCCTCGATCAGTTCCTCGGTCGTGTACTCGCCACTCGCGACGCCGACCACGCGAATGCCGGCGCCGTGACCGGCCTCGACGTCTCGCGGGGTGTCGCCGCATGAGAAGCAGCGCTCCCGATCTAGCGTGCCGCCCGAGACGACCTCGCCGCGCTCCAGCGCCTTCTTGGTGAGCTCGGTCCGGTCGGGCGAGTCCGACCCGTAGCCGCCGAAGGAGAAGTAACGGTTGAGGTTGGCGCGCTGCAGCTTGATGTGGGCGGCCTCCTCGACGTTGCCGGTCGCCAGGCCGAGCAGGATCCCGTCATCGATCAGCCGGTCGAGCAGCTCGACGACTCCGTCCTTGACTACGAAGCCCGGCGAGTTCTCCACCTCCTCCGGCAGGTAGTCGAGGCGGCGGCGCATCAGGGCATCGGCCTCCTCCTCGGTGGGCTCGCGACCGATCGCCTCCTCGAAGACCACCCGCCCCACCTGCGGGTCCGGCACTCCCTTGCCGGTGACGGCCGGGACGTCGACGTCCACCGCGTGCAACTCCTTGAACGCACGCTTCCAGGCCCGGTCGCTGGCCCCACCCGTGGAGATCAGCGTGCCGTCGATGTCGAAGAGGACCGCCTGCGTCCCATCCTCGGCCGTCACGCCGCCGAGGCCTCGAGCACCGCCTCGCGGATCGCCACGGCCGAGCGGCGGATGTCGTCCTCGCTCGTCTGCCAGTTGCAGACGGAGATCCGGATCGCCGGCCGCCCGCGCCAGCGAGTTCCCGCCAGCCAGCAGGTCCCGTCCTGCTGAATCCGCTCGACCGCGTCCGCGGTCAGCTCCCCGGAATCGTCTCCAACCGCCCCGACGAGCACCTGGTTGATCACGACCTCGTTGAGCACCTCGAGCGCCGGGTCGGCACCGAGCTCCTCGGCCATCAACCGGGCGTGCGCCGAGGTCCGCTCGATGAGGTCGGCCACCCCCTTGCGCCCCAGGGACCGCAGCGCCGCGTAGAGCGGAAAGCCGCGCGCCCGACGCGAGGACTCGGGCACATACTGGTAGGAGTCGCGGGCGTCCGGCGCCGCCGTCAGATAAGGGGCGGCGATCCCCATGGCGCCGCGGAGATGTTCGGCATCCTTGACGGCGATGAAGCCGCAGTCGTAGGGGACGTTGAGCCACTTGTGTGCGTCGGTCGACCAGGAGTCGGCCCGCTCGAGCCCTTCCGTCAGCGAGTCGAACTCGTGGCTGGCGGCCGCCCAGAGGCCAACCGCGCCGTCCACGTGGAGCCAGGCGTCGTTCTGCTTGCAGATCTCGGCGAGGGCGGGGAACGGGTCGAAGCAACCCGTGTTCACCTCGCCCGCCTGCGAGCAGACGATCGCCGGGCCCTCCCCCCGCTCGAGCTCTGCGGCGAGAGCATCGGGGTCCATCCGGCCCGCATCGTCCGCCCGCACGCGGATCGCGTTCTCATCCCCCAGCCCGAGGAGGCGGAGCGCCACGAAGATGGTCGCGTGGGCGTGCTCGCCGACGAGCACGCGCACCGGCGGCGCGCCATTCAGGCCCTTCGCCTCGACGTCCCAGTCCCGCCGCGCGAGGACGGCCCGCCGGCCGGCTGCGATTCCCGAGAAGTTCGCCATCGTGCCGCCCGTGGTGAGCCCGTAACCCGCGTCCGTGGGCAGACCGAGGACCTCCAGCACCCAGCGGCCGGAGATCTCCTCCGCGACCGAGGCCGAGGGACCACAGACGTAGAGGCTTGCGATCTGGTCCCAGGCCGTCGTCAGCCATTCGGCGCCGAGCGCGGCGGGAAGGGTCCCACCGATCACGAAGCCGAAGTAGCGCGGGCTGCCGAGGGCGATCAGACCGGGCTCGGCGGCTTCCGCCAGTTCCTCGACGACCGTGGCCGGATCCTCCCCCTCCTCGGGGAGCTCGCGGTCGAGATGGGCGCGCAATTCCTTCACGGCCGCCTGCTCGCGCACCGGCCGGTCCTCAACCTCGGCGAGGTAACGGCGGGCGCGCTGCTCCGCCACCTCCAGCACCCGCTCGTATTGCTCCAAAGTCATCGCGCTCACCTGCCGCTGCCGCCCGCGCGGTAGCGCCGGATGAGGTTGTTGGTCGATGAGTCGTGGCCGAGGTCAGGCTCCTCGGGCGCCTGCAGCTGGGGGATGATCTTCTTCGCGAGCACCTTGCCGAGCTCGACTCCCCACTGATCGAAGGAGTCGATCCCCCAGATCGCGCCCTGGGTGAACACCGAATGCTCGTAGAGAGCGATCAGCGAGCCGAGTGTGTGGGGAGTGAGCCGCTCGGCCAGGATCACGTTCGAGGGCCGGTTCCCCTCCATTACCCGGTGCGGCACGATCTCCTCGGCCGTCCCCTCCTCGCGCACCTGCTCCGGCGTCTTGCCGAAGGCGAGCGCCTTGGGCTGGGCGAAGACGTTCGACATGAGCAGATCGTGATGCTCGCCCAGTGGGTTGAGGGTGTGGAGGAAGCCGATGAAGTCGCAGGGGATCAGCCGCGTCCCCTGGTGGATCAGCTGGTAGAAGGAGTGCTGCCCGTTGGTCCCCGGCTCGCCCCAGTAGATCGCGCCGGTGTCGTAGTCGACGCGCGCCCCGTCGAGGGTGACGTGCTTGCCGTTCGACTCCATGGTGAGCTGCTGGAGGTAGGCCGGGAAGCGGTGCAGATACTGGTCGTACGGGAGCACCGCGGCCGTCTGGGCCCCGAAGAAGTTCGCGTACCAGATCGCCAGCAGGCCCAGGATCGAGGGCAGGCTCTCTCCGATCGCCTTCTCGGCGAAGTCCTCGTCGACGGCGTGGAAGCCGGCGAGCATGTCGCGGAACGCCTCGGGGCCGATCGCCAGAATGGTCGAGAGGCCGATCGCGGAGTCCATCGAGTAGCGCCCGCCGACCCAGTCCCAGAAGCCGAACATGTTGTCGGTGTCGATGCCGAACTCGGCGACGCCCTCGGCGTTGGTGGAGACGGCGACGAACTGCTTGGCGATCGCCTCATCGGAGCCCAACTTGTCGAGCGCCCACTCCCTCGCGGTGTGGGCGTTGGTCATCGTCTCCAGCGTCGTGAAGGTCTTCGACGAGACGATGAAGAGGGTCTCCTCCGGATCGAGATCCCTGGTCTTCTCGGCGAAGTCGGTGCCGTCGACGTTGGAGACGAACCGGAAGGTCATCTCGCGGCGCGAGTAGTGGCGGAGCGCCTCATACGCCATCACCGGCCCGAGGTCCGATCCGCCGATGCCGATATTGATCACGTTGCGGATCGGCTTGCCGGTGTGCCCCTTCCACTCGCCGGAGCGAACCCGCTCGGAGAACGACGACATCCAGTCGAGCACCTCGTGCACCTGCTTGACCACGTCCTCCCCGTCGACGATCAACGAGCGCTCCCTCGGCATCCGCAGCGCCACGTGCAGCACCGCCCGATCCTCGGAGAAGTTGATGTGCTCGCCGCGGAACATCGCGTCCCGCCGCTCGGCGACCGCCTGCTCATCCGCGAGCTGCCTGAGCAACCGCAGGGTCTCGTCCGTGACGCGATTCTTGGAGTAGTCGAGGAAGAGGCCGGCGCCCTCGGCGACGAGCCGCTCGCCACGATCCGGGTCCTCGGCGAACAGCTCCCGGAGATGCCGATCCCGGATCTCGCCGTAGTGGTCCTCGAGGGCCTTCCAGGCAGGACGCTTGCGAAGCTGCGGTTCCGGACTCACCCGCCGCAGCCTAACTACGCGCGAGTGTCCGCTCCGACTACCGCTTCTTCTTCGCCGGACTGTCCTGACTTTGGCCGTCAGGAGCGGCCTTAGGCAGGACGGTCTAGGCGGCCAGGCGCGCGGACTCGCTCTTGATCGTCTCGAGCAGCTCGTTCCAGGACTTGGAGAACGCCTCTGCGCCGTCCTTCTGGAGCTTCAACGCGAGCGCGTCGGTGTCGATGCCCTGGTCCCGGTGCGCCTGGAAGACCTCCTCGGCGTCGCCGCCGTCGGCGGGCAGGGGCTCGCCGACCTTGCCGTGGTCCGCGAAGGCCTTCAGGGTCTTGTCAGGCATGGTGTTGATCGTGTCCGGCGCAGCAAAGCCCTCGATGTAGAGCGTGTCCGAGGCCTCCGGGTCCTTGGTCCCGGTGCTGGCGAAGAGCAGCCGCTGCAGCCGCGCGCCTTGATCGACCAATCCCCGCCACCGCTCGGACTCGAGCATCTCGCGCCAGGCCGCATAGGTCGCCTTGCCGACCGCGATCCCGAGCGTGTTCTTCAGCTCGTCGGGGACCTGGTCGTGCACCGCGACGTCCCAGCGGCTGATGAAGAGCGAGAGAACCGAAGGGACGTCGGGATCGAGGTCGTCCTCGATCCGCCGCTCGATCCCCTTCATGTAGGCCTCGGCCGCCGCCATCGTCTGGTCGGTCGACATCAGCAGCGTGACGTTGATGGGCACGCCCGCGTAGATCGACTCCTCGATCGCGGGCAGGCCCTCGGGCGTCCCAGGGATCTTGATGAAGTTGTTCGCCTCCGCCCGCCCATACAGGTCGGTGGCCTGCCGGATGGTCGCCTGGGTGTCGTAGGCGAGCAGCGGCGAGACCTCGAGGGAGACCCAGCCATCCATCCGGTCGGTGTCCTTGTGGATCTCAGCGAACATCCTGGCCGCCCGCATGACGTCGGCAAGGGCGAGCTCGAAGAAGAGTTCCTCGCCGTCGAGGCCCTTCTCGCGAAGCTCGGCGATCTGCTGGTCATAGGCGTCACCGCTGGAGATCGCCTTATCAAAGATCGTCGGGTTGGAGGTCTGCCCGGTGACGGACAACTCGTCGATGTAGCGCTGCTCCGTCCCGTCGTCGAGCATCGTGCGGGTGATGTTGTCGAGCCAGAGGCTCTGGCCGAGCTCGTGCAGTTGCTGGGTGGGCTTCATCGTCCAAGTACCTCCTTGGCTGTCTCGGCCACTTTGTCGGGAGTGAAGCCGAACTTGCTCTGTACGTCCTTCAGGGGTGCGGAGGAACCGAAGGTGTGCATTCCGATCGATGCTCCCTCCGGGCCGACGAATCTCTCCCAACCCAGGGTAGATGCCTCCTCGATCGAGACCCGCGCGGTGATCCGCGGCGGCAGCACCTCGTCGCGGTAGGACTGGTCCTGGCGGTCGAAGAGCTCCCAGCAGGGCAGGCTCACAACCCGCGAGCGGACACCGTCGGAGATCAGCTTCTCGTGCGCGGCGACGGCCAGCGGGACCTCGCTCCCCGTCGCGATCAGGATCAGCTCGGGATCGCCGCCGTCGGGGTCGGCGAGCACGTAGCCGCCCCGCCGCAGGCCCTCCGCCGAGGCGTAGCGCGAGCGGTCGATGACCGGCACGTCCTGACGGGTCAGCACCAGCGCGACCGGCTGGTGATGGCGGTCGAGCGCCGCCCGCCAGGCCTCGGAGACCTCGTTCGCGTCGGCCGGGCGGATCACGTCGAGGCCGGGAATCGCGCGCAAGCCGGTCAGATGCTCGACCGGCTGGTGCGTCGGCCCGTCCTCACCGAGCCCGATCGAGTCGTGGGTGAACAGGTGGATCACCGGCAGCTCCATCAGTGCTGAGAGCCGTATCGCCGGCTTGGCATAGTCGGAGAAGGTCAGGTAGGTGGACCAGAGGGGACGCAGCTTCGACAGCGAGAGCCCGTTCGAGAGCGCCGCCGAGCCATGCTCGCGGATTCCGAGATGCAGCTGGCGACCCGAGCGGTTCTCGGGCTCGAAGGCCTCGGCTCCCTCCACGTCCTTGAGGCCCACCGACGTCGAGCTCGTGAGGTCAGCGGACCCCGCCAGCAACCACGGGATCCGGCCGGCGACGGCGTTCTCGACCTGGTTGGAGGCCTTCCTGGTCGCGATCCCTCCCTCGTCCGGCTCGAAGCTGGGGATGGCGCCGTCCCAGCCCTCGGGCAGCTCGCGGCGCTGCATCGCCTCGATCTCGTGGGCGAGGGTCTCCTTCTCGCGGTGATAGCCGTCGAAAAGCTGCTCCCACGCCTCGCGGAGCTCGCGCCCTCGCAGGCCAATCCCGTCGGCGAAGTGCTCGCGGACCCCGTCGGGGACGAGGAACTCCGCGTCCTCGGGCCAGCCGTAGGCGCGCTTGGTCTCGCGCACCTCCTCCTCGCCGAGCGGCTCGCCGTGGACCTCCGCCGTGTCCACCTTGTGGGGCGAGCCCCAGCCGATGTGGCTGTCGAGGATGATCAGCGTGGGCCGCTCCGGCTCGTTCTTGAAGGCCTGAAAGCCGCGGGTCAGCAGGTCGAGGTCGTTCGCGTCGCCGACGCGCGTCACGTTCCAGCCGTAGCCGGCGAATCGGGCCGCGACGTCGTCCTCGTAGGTGATCTCGGTCGGCCCGTCGATCGAGATGTGGTTGTTGTCGTAGACCCAGCAGAGGTTGTTGAGCCGCTGGTGGCCGGCCATCGAGGCCGCCTCGTTTGAGACCCCCTCCTCGAAGTCGCCGTCGCCGCAGAAGGCGTAGACGTCGAAGTCGAACATCTCGAAGCCCGGTTGGTTGTAGCGGGCGCCGAGCCACTTCGACGCGACGGCCATGCCGATGCTGGTCGCGATGCCCTGCCCCAGCGGACCGGTGGTCGTCTCCACGCCGGAGGTCCAGCGGTACTCGGGGTGGCCCGGGCATTTGGAGTCGAGCTGGCGGAACCGTTTGATGTCCTCGAGGCTCACCGACGGCTCGCCGACCACCTCGTAGTCGGGATCGACGGCGCGCACGCCGGTCAGGTGCAGCAGCGAGTAGAGCAGCATCGACGCGTGCCCGTTGGAGAGCACGAAGCGGTCGCGGTTCGGCCAGATCGGCTGCTGCGGGTCGAAGCGCAGGAAACGCTGCCAGAGGACGTAGGCGAGGGGCGCGAGCGCCATCGGCGTGCCGGGATGGCCCGAATTCGCCTTCTGGATCGCGTCGATCGACAGCGTCCGGATCGTGTTGATGCAGAGCTGGTCGATGTCGGTGCGACGTTCCGCTGCGACTGCCATCTAGCTCGATCCTACGCTCTCGACTTCGTCAGGCCGGTCCTGCGCTCCAGGGACATAGATTTCCCTCCCGTGGCCACGATGAACCTCGATTCGGAGAAGAAGCTCGCCGCCGACGCCGCGGCCGGGCTGGTGGAGGACGGCATGACCGTCGGCCTCGGGACTGGCTCCACGGTCGCCCATCTCTTGCCGGCGATCGCAGCTCGCGGTTTGAGCGACCTGCGCTGCGTCGCGACCTCTGACGCCACCGAACAGCGGGCCCGCGAGCTCGGCCTTCCGATGGAGGAGTTCGACTGGCTCGATCACATCGACATCGCGATCGACGGGGCCGACCAGATCGCCCCCGATCGCTGGCTGGTCAAGGGCGGGGGCGGCGCGCACACGCGGGAAAAGATCGTCGCGGCCACCGCCGAGCGCTTCGTGGTCATCGCGGACTCGTCGAAGACGGTCGACCGGATCACCGCGCCGATCCCCCTGGAGCTCTTCCAGTTCGGGCTGGCCTCGACCTTGACGCGGATCTCGGAGAACCTGGGCCCGGTGACGCAGCGCCCCAAGACCCCCAGCAGCCCCGACGCCGGTGTGATCGCGGACTATGTGGGAGACATCGGCGACCCCGCTGAGCTCGCGGCACGGCTGGCCGCGATCCCAGGCATCGTCGACCACGGGCTCTTCCCCGCCGAGATGGTCAGCGAGGTGCTGATCGGGCGCGGCGACTCGGTCGAGCGTGCCTGAGCCGCTCGAGAAGCTCAAGGCCCTCTACGAGGCGTGGGCCCATGGTGACTACTCGGGGAGCAGCGACATCTTCGATCCCAAGATGAAGATGGAGACCTTCGGGATGGGTGAACCGATGCGGGCCGACAGCTATGAGGGCTTCGTCGATGCGATGCGCGAATGGCTCAGCGCCTGGGAGCGCCCCATCACGATCGAGGCGGAGGAGTTCGTCGAGGCCGGGGACCGCGTCCTCGTGCTGATCACGTGGATCGGCAGGGGGAAGGGCAGCGGCGCCCAGATCGAGAGCCGCGGCGCGCACCTGTGGACCTTCCGTGACGGGCTCGTCGTCCACTACGGCGTCTATCGAGACCGCGACGAGGCCAGGGCAGCCCTCGAGGCCGGCTGATGCGGCTCACACCACGGCCGCGCTGAACCGAAGTACGCTCGTTCCTCTCAGATGGAGGAGAAGGACGCGGTCATCGTGGGCGCCCGCTGCGCCGGCTCTACCCTCGCAATAGCTCTCGCCGAGCGCGGCTGGGATGTCCTAGTCGTCGATCGGGACACCTTTCCGAGCGAGACGGTCTCGACCCACTTCGTCTACCCGAACACGGTGGCGCGCTTCGCCCAGCTCGGGGTGCTCGACCGCCTCCGGGCCCGGCATGAAGTGCCCGGCGTCGATTACCGGGTGCTCGGGCTCGGCCACGAGATCGCGGGGGGCTTCACGCCGATCGAGGGGTTCGACAAGTGCATCGGTCCACGCCGTTCGCTGCTCGACAAGGCCATCGTGGACGCCGCCCTCGATGCCGGGGCGCAGGGTCGCTTCGGCGAGCGCGTCGTCGACCTGATCGGAGCGGGCACCGAGAACGATCCGGTCGCCGGAGTCGTGCTCGAAAACGGCGACCGGGTGAAGGCGAAGTGGGTCTTCGGGGCCGACGGCCGCGGCTCCACCGTCGCCGGAAGGCTCGGCCTGCGGAAGGAGCGGCCACAGCGGGGCGAGATCGCCTTTCTGTTCGGCTACTGGAAGGGCATTCCCGACAACGGCTACATGACGCTGCTGGCCAGGGAGGATGCGCTCGGCAATCGCTGGGCGATCGAGGACGGTCTCCACATCCTGATCGCCGCGGGCCCGCCGGACCTGACCAGGGGCACGAGGGAGGAGCGGCGGCGCAAGTACCTCGAGACGCTCGGTCGCGAGCCCGAGCTGATCGAGCCCGAGATCCTGGAGCGGGCCGAGCTGGTCACCGACATAACCGTCGCGCCGGAGTCGCTGATGCGCGGTTTCTTCCGCAAGCCGGCGGGTCCGGGCTGGGCGCTGCTCGGCGACGCCTGTCACTTCAAGCACCCGTCCACCGCGCAGGGAATCAACGACGCAGTGGAGCAGGCGCTCTACATCGCCGAGCGGCTCTCCGGCGCCGACGCGTCACTGGACGGATATGAGGCCTGGCGCGACGCCCGCGCGGCTGAGCACTACGACTGGTCCTTCGCCTGGGGGCGCTTCCCGCGCCCCGAGAGGGCCGGTCCCCTGTTCACGGCCTGGGCATCCGAGCCGGACGCCGGCCAGGACCTGCGCGACATACTCAGCCGCCGGCTCGAGCCGTCAGACCTGATGAGCCGGGAGCGCATAGCGCGCTGGCTCGCCGATGCCCCGGCACGGAGCGCCTGACTACGCGATCAGCTCGAGCGAGACCTCCCAGAGCCGCCAGGCGTTGCCCGGATCGAGGGCATACCCGGCAACTCCCGCGATGCCTCCGGCCTCGTTGCGGCTGTGGATCAGGGGGGCCTCGTTGCAGTCCTCGAAATAGCGGCCGCCGACGCCGTCCAGCTCGGGCCGGCTCGCGAGCAGGACCGAGGTGGCCGCGCCCTGCTCGGCTGTCTTGAACCTCACCCCTGCGCTTCTGAATCGCTTCGCCGCGTTCTTCATGTACTCCTCCCCGCCCACGTGGCGCTGGAGGTTGGTCGCGATCCCACCCGGCATCAGCGAATTGGCCGTGATGCCGTCGTCCGCCCAGCGTCGCGTCGCCTCGACCGCGAAGAGCACGTTCGCCGTCTTCGACTGCCCGTAGGCGCCGAACGGATCGTACTCGCGGAAGTCGTAGTGCAGGTCGTCGAAGACCACCGGGGAGCGCAGATGGCCGCTGGAGCTGACCGAGACGATGCGGGCGCCGTCGGCCGCCGCCAGGGCGTCGTGCAGGCCGAGCGCGAGCGCAAAGTGCCCGAGGTGATTGGTGGCGAACTGCATCTCGTAGCCGCGGTCGGTCCGGGTCAGCTTCTGGATCGCCATCACGCCGGCGTTGTTGACGAGGATGTCCAGCGGCCCCTCCCAGCGGATCGCCAGCGCGTCGATGCTGGCGCGGTCGGTCAGCTCCAGCGGCTCGACCATCACCTGGTCGTTGCCGGTGCTCGAGCGGATGTCCGCCGCCACCTCCTCCCCGTCCGCCGTCTTGCGGACCGCCATCGTGACCTCGGCCCCGGCTCCCGCGAGCGCGCGGGCGGTCTCGACGCCGATCCCGGAGCCTGCGCCCGTGACGATCGCTCGCTTCCCGGTGAGGGCGATGCCCTCGACCACCTCGGCGGCCGTCGAGTCGGCGCCGAACGGCGTCCTGATCCGGCCTCCGGTCGTGACGGCCATCAGAGGTTCACCGTCGCCATGCCGACCTCGTCATACCGCTCGCCCGAGACCTCGGGCAGCTCCTGCTCGATCCGCGCCAGGTCCTCGTCGGTGAGCTCCACGTCGGCCGCCGCGGCATTGTCCTCCAGGTACTTGCGCCGCTTGGTGCCGGGGATCGGCACGATGTCGTCGCCCTGGGCGAGCACCCACGCGAGCGCCAACTGAGCTGGGGTGATCCCCTTCTCCTCGGCGATCTCCTCGACCTTGCCGACGATCCGCTGGTTCGCCTCCCAGTTGACACCTTGGAAGCGCGGGTTGCTGCGCCGGAAGTCGCCCTCATCGATCTCGTCGGGCGAGGAGAAGCGGTGCGCCAGGAAGCCGCGGCCGAGGGGTGAGTAGGGGACGAAACCGATCCCGAGCTCGCGGCAGAGCGGCAGGATCTCGGCCTCGACGTCGCGCGTCCAGAGCGAGTACTCGGTCTGCAGCGCGGTGATCGGGTGGACGGCGTGGGCACGCCGGATCGTGTCCGGGGCGGCCTCGCTGAGGCCGAGGTGGCGGACCTTGCCCTCCTCGACCAGCTCGGCCATCCCTCCCACGGTCTCCTCGATCTCGGTGTTCGGGTCAACGCGGTGCTGGTAGTAGAGGTCGACGTAGTCGGCGCCTAGGCGCTGCAGCGACCCCTCGAGTGCCCGCTTGACGTAGGCGGGAGACCCGTCGACGGGGCCGACCGTGGACATGTCCCCGGGCTTCGCGTCGTCGAGGTTGCGGGCGAACTTCGTGGCGATCACGTACTGATCGCGCTTGCCCTTGATTGCGCGGCCGACCAGCTGCTCGTTGGTCATGGGCCCGTAGAGCTGCGCGGTGTCGAGGAAGTTGATGTCGAGTTCGAGCGCGCGCTGGATGGTCGCGATCGCTTCCTCCTCGTCGGCGCCGCCGTAAAAGGCGGACATGCCCATGCAGCCGAGTCCGAGGGATGAGACCTTCAGGTCAGCGAGTCTGCGGTTCTTCATTTCTTGCCAAGCCTTTCGCGGTAGAGGTTGATCTTCCAATCGATCAGCTCGAGGTGGCCCGCGGTCTCCTCGAGCTGGGCCAGGACGGCCTTTCGGTGAGCCTCGAGGAGCGCCAGGCGCTCCCGGTTGGTGTCGTCTCCCGCCTTGAGCAGCTCCGCGTAACGCCTGACCTGCCGGATCGGCATCCCGGTGGCGCGCAGCTTGGTCAGGAACTTGATGCGCTCCAGGTCCTCCTCGGCGTAGCGGCGGTGGCCGCTGCCGTTCCGGCTGACCGGCTCGAGCAGGCCGGCCCGCTCCCAGTAGCGCAGCGTGTGGGCGCTGAAGCCGGATCGCTCGGCCGCCTCGGAGATGCTCAGGCTGGCGGACACACAGCCAAGATAGGAGTTAGAGCGCGCTCTAAGTCAAGGGGACATGTGCATTGAATCCATCGCCGACATCGCCTCCGCGCTCGTCGGGACGGTCAGTCCCGGCAGCTCGCCCGGAAAGAAGGCGACGCCGACGGCGAGCGCCAGCAAAAGCACGCACGTCGCCCAGGTCGCCTGCTGGCGCCAGGGGAGCAGCTTCTCGATCGCGATCGCTGCCGCGATCACGACCATCCAGGTGATGCTCATCACACCAAGGGCGAAAAGCGCCGCCATCAGCGCCCAGGAGGAGCCAATGCAGTAGGCGCCCTGATCCAGGCCCATGCGCAGCGCGCCGGCGGTGCCCTCACGCCAGTCGGCGACCAGTAGCTCGCGATCGCGACAATGCCGCAGACAGCTTCGCTTCATCGGCGTGAGCTCGTAGAGCGCGGCTCCGGCGATCACGGCCCCCGCGACATAGCGGCCGCCGTCGTGCCAGGCCAGGAAGCCGAGGTCGAGGTCGCGGACCCCCTCGATCACGACCCAGGCGACGAGGCCGGCGAGCACCCAGGCGGAGAGGTAGCCGACAGCGAACAGCGTCGTCCCCAACAGCGACTGCGGCGTCACATCGTGTGAGCCTCCGCGCGCCTGCCCGGCGTACGCACCGGCCATCGGGATCAGAGACGGGAGCATCATCGCCGCCATCATCACCGCCCAGATCCCGGCGAACCAGCCGAAGGAGCCGAGGGCCGTCCCTGGGCCAGCGTCCATGCCCTGCATTCGGTCCACGGTCACCACCCAGGCGACGGCCGCAGCCCCCAGCAGGAAGAGGGCGGTCACTCGTAGTTCAGTTGCTCGTCCCAAACCAGTGCCCTCCTCTGGTGTCAGCGCGCTAGTACGCGCTCCATGTTGTCGAGACAGGCCGACCAGCCCTCGTACTGCGCGTCCCGACGCTTCGGCTCGGAGATGTTGCTGTTGACGAAGAGCACGGCGGTGGCCCCGTCCCGCTCGGTGAACTCGATCTCGATCAGCTGCTCGTTCGACGGGTCGTCGTCGAACGTCCAGGTCATCGCCAGGCGGCGCGGCCGATCGATTTCGACGTACTGCCCGCCGGCGCTGACTTCGTCGCCGTCGGGAGAGCGCATAACGACCCGAACGGTCCCGCCGACCCGCAGGTCCACCTCGGCGGTCGGCTCCTGCCACCCCTGGCCAGGCCTGAACCAGCGCCGGATGACCTCCTCGCTCGTCCAGGCGTCGAAGACGTCCTCGGCCGAAGCATTGAAGATCCTCTCGATCCGGACCACCCTCGCCGCGTCCTCGGCCACCTTCACTCCTTCCTCTCCTCGAGATACTCGCCGACGACGTCGAAGAGCCGCTCCCAGCGAGCCCGCTGAATGTCTATCCAATCGGAAGTCTCGGCGAGGGTGTCGGCCCGTAGAGCGAGTCGGTGGGTCCGCCCGTCGATAACCCGCGAGACCACGCCGGCCTCCTCGAGCAACCTCAGATGGCGGGAGATGGTCGGCTTCGAGACGCCGAAGTCCCGGGTCACCTCGCCGACCGTCGCGGTGCCGCCGCTGAGGCGCTCGACGATGTCCCGGCGCAGCGGGTGCGCCAAGGCTTTGAACGCATCGTTAGCCATTTTGCTAACTATATAAGGGATGCCTGATAAGACAGCGAAGGGGATTGCCCATGACGGACCACCGCAAAGGGACACGAGACGAATGGCTCACCGAACGGCGTGAGCTGCTCGATGCCGAGAAGGCGTATATGCGCCAAGGCGATGAGCTCACCCGCCGGCGCGGGGATCTGCCCTGGGTTCCGATCGAGAAGGAGTACGTCTTCGAGACCGACGAGGGGACGAAGACGCTTCCCGAGCTCTTCGACGGCCGCTCGCAGCTGCTCGTCTACCACTTCATGTTCGGCTTCGGGTACCGGGTCGACGACCAGAACCCGGGTTGCACCGGCTGCTCCCTCGTCGCGGACCACTTCGATGCGGCGGTCCCCCACCTCAACGGCCATGACGTGACCCTGGTGGCCGAGTCGCTCGCCCCGCTCGAGGAGCTCCGCCCGTACAAGGAGCGGATGGCCTGGCGGTTCCCGTGGGTCTCATCGGGCGGCAGCGATTTCAGATACGACTTCGGCGCGGCCTTCACCGAGGAGCAGCAGACGAACGGTGCGGAGTACAACTTCCGTGAAGTGGTTGGGATCGAACCGCAGCGAGAAGGGATGAGCGTCTTCGCGCTCGAGGGCGGCGTCGTCCACCACACGTACTCCACCTATGACCGCGGCGTCGAGCGGTTCATGGGTACCTACGGGTTCCTCGACGTCGCGCCACTCGGCCGTAACGAGAAGGGCCCTGCTGATTGGTGGCAACGCCACGACGAATACGAGACTCGACAGGAGGAGACAGGTTGATGCCAGAGCACAGGATGGGCACGCAGGAGGAGTGGCAGGCGGAGCGCGAGGAGCTGCTCAAGGAGGAGAAGGAACTCACTCGGCGCGGTGACGAGCTTGCCGAGAAGCGACGCGCCCTTCCCTGGGTGCGAGTCGAGAAGGACTACGAGTTCGAGACCGACGACGGGACCAAGTCGCTGGCGGAGCTCTTCGACGGCCGCTCGCAGCTGCTGATCTACCACTTCATGTTCGGGCCGCCCTACGAGGCGGGCTGCGTCGCCTGCAGTTCGATCACGGACACCTTGGCACCGAACGTCCCACACCTCGCGGCCCGGGACACCAAGCTGATGCTCGTCTCCCGGGCGCCGCTTGAGAGGCTCCAGGCCTATAAGCAGCGGATGGGTTGGAATATCGACTGGGTCTCCGCCGGCGGCACCGATTTCAACCTGGACATCGGCTTCACCTCCACTGAGGAGCAGCTCAAGCCGTTCCTGGAGGGCGAGGTTCCCCCGGTCGTCGAGCAGATGGCGAAGGCGAGCGGAACGGACGCAAAGGGCTACGTGACCGAGGTGCCTGGCCTTAGCGCCTACACGAGGGACGATGGCGTCGTGTACCGGACCTATGTGACCACCGCCCGCGGACTCGAGCCGACCATGGCTTACTACTTCCTGCTCGACCGCACGCCGATGGGCCGCAACGAGAAACCCGGGGAGCCGCACTGGCTCCGCCGACACGACGAGTACTAGGCGGAACCCCCTCCAACGCGGAAGTCGAGTACCTGCTCGACCGGAAGCGGCGGTTGCGAGACATCACGTCCGTGCACTCCCTGCATGTGGTCAACGAACCACCGGCTGATGTCCGTATCTGCCGAGACAAAGCGCTGGTGGGCATCAGGATCGTTTGCCTCGATGTAGACGATGGCCAGTTTGCCGCCGTCCGGGGTCTGTTGATGCCAGACGGCTTGGCGCGTGATCCCGGCGTCTTTCAGCGCGCTCTCATATTCCTCCCGGCGAGCGCCCGTCATCTCGTCCCTCGTTTGCCGATCAACATCCTCCCTCCCATGCATGACGGGAAGGGCAAACACGATCTCGGTCATGGCACTTTCCTTTCCAAAAGTTGAAGGGTGGAGGAACTAGCCGTCCGGCGCGGCGGCTCGGTCAGCGAGGATCAGCGAATCCCCACCGGGATCGACCCGGCCCGCCGGGATCGAGGGGTCGCGGGCCAGGAGCTTCTTCAGGGCATCCCTCTTCTCCTCGCCGGTGACGACCCAGAGCAGGCTGCGCACCCGGTGCAGCTCGGGGTAGGTCAGCGTCATGCGGCGGACCCCCTGGTACTCGCCGGCGGTGACGGCGACCCGCTCGTCGGTCACGTCGAGGACGGGATCGCCCGGCACCAGGGAGGCGCAGTGGCCGTCCGGCCCGAGGCCCATGTGCGCGAGGTCGAGCGCATCATCGGGAAGGGACTCCGCGTAGCGGTCGGCGGCGGCCTCGAGATCGTCGTCGGTCACCGGCATCGGCCGGATGCTGCCCTGCGCGCCGATGGAGAGGCTCTCCACCAAATGCGTCAGGTTGCGCTCGTCCGAGCCCGCCGGGGCAACCCGCTCGTCGACCTGGAAGACCTCGATCCTGGTCCAGTCGAGCTGGTGGTCCTCGAGCTGGGAGAACATCGGCCAGGGGTCGTGCCCACCGCTAACCGCGAGGGCGCAGCGATCGCGTTCCTCGAGCGCCGCCCGCGCGGCCTCGGCGATCAGCTCGGCGCCGTGGCGATGGACGGTCTCCGGGTCGTCCAAGACCTCGAGCCGGTGGTCCGCCACGCTACTTCGGCTTCTCCTCATGCCCGCCGAACTGGAAGCGCATCGCCGAGAGCACCCGGTTGGCGAAGTCATCCAGGTCGCGTGAGCCGAAGCGCTCGTACAGGGCGGTCGTGAGGACACCGGCCGGCACCCCCTCCTCGATCGCGGCGATCGAGGTCCAGCGCCCCTCGCCGGAGTCGGAGACCCGGCCCTCGAAATCCGACAGATCACCCGACTGCTGAAGCGAGGCCGCGGCCAGGTCGAGCAGCCAAGAGCTGATCACGCTGCCGCGCCGCCAGACCTCCGCGATCTCGGGGAGGTCGAGGTCGTACCGGTAGTACTCGGGATGCTCGAGCGGGGCCGTCTCGGCGTCCATCTCGCGCTCCACCTTGCCGGCGTTGGCGTTCTTGAGGATGTTGAGCCCCTCGGCGTAGGCGGCCATGACGCCGTACTCGATCCCGTTGTGGACCATCTTCACGAAGTGCCCGGCGCCGCTCGGGCCGCAGTGCAGGTAGCCGTTCTCGGCCGTGTCGGGATCGCCGCTTCGCCCAGGGGTCCGCTCCGCCGACTCGACCCCGGGCGCGATCGTCTTGAAGATCGGGTCGAGGCGCTCCACCGCGTCGTCGGGTCCGCCGATCATGAGGCAGAAGCCGCGATCGAGACCGAAGACGCCGCCACTCGTGCCGCAGTCGATGTAGTCGATCCCCTTCTCGCCGACCATCTCCGAGCGGCGCATGTCGTCGCGGTAGTAGGAGTTGCCGCCGTCGATAATCGCGTCGCCCGTCTCCAGTACCGCGGCGACCTCCTTGACGGTCGACTCGGTGATATCGCCGGCTGGGACCATGATCCAGACGGCCCGCGGCGCATTCAGCTTGTCGGCCAGCTCCCGCAGCGATGACGCCCCGGTGGCGCCCTCGCCCGCGAGCTGCTTGATCGGGTCGGGGTTGACGTCGTAGACGACGCAGTCCTGGCCGTCGCGCATCAGCCGCCGGACGAGGTTCGATCCCATCCTGCCGAGGCCCACCATTCCGAGCTGCGCCATCGCGCGCCATCCTAAGGCTCAGATCGCCCATCCGGCCTCTGTGCGTCCGCTAGGTTGCGCTCGTGGCGCAGACGAACTCAGGTCCGCCGCCGGGTGCCAACGGCGACGCCCTGGTCATCTTCGGGATCACCGGCGATCTCGCCAAGAAGATGACCCTGAAGGCGCTCTATGACCTAACGGAGAACGGCACCCTCAAGGTGCCCGTGATCGGGGTCGGGCGGATGGACTGGAGCGACGACGATCTCCGCCAGCGCGCGCGCGAGGCCGTCGAGGGCCGCTTCGAGGCGCGTGGGGAAGGGGAGATCGACGAGGACGTCTTCAAGCGCTTCGCCGACTCCATGAGCTACGTCCAGGGCGACTACAACGACTTCGATACCTACCGACGGCTGAAGCAGGCGATCTCGACCGCCAAGCACCCGGTCTTCTATCTGGAGATCCCGCCCTCCCTCTTCGCCGGAGTGATCCAGCGCCTCGGCAGCGCCGGGCTGACGAAGGACGCCCGGGTCGTGATCGAGAAGCCCTTCGGCCACGACTACAACTCGGCCGTCGAGCTCAACGACCAGATCCACGAGATCCTGGACGAGAGCCAGATCTACCGGATCGATCACTTCCTCGGCAAGGAACCGGTGCAGGACATCACCTACCTGCGCTTCGCGAACTCGATGTTCGAACCGATCTGGAACCGCCGCTACGTGGAGTCCGTGCAGATCACGATGGCTGAGGACTTCGGCGTCGAGGACCGCGGCAGCTTCTACGACCCGGTGGGGTGCCTGCGGGACGTCGTGCAGAACCACATCCTGCAGACGCTCGCACTGGTTGCGATGGAGCCGCCCTCGGCCGGGGCCGATCCGGACGCGATTCGCGATGCCAAGCTCGACCTGTTCAAGGCGATCCCAGAGGCGAACCCGAACCGCTACGTGCGCGGTCAGTACGACGGCTACCGGGAGATCGACGGCGTCGAGCCGAACTCCACGACCGAGACCTTCGTCGGACTGCGGCTGGACATCAAGAACTGGCGCTGGTTCGGCGTCCCGTTCTTCATCCGCGCCGGCAAGCAACTCGCCGAGCGGGTCACTGAGGTGCGAGTGGTTCTGCAGAGCCCACCGCAAGTCGGGCTCGGCGGGGGACCGATCCCGGCGACGGACGAGATCGTCCTGCGGATCGACCCGGACCCGGGGGCGTGCGTCCTCCTCGAGGCCAAGCAACCCGGCGAGGACAAGCTGCGCCGGGTGCACCTCGACCTGCTCTTCAAGCAGCAGTTCGGCGACCAGCCCGGCCCCTACGAGCGGCTGCTCGCGGACGCGCTCGCCGGAAACCAGCAGCGCTTCGCGCGTGAGGACAGCGTGCTCGAGACCTGGCGGATCGTCCAGCCGCTGCTCGACAACCCCTGCCAGCTCGAGACCTACGGGCCCGGCACGTGGGGGCCCGAGGGCGCCTCCAACCTGCTGCACGGATACGGCGGGTGGCGCCGGCCGTGGCTGCCGGAGAAGCCGCTCGAGACCGTCGGCGCGGGCTGAACACCGCGGTCAGCTAGGGTCACAGTCAGTGTCCGAGGCCACCCTCCACACCAGCGCGGGGCCGATCACCATCAGCTTCTTCGATGACGACGCGCCGAAGACGGTCGAGAACTTCCGCAAGCTCGCCGGCGACGGGTTCTACGACGGGCTGATCTTCCACCGCGTGATCAAGGACTTCATGATCCAGGGCGGCGACCCGGAAGGGACGGGGACGGGCGGCCCGGGATACACCTTCGAGGACGAGATCAACGACCACAGGATCGTTCGCGGCGCGCTGGCGATGGCGAACGCCGGCCCGGACACGAACGGCTCGCAGTTCTTCATCGTCACCACCGATGCCGCACCGTGGCTCGATGGCAAGCACACCGTCTTCGGCGAGGTCACCAGCGGGATGGATGCCGTCGACGCGATCGAGGGCACCGAGATAGGCCCCGGCGACCGGCCCGCCGAGCCGCAGGTGATAGAGCGCGTCGAGCTGAGCGATTAGGCGCCGCGTGCCCGGGGAAGGCAGCTGACCGTGGCGGACGAGCGGACGATCGTGATCACCGGGGCGACGGACGGCCTTGGCAAGGGGCTGGCGGAGCAACTCGCGCCGAGCGGTGCCCGGCTGATCCTGCACGGCCGCAACGATCAGAAGGGTCAGGCACTGCTGGAGGAGCTGCGCCCGCGTGCGACGGGCGAGCTCGACTGGCGCCGTGCCGACCTCGGCTCACTGGATCAGGTGCGGGAGCTCGCGGATTCGCTCAGCAACGAGGAACGGATCGACGTCCTCGTCAACAACGCCGGCATCGGCACAGCGAGGCCGCGCGCGGAGAGCCAGGACGGCTACGAGCTCACCTTTCAGGTCAATTACCTGGCCCCGTTCCTGCTCACCCGGCGCCTGCTCCCGCTGATCGAGCGCTCGGCACCGGCACGGATCGTCAACGTGACCTCGGCCGGCCAGGCACCGATCGACTTCGACGACGTGATGCTGGAGCGGAACTACACCGGCGTTCGGGCCTACTCCCAGAGCAAGCTCGCCCTCGTCATGTTCACCTTCGACCTCGCCGAGGAGCTCGAGGGCTCCGGCGTCACCGCCAACTGCCTGCACCCGGGGACCTACATGCCGACCAACATGGTCCGCCAAGCCGGCGTCGATCCCGTCACGCCGCTCGAGGACGGGATAGCGGCGACCGTGCGGCTGATCACCTCACCCGAGGTCGAGGGAACGAACGGCCACTACTTCGACGGCACCGGCGAGTCGGCGCCCCACCCCCAGGCCGAGGATCCGGAGGCCCGCCGCCGGGTGCGCGAGCTCTCCGAGGAGCTCACCGGTCTCAGGGCCGCGGCCTAGCGTCCGCCGTTCAGTTCGTACTCGTCATACCCGCATAGGCTTTGTGCATGGGCCTCGGCGACAAACTGCGCGAGCTTCTCGGCGTCGGCGAGGGCTCGCTCCATCCGGACGGCCTCGCCGAGCTTCACGTCGGGGATGCGAGCTACGACGACTGGGCCGTGGTGCGTGACTTCGAGGACCTGGAAGCGGCCCGCGCCTGGCGCCAGCAACTCACGGACGCGGGCATGGAGGCGGTGATCACCTCGGACCACCCACTCGACGAGTTCGGCCGCGGCGACATCGCGCTGCGGGTCCCGCCGGGCAGGTGGTCCGAGGCGAGCGAGCTGCTGGACGAGCCGGTCTAGCGCTCGACGCGCCGGGCTACGAGCGGGCGGGGGTCCATCCTCCCTCGAGCGGCTCGCCGACGACCAGGTCGAAGCGCTCCAGCAGCTCCGGGACGCTGTCGAGCTTGAAGTAGTGCCCGTATTTCTCACCCAGGGCGGCCAGCTCATCCGGGTCGGCGTTGATCGCGCCGCCCATGTCGGAGAGCTCCTCGAAGAACCTCTCGAACCCGGCGGGGGCGATGATCTCCAGGATCCTGGCCGGCGTGTCCCCGTCGTTCCAGAACGTGTGCCACTGGCCACGGGGCTTGAAGACCAGGTCGCCCGGCTCGGCGACCAGGACCTCGTCGCCGAGCAGTGCGCCGACCTTCCCCTCGAGGACGTAGGTGTACTCGTCCTCTCTCTCGTGCACGTGCAGCGGGGCCGCCAGCGCCCGCGGCGACATCGGATGCTCGACCAGCGAGAAGCCACCGTCGGTCTCTGACCCGTCGATCATGAACCGCACCCCGATGCTGCCCAGGAACCCTGGCTTGCCGTCCTCGGGCCCAACCACCTTCGCCTTCGTCACTTCCATGTTTCCTTCTCCCTTTCGGTGGACAGTAGTGTCGCGTGAATTCATACACAAGTCCGTGCGATCTGTCAAGATTCATTGAACAGCTATGTCCGACAAAAAGCGCCCATACCGGAAGAAGCGTCGCGCCGAGCTCGAGGCCGAGACCCGGCGCCGCATCACCGAGAGCGCCGTGGAGCTCCACGGCTCGGTCGGTCCCTCCCACACCTCGATGAGCGCCGTCGCCGATCGCGCCGGCGTGCGGCGATCGACCCTCTATCGCCACTTCCCGGACGAGGCGGCCCTGTTCGAGGCCTGCAACGCGCACTGGAGTGCGGCCAATCCGCCGCCGGATCTGAGTGGCTGGGCGGCGATCGCGGATCCCGACGAGCGGCTGGAGCGGGCGCTCGAGGAGCTCTACGGGTTCTATCGCCGAACCGAGCGGATGATCGCCAATCTGATCCGAGACGAGGTGACCAATCAGCATGTGCGACGGCACTTCAGCGCCTTTCACGGATACGTGGACGCCGCGAAGGACGTGCTCATGCAGGGCAGGCGGGAGCGTGGTCAGGCGCGGGTGCGGGTGCGGGCGGCAGTCGGTCACACGCTCGCCTTCGAGACCTGGCGGTCGCTCGTGCGCGAGCAAGGGCTCGGGAACGCCCAGGCCGTGAGGCTGATGAGCGGCTTGGTGCGAGCGGCCGCCGGCACCCCGGCCCGGACGCGCTAGCTCTCCCGGACAGGCTCCCCGTCGGACTTCACAGCCAGCCACAGTCCGCCGAACTCGCTGACGTCGTGGCATGTGACCTGGTTCGGTCCCTCGTGCGCGTAGAGGTAGAGCGGATGGCCGTCGTAGGTCACCTGGGTTGTGCCGTCGTCGCGGTGTGTGGTCCCCAGCAGCCCCTGCTGGACGCCGGTGCGAGCCTGCGGCTCGCCTTCGGTCAGCACTGGCGGCCAGGCCTCGGCGCAGGCCCCATAGCACTCGCTCTTCGACCCACTCTCCTTGTCGAAGTAGTAGATCGCCTGGGCGTCGCCGTCAAAGAGGACGTCGCCGAACTGCGAGTCCCCGGTCTTGATCGTGGTCCCGGCTTCGGCGCTCGCCGGGGGCGCGGTCGTGGTCGGGGCGGCGGCCTCGGTGGCGGCCGCGGCGCCGGCTTCGGCGCCGGAATCGTCGTCGTCGTCGCCTCCGCAACCTGCTAGGAGCAGTGCCCCCGCGGCCGCCCCAATCGCGATCAGCCTCGTCATCACTCGCTCCTTTTCCTCGACTCGTATCCGTCGTTCGGAGGAAGCGAGCGTTACACCAAGCCCTTACAGATCGATTACCAGGGACTCAGACCAGGTCCTTGTCGAGCTCCGGGTCGGCGTAGCAGACGACCGTGTGGGCGCGCCGGTCAGGCCAGCCGCGGCGCTCGCGCTGGAAGAGGACGCCCCAGAAACCGAGCAGCACCGGCAGCGCCGAGATCCCGAGCCAGATGGCACGGCGGAGTGCCTGACCGGGCCGCACGGACTGCGCGTCCTCGGAGAGCATCCGAATGGCGACGAAGGACATCCCCGGCGTTCGCCCGGCACCGGACCAGAAGACCACCAGGTAGGTGATCGCGATCAGCGTCCAGGCGGAGAAGCCGAACGCGAGCACCAGGGTGTCCGCCCGCTGGTCGCCCGTCGAGAACGCATTGATCAATGCCGCGATCGCCGCGGTGACCAGGAGCAGGGAGCCATAGACGAGCCCCGCGTCTAGGGCGAGGGCGAGCAGCCGGCTGAAGGCACCGGCGTAAATCGGGCGACGCTCGCGTTGGGGGCGGCGGAGGACGGCACGAGCCACCCGCTCCAGGGCGCTGTCGATGCGCCGAACGGCGCTACGGACGCCCCGCCGCAGGTCCTCGACCAGGCCGATCCCCTGCCTCGCGATCGCGGCCCGCACCTCGGGCGCCTCCGCGACTCGCTCGACGAGCCGCTGCGCCTCGTCGCTCTCCAGGACCTTGTCCCAGACGCGCTTCGTCGTCTCGTTGTCCAGCAGGCGCTCGGTCGCGCGGGCGGCAGTCTCGCTGTCGAGCGCGCGGTCCACACCGCGGTCCACGGCCCGGTCGAGGCCGAGTCTCCGGGCCACGTCTCGCGCGCCTTGCACGCCCGCGCGGGCGACCGACTCGACCGCACGCCCTATCGGAGAGCGTTCCTCTTCCACTCCTCCTCTGCAGGCAGGCTAGCCGTATTGAGTCGCGTCGCCGCGAGACGCGTCTCAAGGATGAGCAACGAACTGGAACACCCGGAGAGGCCACCCCAGCCGCTCAAGGCGCTGACTCGTGGCGGATTTCTCGGCGAGCCTGCCCCCGACCACAAGCTCCCCGATGGCCCGATGGACCCGGCCGACGCCCGGCTCCTCATCGAGGCGGAGCTCTTCATCGATGGCGATCCCGAGAAGAATCTGGCGACCTTCGTCACCACGTGGATGGGCAAAGACGTCACGGAGCTGATCGGCCAGAACCTGCACCGGAACTTCATCGACCACGCCGAGTACCCGCAGACCGCCGAGATCGAGCAGCGCTGCATCCGGATGCTCGCTGACCTCTTCCACGCCCCTGGGGAGACGATGGGGGCGCGGACCCAGGGCTCCTCCGAGGCGATCATGCTCGGCGCACTGGCGATGAAGTGGAAGTGGCGCGCCCGCCAGGAGAAGGCGAAGAAGGACACGAGCAAGCCGAACCTGATCTTCGGCGGCGACGTGCACGTGGTCTGGGAGAAGTTCTGCCGTTACTTCGACGTCGAACCGCGGATCGTGCCGTTGCAGGAGGACAAGCTCGTGATCGGGCCTGAGGACGTAGAGCCGCACATCGACGAGAACACCGTCGGAGTCGCCGCGGTCCTCGGGACCACCTTCACCGGGCACGCCGACGACGTCGTCGGGATCAACGAGCTGCTCCTACAGGTGAAGGAGAAGCAGGGTCTCGACATCCCCCTGCACGTCGACGGTGCCAGCGGGGGTTCGTCTGGCCCTTCCTTTACCCGGACTCCGAGTGGGACTTTCGGCTCGAACAGGTCCATTCGATCAACGCCTGAGGCCACAAGTTCGGCCTCGTCTATCCCGGGATCGGGTGGCTCGTCTTCCGCAGCCGGGACTCACTGCCCGACGACCTCGTCTTCCACGAGGACTACCTGGGCAAGCGGGACGCGACGTTCACGCTCAACTTCTCGACCGGCTCGGGGATGGTCCTGGCTCAGTACTTCAACTTCATTCGCTTCGGCCGTTCGGGCTACGAGTTCCTGATCAAGATGATGCAGGCGAACACAGAGCGGCTCGCCGAGCAGATCAAGAGCCTGGGACCATTCGAGCTCATCGGCTCAGGCGAGCAGCTGCCCCTCGTGGCGTTCAAGCTCACCGGCGATCAGGCCTACGACGAGTTCGACGTCGCCGCCCAGCTCGCGGCCGAGCGAGGCTGGATGGTGCCCGCCTACCACCTACCGCCGAACGCGCAGGAAGAGAAACTGATGCGGGCTCTGGTGAAGCTGACGCTCACCCACTCCCTCGCGGAGAAACTCGCCGAGGACATGGCAAGCGCCTGCGAGACGCTCGAGAGGAAGGGCGGGGTCGACCCATCCGAGCGCAAGCGGGTCCACACGGCGACCGGCTACTAGCCCCCTGCTTCAACGCCTGGAGATCTGATTGCAAGCCGCTTGGCCTGAAGGACCATGTGTAGCCGAAGCTAAGCCGGCAGCCAGGTGAAGCGGACCGTCTGGCCGCCCTGACTGCAGTTGACGAAGCGGGCGTCGGATTTGACGTCTCGCTTGGCGGTGCAGGTGAAGGCCTCGACCTCGCAGGTCCGGTTGTAGCCCTCGTCTACGTTCGGGTTGTCGACCGTGTTGCAGTCCTTGGCGTTCCGGTCCCACTCCGTGGCGAGCGCGACCGCCGCCGCGCAGTCGATGCCGGTGAACTTGAAGTCCTGATAGGCATCGGGCACCGAGCAGGGCGCCGACCCTCCCGTGGTGGTGGTCGTCTGGGCCGGCTTCTTCTTGTCCTCCCCGCCGCCGGCCGTGGGGGTCGTTGTGGTCGTCGGGATGGGTGAGGTCGGTGAGGGGATCGAGACCGCCGGCGCCGTCGGGTTTGTGTCCTGGCCGCTCTCGTCAGAGCCGCAGCCAGCGAGCGCGGCGAGCAGCGCGGCCGCGGACAGGGCGGCCACGAGCGTTGTCATCCGGATTCGGTCCACGTCGGCGGGAGTTGTAGCGAGTCCAAGGGAGGAAGGCTGCCCGGCGTCCGCCGGAGCAAACCGGATATGTTCGCGCCGTCCATTCCCTCTGGAGGAGAGAGGAGTGCCAATGGAAGTGCGTGCGCTGACCGTGCTGCGGCGCAGGTGGCTTGCCCTGCTCGCCGTGCTCACGGTCACCATCGCCGCCTGGGCCGCGGCCGCGACCGCGCGGGCGGACAACTACGTGTCCCTCGGCGACTCCTACGTCGCCGGGCCGTTCATCCCGAATCCGACTCTGCCACTCGGGTGCCTGAAGTCCGACCACAACTACCCGCATCTGGCGGCTAGCGGCGTCGGACTGCCCCTGCGGGACCCGAGCTGCAGCGGCGCCAAGACCGATCACATGACGCAGCCGCAGAACGTGGACCCGGACGGGCCGAATCCGCCGCAGTTCAACTCGCTCGCCGCCGACACGAGGGTGGTGTCGCTGACGATCGGGGGCAACGACATCGGGTTCTCGGAGGTCGCGCAGAGCTGCATCACCTACAACCCGTTCAGCTCGCCCTGCCGGAACAAGTACAACTCCGGCGGCGTCGACCAGATCCACAACCGGATCGTGGCGACGGCTCCGAAGGTCGCAGCAGTCCTGCAGGTCATCCGCGCCCGCTCGCCGTCGGCGAGGGTGTTCGTGGTCAACTACCCGGCGATCTTCCCGGAGACCGGGAACGGGTGCTGGCCGCAGATGCCCATCTCCTTCTCGGACGCGCCCTACCTGCGCGCCAAGGAGCAGGAGCTCAATCAGATGCTGGCGACGCAGGCCGCGGCGAACGGCGCGACGCTGGTGAGCTGGTACTCCGCGAGCATCGGGCACGACGCTTGCAAGAGCTCGTCGGTGCGCTGGGTTGAGCCATTGGTGCCGGGCAACACGGCCGCACCGATCCACCCGAACCGGGCCGGCATGCAGGGAGCGGCGAACGTCCTGGTCTCGTCCGTTAGCGGCTGATCGAAAGTCCGTGGCGGTGAGGCGCTCGGCGCAGTGCCTCACCGCCTACGGCAGCGGCTCGAGTCCCTCGTCGAGCTCGACCCCGAAGCTGTTGAGCGCGAAGGCGACCATGTGGTAGTGGCCGACGACCATCGTCGCCTCGATCAGCTGCTCGGTGTCGTAGGTCGCGGCGAGGGTCTCCCAGGTCTCGTCTGAGATCCGCGAGCTCTGGTGCAGCCCGTCCGCAGCGCGAAGGAGGGCAGCGTCGTGCGGGCTCCAGCCCTCGGCATCCGGCCCGGCGGGCACCCGGTCGATCGTCTCGCGGTCCATGCCGCCGGCGAGCGAGATCCGCACGTGCTGGCCCCACTCGTAGGAGGACTCGCAGTTGACGGCGGTCCGGAGAATGAGCAGCTCGCGATCGTGGCCGGAGAGCTTGCCCGAGGTGAGCAGGTAGCCGCCGAATCGCAGCCAGGCTCGGAAGAGATCCGGGTGCCGGGCGAGGGTCGGGAAGATGTTGTTGTCGCCGAGCCGGCGGTCGATGCCCGCAGGGGTCGCCTCCAGGATCGTCTTGATGTCCTCCCGCCACTCGTCGGGGGGAAGCGGCGGAATGCGGGGTTCGTCGCTCACGGTGTCGCCCGGGGTCCCACGGTGAGGCCGCCGTCCACGATCAGGTTCTGCCCGGTCACGTAGCTCGACTCTCCCGAGAGCAGAAACAGCGCCGCGTAGGCGACCTCCCACGCGGTCCCCTGCCGGCGGGCGGGGATGAACACCTTGTCGCGCAGCGGACTGAGCTGGGAGGCGAGCCGACCGAGCGAGGTGTCGATGAGGCCCGGGATGAGCAGGTTGGTCCGGATGCGCGGCGCCCCCTCGACCGCGGATTGGCGACAGAGCGCCTCGAGAGCCGCCTTGGACGCCGCGTAGACCGGGAATGGCATCACCTCGCGCGAGGCCACCGAGCCGACCAGGAGGACCGAGCCGCCGTCGGGCATCCGCTCGAGAGCGAGCTTGCAGCCCAGGAAATGGGAGCGGGCGTTGACCGCCATGACGCGGTCCCAATCCTCGACGCTCGTCCCGGCCAGCCCGAGGCCGGCGCCGATCCCGACGTTCATCACCAACCCGTCGATCCCGCCGAATTCGGCGGCGGTCCTCTCGAAGGCTGCGGTCATCGCCTCCTCGCTGCTCGCGTCCGCCCCGATCACCAGCGCCGGGGCGCCCTCGGCCCGCACCAGCTCAGCCGTCTGCTCCGCGCTGTCGGCATTGAGGTCGGCCAGAGCGAGCGAGGCCCCTTCGCGGCCAAGGAGGATCGACATCGCCCGGCCGTTGCCGATCGGCGGGTCCTCGATGCCGTGGTCCTCCTGGCCGGCGCCGACGACCACGATGCGCCTGCCCTCAAGCCGGCCGCGGCCCGGCGCCTCGCCTCGGGCCTCGTCCACCGTCGCGTCGACGGGGGGCTCGGCGCTCATGTGACGCCTGCCGGCGTCGGCAACGATAGGCTCCCGCCTGTGAGGAGATGGAGGCCCCTCACGGCGGTCCTGGTGGCCGCGATCGTCGCCTTGTCGGCGGCGTCTCCGGCGCGCGCCGCGGACCACGACATCCAGTTGCTCTCCTCGCAGCAGCTCGACCCGCGGCTCACGGAGCTGACCCTATCCACCCCGGCGCTGCGCGCGCCGACTCACGTCCGCGTGCTCCTGCCGGCCGGCTACGACGGGAGTCAATACCGCTACCCGGTCGTGTGTTTGCTGCACGGCGCCTTCGCCGACTATCGCGCCTGGACCGACGCCGGCGACGCCGAGGCGATCACCGCCGGCAAGCCGCTGATCGTCGTGATGATCGCCGCGCGGGACGGGCGGGCGATCGCGGGCCTCTCGATGGGCGGCTTCGGCGCGTTGAGCTACGCCGGCCGCCACCCCGACCTCTCGATTGGGCGGGCAGCTTCTCCGGCGCGGTCGATGTGACCCACAACCTGCCGGTGGTCGGCGTGATCGCGCTCGAAGCGCTCGCGGACGGCGGGCTGCCCGGCGACCAGTTCGGCGATCGGATCCTGAACGACACAAACTGGCGGGCTCACGACCCGTGGCACCTGGCACCGAACCTGCGCGGAATGACGCTCCAGATCGACACCGGCAACGGCCAGCCCGGCCCACTCGACACGAGCCCGCCGCCCTTCGACCCGGTGGAACAGCAGGTGCACGAGATGAGCGTCTCACTCCACCGGCGCCTACTAGCCCTCGGCATCCCGCACGTCTGGGACGACTACGGGCCCGGCACGCATTCCTGGCCGTACTGGCAGCGTGACCTGCGCCAGGCGCTGCCCTCGATGCTCGCGACGTTGGCGGGACCGGCCGGCTCGCTTGCCGAGGCTACGACCATTCAGGGCTAAAGCTTGGGTGACGACGCACCGATCAATACAGCTGGACGGGGGTATGACCGCGCACTCATGTCGAATCGCTGGACGGGGAAATGACGGGAGAAATGGAAACTGGCTGTCCAGCCAGTTAGTCTGCTCATGCTGAAGACGCCTGATCGACAGACCGCCCCCGCCTCGGCTCCGCCCTCCCGCACCAACGGTCTCAATCTGAGCGACCTCGACGCGATCGACGTCCCCGATCGCCCGAACTGGGAGAACGGCCCGCCCCACGAGCTCTTCAAGGAACTGCGCGGCCGCTGTCCCGTCCACTGGTCGGAGATCCCCGAGTACCCGGACGAGGAGGGCTTCTGGTCGGTCACCAAGGCGGCGGACGTCCGCGAGGTGAGCCTCGACTGGGAGACCTACTCGTCAGAGCTCGGCGGAGTCACCGGGCTCACGCACGCGATTCCCCTGGAGCTGACCCGCAGCATGTTCATCGCGCAGGATCCGCCGAAGCACGACCGCCTCAAGATGCTCTTTCAGCGCGGCTTCACCCCGAAGCGGATCGCTGAGCACGAGGATCGGATCCGGGCGATCGTCGAGAAGGTCCTGGACGGTGTCGCGCCACGCGGGGAGTGCGACCTCGTCACCGAGGTCGCGCAGCCGGTGGTAGCGCGCGTGATCGGCAGCTTCATGGGGATTCCGGAGGAGGACGACATCGTCTGGGCTCGGTTGATGAACTCGGCGCTGGGCCTGGGCGACGACGACCTCAACCCCGGCGGCATCGACCAGATCCTGCAGGAGGACATCCCCGAGATCTTCGAGCGCTGCCGCAAGATGATCGAGGAGCGGCGGGAGAACCCCACCGACGACCTGACCAGCGTGCTGGTCCACGCGGAGGTCGACGGCGAGACGCTCCAGGAGCACGAGATCGTCATGGGCTTCTTCCTGCTGGTCGCGGCGGGCAACGACTCCACCAAGGCGACCTACACGAGCGGCATGCGCGCACTGATCGAGAACTCCGACCAGATGAAGATGCTCGTGGACGACCCGTCCCTGATCCCCGGCGCCGTCGAGGAATGCCTGCGCATGTACCCGGCCTTCGCCCACTTCCGGCGCACCGCCACACGCGACACCGAGATCGCGGGCCAGCCCGTCAAGGAGGGCGAGAAGGTGGTCATGTGGTACGTCTCGACGAACCGCGACGAGGACGTCTACGACGACCCGGAGCGCTTCGATGTCCACCGCAATCCCGAGCACCAGGCCTTCGGCGCGGGCGGAAGGCACTTCTGCCTCGGCGCCGCACTCGCGCGGCTCGAACTGCGGATCCTCTTCGAGGAGACTCTGCGCCGCTTCCCGAACATGGAGCTCGCCGGGGAGCCGCAGCCGGCCGTCTCCGCCTTCCTCAACCAGCTGAAGACGCTGCCCGTCCGCTGGTAAGGCGGGAGTAACCTCAAAGCGTGGCCACGAGGGCGCGCCCCGGGCTCGACAAGACTGAGGTCAAGGATTCGGCGCTCCACTTGATCGGCGAGACGCCGCTGGTGCGCCTCTCCCGCCTCGAGCCCCGGCTCCAGACGCCCCTCGTCGCCAAGGTCGAGTTCTTCAACCCGGGCGGCTCCGTCAAGGATCGGCCCGCGGTGACCATGATCGAAGCGGCGGAGCGCTCAGGCGCGCTGAAGCCGGGCGGGACCCTGGTTGAGCCGACCTCCGGGAACACCGGCCTCGGGCTTGCGATGGTCGCGGTGCTGCGCGGCTACCGGGTCATCGCGGTGATGCCGGACAAGATGAGCAGGGAGAAGATCGACACGCTTCGCGCCTACGGCGCGGAGGTGGTGATCTGCCCAACCGACGTACCCCCGGAGTCGCCTCAGTCCTACTATCGAGTTGCCGATCGCCTCACCGAGGAGATTGATGGCGCCTTCCAGCCCAACCAGTACTTCAACGCGGCGAACCCCGAGGCTCACTACCGCTCCACCGGTCCCGAGATCTGGCGGCAGACCGATGGGCTGATCACCAACCTCGTGGTCGGTGTCGGGACCGGCGGCACGATCAGCGGCGCAGGGCGCTATCTCAAGGAGCAGAACCCCCAGATCGAGGTGGTCGGTGCGGACCCGGAGGGGTCGCTCTACTCCGGCGGGCCGGTGCACCCCTACCGCGTCGAGGGCATCGGCGAGGACTTCTGGCCGGACACCCTCCACAAGGAGGTCATCGACCGCTACATCAGGGTCAGCGATCGCGACTCGTTCATCGCAGCGCGCCGGCTGGTGGCGCGGGAGGGACTCTTCGCGGGTGGCTCCTCCGGCACGGCGATCTGCGCGGCCCTGCAGGTGGCGCGCGAGCTCGACGATCCCGAGGCGCTGGTGGTGACGCTGCTGCCGGATGGAGGCCGGCCCTACCTCTCGAAGGTCTTCAACGATCACTGGATGCGCGAGAACGGCTACTTGGCTGGCGGGGGACGTACCGCGGGTGACCTGCTGCACGCCAAGGGCGGCGACGGAGACCTGCTGACGGTCTCGAGCCATGAGGAGGTGGGCCGGGCTCTTGAACTGATGCGAGAGCACGGCGTCTCCCAGGTCCCGGTGGTCTCTGCGGAGGACGAGAGCGCCTTCGTCGGAGTCGTCAGCGAGCGCGGCCTGCTCTGGGCCTCGGCCGAGCACCCGGGGATCCTCAAGCAGGAGGTGACCGAGGTGCTGGAGTCACCCCTGCCCGAGCTCGCCCCGGAGGACCCGGCGGAGGACGCGATCAGGCTGCTTGAGGAGGGCCGACCGGCGGTTATCGTGATGCGGGCGGGCACCCCGCTCGGGATCCTCACTCCGCTCGACCTGATCGAGGTCCTCAACAGGTGAGCGGCTCCGCGGCTGACGGGGACGAGGGGCAGACGCTCGACACCAGGGTGGTCCACGCCGGGCTCGATCCCGATCCCAGCTACGGCTCGGTGATCCCCGCGATCCACCAGACCTCGACCTTCCGCCAGCCTGTCCCGGGCGAGTTCACCGAGGACTTCGACTACGCGCGGTCGGCCAACCCGACCCGCGCAGCGCTGGAGCGCGCGCTGGGCGAGCTCGAGGGCGGATTCGGATCCGCCTTCGCCAGCGGCATGGCGGCGACCCACGCGGTGATCACGGCGATCTGCGAGGCGGGCGATCACCTGATCCTGCCGCTCGACCTCTACGGCGGCACCTATCGGCTGGTGGACAAGGTGCTCACCGAGTTCGGGCTCACGTACGACCTGGTCGACCAGCATGATCCGGAGAAGGTGCGCGCTGCGCTGCAGGAGAACACGAGCCTGGTCTGGGTAGAGAGCCCAACGAATCCCCTGCTCAACGTGGTCGACCTGGCGGCCGTCGCCGAGGCAGCGGGATCGGCCGCGGTGGTGGTCGACAACACCTTCGCCACCCCGATCGTGCAGCGGCCGCTCGAGCTCGGGGCGACCGCGGTGGTCCACTCCACCACCAAGTACCTGGGCGGGCATTCCGACGTCGTCGGCGGCGCCGCGATCGCCCGGGACGCGGAGCTGCATGACCGGATCCGCTTCATCCAGAACTCGGTCGGGGCGGTGCCCGGACCGCTCGACTGCTTCCTCGTTCACCGCGGACTGCGCACACTGGCGCTGCGGGTCGCACGCCACACCGAGAACGGGCGGGCGGTGAGCGAGTTCCTCCGCTCGGTGGCGGCGGTGGAGGAGGTGAAGTGGCCCGGCTTCGGCGGCATGGTCTCCTTTCGCCACCCTGATGCGACGCGAATCGTGGCCGGCACCGAGCTCTTTACGCTGGCGGAGTCCCTGGGCGGTGTCGAGTCCCTGATCGAGGTGCCGCACGCGATGACCCACCAGTCGGTCGAGGACTCGGCGGCATCCGTCCCGCCGGACCTGGTACGCCTCTCATGCGGGATCGAGGCTGCCGAGGACCTGGTCGCCGATTTGGAGCGGGCCCTGAGGGCCTGACGGCTATTGCCCGTCCCGCAATGCGCCCTCTGGTCGGGATAGCTTTGGGTATGTCTCAAAGGGGAGCGACCAGACAGCGGGGCAGGCCGGCGGCGGCGAGCCGCGAGGACGTGGTCGAGGCGGGGCTCTACCGCTACCTGCGCGGCCGCCGGATCGATGTCCAGGCGATCGCGGCGGAGATCGGCGTCGGCCGGGCGACGGTGTACCGCTGGTTCGGCTCCCGCGACAAGTTGATCGGCGAGGTCGTCATCCGCGCCACCGAGCCGGTGCTGGCCGAGGCCCGGGCCGGGCTCGAGGGTAAGGGCGGGCCCGGGCTGCTCGAAACCTTCGACCGCTTCAACCGTGCCCTCGCGGATGCCCCCGCGCTGCGCTCCTTCGTCGAGCAGGAGCGCGACGCCGCCCTGCGGCTGATCGCCTCCGGAGCCGGGATCGTGCAGCCCCGGATCGTCGAGCTGATCGCCGAGCAGATCACCGAGGAGGTCGATGCTGGCACCTACGACCCCCCGATCGAGCCGGCGATCCTCGGCTACGCGATCGTCAAACTCGCCCAGGCGTTCCTCTTCAACGACGCCGTCGCGGGCGTTCGCGGTGACGTCGACCGCCTCCGCGAGGTCGAGGCGGCGCTTCTCGGCGTTCCGGCCTAGACACCCGGCCATCTGACCCAGAAGTTGTTAACCGCGGTGAACTCTCCGCCATAGTCTTGGCTGATGAGCGGCACCGCGGTTGCCGAGGGGAGTGGGCCCCGGCAGACCGAACGAGAGGGGAAGGCGAACCGAAGCTGGCGCTCGCACTGGATCGTGCGGGTCGGCGCGCCCGCGCTCTACCTCCTCGGGACGGCGGTCGCGATCGATCGGGTCGGCCTTCCCTACTCCCAGGATTGGATCCTCCTCTGGATCGTCGGACTGATGCTCGCATTCTCGGTCGGCGACGGGCAGCACTCCGTCCGGCGCCTGATCAAGGACTGGCTCCCGATCATCGTTGTCCTGCTCGCCTACGACCTACTGCGTGGCATAGCCGACGGCAATCTCTTCGCGGTCCACTGGGAGCCGCCGATCCAGGCCGATGAGGTTCTCGGGCTCGGCCAGGTGCCCCCCGTCCGCCTTCAGGACGCCCTCTACACGCCCGGGCACCTGCACTTCTGGGACTACGCGGCCTTCTCATTCTGGTTCTCCCATTTCTTCGCGACGGTGCTGGTCGGCGTGGCGATCTGGCTGTACCGCTACCAGTGGTTCCATCGCTTTGCCGCCTGCGTCGTGGTGCTCGCGGCGATGGGCCTAGTCACCTACGTGCTCTTCCCTGCGGCCCCGCCCTGGCTCACCGGCCAGAACGATTACCTGCCGGACGTCTATCGGATCAACCACGCCGTGGTGAACCAGCTGCCGGTGCCTAAGGCGGGAGCGATGTTCCAACAGGGCACGGCCTGGGCCAACGATGTCGCCGCCGTCCCTTCCCTGCACGCCGCCTACACGATGCTGATCTGCCTCTTCCTCTGGCCGCGCGTCAACCGGGGTTGGCGGCCGCTGCTCGCCGCCTATCCGATCGGCATGGGGATCTCGCTGATCTACCTGGGCGAGCACTACCTGGTCGACATCCTGCTCGGCTGGGCCTACGCTGCGGGCGCGATCTACCTCGTGAACTGGGGGTTTGAGCGCTGGGGGAAGCGCGCGGCTAAGCTGGCGGCGAATCCTGCGGTGAAGATGCCGGCGAAACCTGGGCGCCCGGTGGAGCCGGCGGGCGCATCCCAGCCGGCCGGCGCGTCCCGCTAGCTTCCGGGGCGTGCCGCGCCCCCTGCTCGCAGTCGATGCGCCCTCGATGCTCTTTCGCGCGTTCTACGCGCTCCCGAAGTCGATCAAGGGGCCGGACGGCAACCCCGTCAACGCTCTGCTGGGCACGGCGAACCTGATCCTGCGGGAGGTCGAGACCCACGATCCGCGCGCCGTGGTGCTCTGCTTCGGCCCCGACGCCGCCCACTACCGCCTCGAGCTCTTCCCGGCGTATCACGCCGACCGCGAGGCGGCCTTCCCCGACGAGCTGCGGCCCCAGTGGGAGGACTCCGCCGACTTCTTCGGCGCCTTCGGCTGGAAGATCGCCACGAGTGACTCGCTCGAGGCCGATGACCTGCTCGGCACCCTCGCGGTGAAGGAGGCCAAGGCCGGGGGCCGGAGCCTGCTGATGACCGGAGATCGCGACATGTTCCAGTGCGCCAGCACGAGCACCAAGGTGCTCTACGTGAGCACCGGCGTACAGGGCGGACAGCCGATGGGTCCGACCGAGGTGAAGGAGCGCTACGGCATCCCGCCCAAGCTCGTCCCGGACCTGATCGCCCTCCGCGGCGATCCCTCCGACGGCATCCCAGGCGCGAAGGGCGTCGGGGAGAAGACCGCCGTGGAGCTGCTGCGCAAGCACGGCTCGCTGGAGAGGGTCCTCGAAGGGGCGATCCGCGAGCCGCGGCCAGCCCTTCGCACCGCGCTGATCGGCGATCGCGACCAGCTGCTCGCCTACAAGGACGTCGCCACGCTGCGGACGGCTAAGGTGGGCCGGCCGCGCGACAAGCGAACCGACTACCCGGCCGCGGCCAAGGCCGCCCGCGAGCGAGGCATGAACCGCCTCGCCGAGCGGTTGCTCGAGAAGGCGCACGGCTAGAAACTCGAAGCGCCCCGCCGGGGCGGGGCGCTAACGGTGCTACAGGGAGGAGAGGTACTTATATGTGTAGGTCGGATATGAGGGGCCGCTGGAACTTCACCTAGATCGCGGCCGATACTGCACCGACCTGAGTCCACTGTAGGTCGGGGCCCTCGAACGGCCAAGCGGATCGCCCGGATACGTAGGACCGATCGGTTATGGCGCTCATAACCGCTGGTTATGGGCAACCGGGCTGGTCAGCGCCCGTCCTGGTTGCGACGCCGCCGGATGAAGTCGACGAAGTCGCGGTCCTGCCGCGGCAGCGAGGCGAGCGAGCGGCAGATGACAACGAAGCGCCGCGGGAAGCTCAGCCCCGCCACCGGGCGGCGGTACAGGCGGTCCCGCGCCTCGTCGAGCGAGAGGGCCGAGAGCAGAACCGGGGCGGAGCGTTGCAGCGCCTCACGCTTCGCCACCGCCGTGCTGGCCGCCTCGATCAGGGGCTCGGCGACCGTGAGCCCGCGTTCCGCCAGCTCGGCCTCGACCCGGCGGCGAACGTGGGCATCCTCATCGCGCATCACCATCGGCGTGGCCAGGAAGAGCTTCTGAGGGATCCCCTTGCGCCGGTACCAGGCGTGGTCCTGCGGCACCGCCACCACGACCTCATCATCGAGCAGCTCGAGCTCCTCCAGCTCATCCGCGCCGTCCTGCGCGTCATGAGGTCCGGCCGCCGCGATCCCGATCATCGCCCGCCCCTCCCCGACCATCCGCCGCACGGAGCTCGAGTTGGCGATCGTGAGCTGGACCGGCGGCCTTCGCCCGTCGGCCTGGTAGGCGACCAGCTCGGGCGGCAGGAAGAACTCGGCGATCGTGTGGCTCACCGCCAGCTCGATCGGCGCCTTCTCGCGGGGAGCGGACTCGAGCAGCTGATCGACCACGTCCGCCTGCTGGAGCAGGCGGCGAGCCTCCGGGTAGAGCCGGCGTCCCGCGGCGGTCGGTGCCACGCCCCGGCTCGAGCGCTCGAGCAGCCGCGTCCCGGCGGCAGCCTCCAGCGAGCGCAGCCGCTTCGAGAGTGCCGGCTGGCTGATCTTCAGGGAAACCGCGGCCTTCCCGAGCGTTCCGAGGTCCGCCGCGGCGCAGAACGCCCGCAGCTCGGCAATCTCGGGGCCGCGGATGGATCGGCGACCGCCGGCGGTTTGTCGGGGGCGGCGCTGGGTACTCATATCTCGTTTCGTCTACTGCAAGGAGGAGTAATGGCGACACCAGAGCGTCGTGGCGGTATCGGGGGGATCTCGATCGGAGGGATCCTCGTCATCCTCGGGATCATCCTGATGATCGTCTGGAGCTTCTGGATCGGCCTGATCATCGTGCTGATCGGCTTGATCGCGTTCGGCGGCTTCGCGCGCGGTCGCTGGTACTGACGAAACGACTCACACGCAGGTCGGCTGTGAGGAGGGGTCGAGTCTGCGGACCCCGCTCGCGGTGATCCGGTAGCCGAGCGGCTCGGCGACCTCCGGGATCTGGGTCGGCTCGCCGTTCACCGTCATTTCGACGGAGCCGTTTCCGAAGGTCACGTCGAAGCCGTCGGCACTGAACGGCCCGCGCGACTCGTCCGCGCTCAGGGTCTCGCTGTCGACGAGCGGGTCGCCGCTGTCGTCCACCAGGCAGACCCAGACCGCGGCCGTCGAGCGCAGCTCGACCGAGACCTGGCCGCTCGGCGTGGTGGGCGTCGTGGGCGACGTAGGCGGCCGGGCGGACTCGCCACGGCTTTCCTTCGCCCGCTGGCCCTGATCGCCGCCGTCGTCGTCGGATCCGCCGATCGATCCGACGATCACGAGGCCGGCGATGACCAGCACGAACACGCCCGCAAGCACCTTGCCGACCGCCTTCAGATTGATCGACTGGGCGCGCCGAGCCGGGCGGCTCTGCCGCAGGGTGCCCGGCTTGATGACCGATTCCGGGATCGCCTCGTGGCGGTCGCCCTCCACCGCCTTCGAGTACTCGTCTAGGAGGGCCCGCTGGTCGAGCCCGAGGTACCGCGCGTAGATGTCCAGGAAGCCGCGCGCGTACACCGGCGCGGGCAGCTTCTCCCAGCGATCGCCCTCCATCGCCTCCAGGAACTTGACCCGGATCTTGGTCGCGCGCTCAACCTCGCTCAGCTCGACGCCGCGTTCGGAGCGGGCCTCGCGCAGCGTCTGTCCGACCGTGGGCGCCATCTCGACGCCCAATTGTCCTTCACGGCAGGTGCTTCAGGTGCCGAGTGCCGTTACGGCGGGTTCGAAGCTCTCGCCGGGCTCCAGCACGCGGGTCTCATACGAACGGTCGGCGGCCGCAGCATCGAACCTAGGAGCGGGGTCCTCGACGGGCCGGTACCAGGGGTCGATCGAGTAGCCGTCGTAGTGGATCGGGACCAGGGTCCTCGCCCCGAGCAGCTCGCCGGCGAGGGCGGCCTGCTCGGGCTCCAGCGCGGCGGCTAGCGGGCTGGGCGGCTGCAGGTGAGGGAAGTCGACCGCCGCGCCGTTGATCGGCGCCAGCACGACGTCGAAGGGCCCATGCCGGCGGGCCATCCGCCACCAGTAACCGTGGAAGATCGTGTCGCCGAGGTGGAGCACCCGCTGCCCTTCGGCTTCGACGAGCCAGGAGACCTGCGGGTCGCCGAGCCCGTCCACCGCGGGGAGTGCCGTGATCTTGAAGGGACCGACCTCGGCTTGATCCCAAACCTGGGCCGGGCGCCGCTCGAGACCGGCGCGCGGCAGCTCGGCGTTCGCCTGGGCGAGGGCGACGTTCTCGGCGTCCTCCCCGCCGGGCCAGAGGGGCTCATACACGGCGGCCTCGGGGGCGAGCGCCTCGGCCAGCGCGCCTGCGTCGGTGTGGTCGCGATGCAGGTGGCTGACCAGTCCTGCGAGGGCGCTGCCCTGCGTCTCCGCGGCCACAACCGTGGGCAGGGGCAGGTGGCGCAGCCTCTCCTCGCCGAGTGCGGCGAAGGTCGCCGCGGGATCGGCCAGCGGATCGATCACGATCGCCTCTCCCTCCGCCTCGATCTCCACTCCCGCCCAGCCAAGCCACCGCACCTTCATCCGTAACCTCGCTCTCTCGTTTATCGGACGTCCGTACGGTATATCATGGCGGCATGCCCCGGCGCTCACAGGCAGCGGTCGCCGAGACCCGTGCCGCGGTCACGCGGGCGGCGGTCGAGCGCGCCTCGGTCGAGGGTCTCGAGGGCCTCACGATCGGCGGCCTCGCCGGCGAGGCGGAGATGCGAAAGAGCAGTGTCTTCAGCCTCTTCGGCAGCAAGCGGGACCTCCAGCGGGCGACGCTCGAGGCCGCGGTCGGGCAGTTCAGGGAGGAGGTCTGGGAGCCGGTCGCCGGCGAGCCCCCGGGGCTTCCCCGCCTCCTCGCCCTCTGCGAGAGCTGGCTCGACTACCACCAGTGCGAGGTCATGCCCGGAGGCTGCTTCCTGACCACGGCGACGATCGAGTACGACGCCCGTCCCGGCCCGCTCCGCGACGCGGTCGCCGAGACGATGGAGAGGTGGCTCGGCGTGCTCGAGCGCGAGGCGGCCACCGCGATCGAGGCCGGCGACCTTCCGGCGGACACCGACCCGGCCGACGTGGCGTTCCAACTCAATGCCCTGGCGGCGGCGGCGAGCTACGGCTTCCAGCTCTGGCGCGATCCGGAGGTGTTCGAGCGCGCTCGCCGCTCGATGCGGCGGGCATTGCAGCAATAGGGAACTGCGACACGCGCGGTTGCGCTGTGCTTGAGTTCCCCGGCGATGCACCGAAAACTGGGGAGCCTGGTTGCCGCAGCCGTCGCCGCGCTCGTCTTCGCGAGCAGCGCAGCCGCCGCTTCGTTCGAGGCGCACGGGAGCGTCGAGCAGGTCTATGCGACAGGGCTGCCGGCCGGCGCCTCCACGTCGCTGCTCGACCCCGCGGAGCACGTGATCGCCACCAGGAGCGCCAATGATCTCGGCGGCGTTCTGTTCCGCAACATAGAGCCGGGCGACGGCTACCACGTGCGCCTCGACACCACCAATGAGACATCCGACTCGCTGACGGTCCTCACCGCGCAGTCGGCGCCGCCCTCGACCGACGCTTACAACCAGACGATTCCGCCCGATGGCTACGGCTATCTGACGACCCGCGACGGGACCAAGCTCGCCTACTCGGTCCACCCGCCGACGGACGCCCTCAATGCCGTCGGCGCCGACCTGCCGCCGGCAGTGGCGGAGCTCCTCGCCGGTCTGCCCCTGCCGACTCCCGTCTCCCCAGGTCCGACCCTGATCGAGTACTCCGGCTACGGCTATGCGAGGCCGGAGGGCCCGGTGAGCGGAATCGCACCGCTGGCCAACCTGATGGGCTTCACGGTCGTCGATGTCAACATGCGCGGCACCGGCTGCTCCGGCGGAGCGTTCGACTTCTTCGAGCCTCTGCAGAGCCTCGACGGCTACGACGTGATCGAGACGGTCGCCCGCCAGCCCTGGGTGGCCAACGACAAGGTCGGGATGCTCGGCATCTCCTACGGCGGCATCAGCCAGCTCTTCACCGGCCAGACCCAGCCGCCCAGCCTGGCCGCCCTGGCGCCCCTTTCCGTGATCGACCAGACCCAGACCACTCTCTATCCGGGCGGCATCCTCAACACCGGCTTCGCCGTCAACTGGGCCCTCGAGCGCCAGCACGAGGCTCAGCCGGCGGGGCCCGACACCGGGCAGCCGTGGGCGCACCAGCAGATTCAGGACGAGCAGGCCGAGGGCGTGACCACCTGCGCGGACAACCAGGCGCTGCACCCCGAGGCCGCGGACCTGATGGGGAAGATTCGCGAGAACGACCACTACGTCCCAGAGGTCGCCGATCCGCTCTCGCCGACCACCTTCGTCGACAAGATCAACGTCCCGGTCTTCATGGCCTGCCAGTGGACCGACGAGCAGACGGGCGGCCACTGCCCCACCCTCGCCAGGCACATGACGGGAACCAACAAGAAGTGGTTCACGTTCACAAACGGCGTCCACACAGACTCGCTGGACCCAGCGACGTACAACAAGCTCTACGACTTCTTATCCCTCTACGTGGCGCAGCAGCCGCCGAGCGCCAACGCGCTCCTGGTGCAGGCAAGCTGGCCCGTGGCCATGCAGGCGATCTTCGGGATCGACGGCCCCGTCCCAGGCGCGCCGCCCCCGGCGACGCTGCCGCCCGATCCGATCCAGCTGCTGCCGACGCATGGCCTCGCGAAGGCGGCGTTCGAGGCGCAGCCATCCATCCGCGTCCTGTTCGACAACGGCGCCGGCAACGCGTCGAATCCGGGCTGGCCCTACCCGGGCTTCGAGCACTCGTTCCCGAGCTTCCCGATGCCGGGCACCGAAGCTCGATCCTGGTACCTCGCTCCCGGCGGGCAGCTCGCGGACGGGTCTCCCGTCGACGCGGCCGCGGACGGCTTCACCTGGGACGCGGATGCGAGGCCGCTGACGAACTTCACCGGCGACACCGGCTCGGGTGACGGCGGCCTCTGGACCGCGACGCCCGACTACCAGTGGAGCCAGGATCCGGCGGGCACGGCGGTCTCGTACGTGACCGGCCCGCTGAGCGAGGACACGGCCGTGATCGGCGCCGGCCGGGTGGACCTCTGGGTCCGCTCCTCTACCCCGAACGTCGATCTGCAGGCGACGATCAGTGAGGTCCGCCCCGACGGCAAGGAGACCTTCGTGCAGGGCGGCTGGATCCGCGCCAAGGCCCGCAAGCTCGACCCGGCGAAGAGCACCGAGCTCGAGCCCGTGCCCAGCTTCCTCCTTGAGGACTTCGAGGACATGCCGAGCGACCGCTTCGAGCCGGTCACGCTTCCCCTCTACTACGAAGGCCACATGTATCGCGAGGAGTCGCGAATCCGCGTCAGGATCAGCGCGCCCAACGGCGACCAGCCGGTCTGGTCGTTCGCCGAGACGGACCCCGCCGGACCGGCGAACGTCTCGATCGGATACGGCGGGTCGATGCCGTCACGCCTCGCCGTCCCGGTGGTGCCGGACGTGAGTACTTCCACCGGGCTGCCGCCGTGCCCGGGCCTGCGAGGGCAGCCCTGCCGCGACTACCAGCCCTTCACCAACCAGGCGGCGCAGCTCTCGCCGAACAGCACCACGACCCCAGGGACGACCGGGACTCAGGTGTTCGGGCCCGGCACGGGCACGGCCACCAAGAGGAAGTGCAAGAAGCGCAAGCGGGGCAAATCAGCGGCTGCCGCCCGCAAGAAGTGCCGGAAGAAGAAGTAGCCCGGCCCTAGGGCGCGGACCTCCACTGCGCTCGCCACTCCGGCGGATCGAAGCCCTCGGTGACGTAGATCGACTCCCGCGCGACCTTGTCATCGCGGAATTCGAGGATGCTGACGCCGAAGTTCCTCGGCCCCTTGTCGTAGGTGACGGTGAGCTCCACGACCCAGAGATCGCCCGCCCCCCTGATCTCACCGAATTCGAAGTTCGTCTCCGCCGGATACTGGCTGCGCCACTCGCGGAAGTTCTCGACACCCTCGAAGCGCTCGCCCGACTGCGGAAACTCGAGCACCGCGTCCTCGCGGTACATCTCGTGGGAGAGCACAGGATCGCCGGCGTGCTCGAACTGC
>DATFOK010000092.1:0-5084 GCA_035265665.1 Solirubrobacterales bacterium | reverse complement strand
CTGACCTCCTCCGACGTCCTCGACACGGCGCTGGCGCTCCAGCTCCGGGACGCAGGGGAGATCATCGTGCGAGGGGCGGAGGCGTATCGCGATGCGCTGGTCGCCCGGGCACGGGAGTTCGCCGACACCCTCTGCATCGGCCGAACCCACGGAGTCCATGCCGAGCCGACCACGTTCGGCCTGCGCCTGGCGAGCTTCGCGTTCGAGGCCGACCGGAACGTGCAAAGGCTCGAGAACGCCTTCGAGCAGGCGGCCGTCGGCAAGCTCTCCGGAGCGGTGGGCACCTACGCCTCCGTCCCGCCGGCTGTGGAGGCCCAGGTGATGGAAGCGCTCGGCCTGGCCCGCGAGGACGTCTCCACGCAGGTCGTCCCGCGCGACCGGCACTCGGTGGTCCTGGCGAGGATCGCGATCGCCGGCGGTGGGCTCGAGCGCTTCGCGACCGAGATCCGCAACCTTCAGCGCACGGAGGTGAGGGAGGTGGAGGAGCCGTTCGGAGCGGGCCAGAAGGGCTCCTCGGCGATGCCCCACAAGCGCAACCCGATCCTTGCCGAGCGCCTCTGCGGCCTGGCCCGCGTGCTGCGCGGCTATTCCCAGGTCGGACTGGAGAACATCGCCCTCTGGCACGAGCGCGATATCTCGCACTCCGGCGCGGAGCGAGTGGTGATTCCCGACGCGACGATCGCGCTCGACTACATGCAGCACATCGCCACGCGGATCGTGGACGGGATGACGGTCCACACCGATCGTATGCGCGAGAACATCGAGCTCACCCACGGTGCGCTCTTCAGCCAGCGGGCGCTGACGGCTCTGGTCGAGTCCGGGATGCGCCGCGACGACGCCTACCGCGTCGTCCAGGAGTCGGCCCAGCGCGCCTGGGACGAGGGCACGAGCTTCCGCGAGCTGATCGCGGCGGCGGCGCCGCAGCTGCCCCTCGATGAAGTCTTCGACTACGACGCCTATCTCGAGCACGTGCCCGAGGTGATGGCGCGCCTGGATAGGCTTTCGCCGTGATCCTCTACACCTGCGGGCAGAAGAAGGCGCTCGGTTCTCTCGGGCATCCGTGCGGCCGGGCCGCCAAGGCGCTCGACGAGGCCGGCTACCAGTACGAGATCCGCGATCTGCCCGGCTATCGCCTCGCCCCGTGGACCTGGGGCGATCGGCGGAACCGACGAGAGGAAGTCCGGCAGCTGACCGGGCAGATCAACCTTCCGGTGCTCGCCCTAAACGAGGGTGAGACGGTGGTCGGCTCTGGCAAGATCGTCGACTGGGCCAGGGCCCATCCGGCATTTCAGCCCGAGGTCGGCGGCGGATGACGACCTCGCTCGCAGACCTGAAGCTGCACGGGTCGGGCAAGGTCCGCGAGATCTACGAGGACGGCGACGACCTGGTCATGGTCGCCTCGGATCGGATTTCGGTCTACGACGTGATTCTCCCGACCGAGATCCCGGACAAGGGCAAGGTGCTGAACCAGATGTCGCTCTTCTGGTTCGAGCTGACCGGCGAGATCGTCCCCAACCACTTCATCTCCGAGGAGGTCCCGCCCGAGGCCGCCGGACGCGGCATGCGGGTCCGGAGGCTCGAGATGTACCCGATTGAGTGCGTCGTCCGGGGCTATCTATCGGGCTCCGGCTGGCGCGAGTACCAGGAGACGGGCGCCGTCTGCGGGATCGAGCTGCCGGCGGGGCTGAAGGAGTCCGAGAAGCTGCGTGAGCCGATCTTCACCCCGGCGACCAAGGCCGAGCTTGGGGAGCACGACGAGAACATCGACTTCGACCGCGCGGTCGAGATCATCGGCGACCTGCGTCTGATGGAGGAGCTGCGCCGGATCTCGATCGAGATCTACCAGCGCGCCGCCGACCACGCGGCCGAGCGGGGCATCATCGTCGCGGACACAAAGTTCGAGTTCGGCCGCTCGCCGGGGGCGGAGATCGTGCTCGGCGACGAGGTGCTCACCCCGGACTCGTCGCGGTTCTGGCCCTCCGACGACTACGAGCCGGCGCGCTCCCAGGCCTCCTTCGACAAGCAGTACGTCCGCGACTACTCGGACTCGGTCGGCTGGGATCACACCCCGCCCGGGCCGGAGCTGCCCGACGAGGTGGTTCAGAACACGCGGGCCAAATACGTCGAGGCCTACGAGCGGATTACAGGCCGTAAACTGGACTAGTCAGGGCTCTGATGGCGCCTCGGGCGCCGCTAGGCTGAATCCGTGAAGGCCAAGGTCCTGATCAGGCCAAAGGAGGGCATCCTCGATCCGCAGGGGAAGGCGGTGGAGCGGGCGCTACCCGCGCTCGGCTTCGAGGGGATCCACGATGTCCGGGTGGGGAGGCTGGTCGAGCTCGAGGTCGACGATCCCGCCAAGCTCGACTCGCTCAGTGAGAAGCTGCTCGCCAACCCGCTGATCGAGGACTACGAGATCGTGATCGACGAAGGCCAATCGGAGAATGGTGGAGGTCCGGCGTGATCGGGGTCATCCAGTTTCCCGGCTCCTGCGACGAGCGCGATGCGCTCGCCGCGGTCGAGAGGGTGGACGTGGGCCGCCTGGTCTGGCACGAGGAGACGGATCTCTCGGGCCTGGACGGTGTGGTGATCCCCGGTGGCTTCTCCTACGGCGATTATCTTCGCGCCGGGGCGATCGCGCGCTTCTCGCCCGCGATGGAGGCGGTTGCGCGCTTCGCCGCCGGTGGAGGCCCGGTGCTCGGGATCTGCAACGGCTTTCAGGTGCTCTGCGAGGCGGGCCTGCTGCCCGGCGCGCTGCTGCCGAACGAGGGACTGCGCTTCATCTGTAGGCAGGTGGGCCTGGTGGCCGAGGATTTCAAGGGCCCATTCGGCGAGGAGATCGGCCCCGGCGAGCGACTCTCGGTTCCTGTCAAGCACATGAGCGGCCGCTACTTCGCGGCGGACGACGAGCTCGACCGGCTGGAGGCAGCGAGACGAGTCGCCTTCCGCTACGCACCCGGCGAGAACCCGAACGGCAGCGTCCGGGACATCGCCGGCGTGGTCAACGAGACCGGAAATGTTCTCGGGCTGATGCCGCACCCGGAGCATGCCGTGGATCCGGTGACGGGCTCAGACGACGGTCTTTCTCTTCTCCGCGGGATGTTGCGACAGCCAGCCGCGGCGTGACGCCGACCGCCGAACTGCCCGGCGTCGAGCAGGCCGTCGAACTGGGCCTCACCGAGTCCGAGTACCAGCGCATCGTCGAGCTGATGGGACGGCCACCCAATCAGGTGGAGCTGGCGATGTTCTCGCTGCTCTGGTCGGAGCACTGCGCCTACAAGCACTCGCGCAAGCTGCTCGGCCGCCTGCCGACCGAAGGAGAACGGGTGGTCATGGGCCCCGGCGAGAACGCCGGGGCGGTGGACGTCGGGAACGGCCATGCCGTCGCCTTCAAGGTCGAGTCGCACAACCACCCGAGCGCGGTCGAACCGTTCCAGGGAGCCGCGACGGGCGTCGGCGGCATCCTGCGAGACGTCTTCGCGATCGGCGCGCGGCCGATCGCGGTCCTCGACTCGCTTCGCTTCGGCGAGCTCACATCGGATCGATCCCGGTATCTGTTCGAGGGGGCGGTCGCGGGGATCGGGCACTACGGCAACTCGATCGGCGTGCCCACGGTCGGGGGCGAGGTCTACTTCGAGCCGCCCTACGAGCACAACTGCCTGGTCAACGCGATGTGCGTGGGGCTGGCGCGCACCGAGGAGATGATCCGCTCCGCCGCCGCGGGGCCGAGGAATCTGCTGGTGATCATGGGCGCGTCGACCGGCCGCGACGGCATCGGCGGCGCCTCGGTCCTGGCCTCGGCGGAGCTGGAGGCCGGGGACGACTCGAAGCGTCCCAGCGTCCAGATCGGCGACCCGTTCGAGGAGTCGAAGCTGCTCGAGTGCTCTCTGGAGCTGCTCGAGCGGGGCCTGCTCGTCTCGCTCCAGGACCTCGGAGCCGCCGGGCTGACCTCCTCGGCGGGGGAGATGGCCTCCAAAGGCGGGGTCGGGATCGACATCGACGTCGCGCATGTGCCGCTGCGCGAGCCCGACCTCGAGCCCTTCGAGGTGATGATCTCGGAATCGCAGGAGCGGATGCTGGCGGTGGTCGAGCCGTCGAAGCTCGACGAGGTGGTGGCCACCTGCGAGCGCTGGCAGACGGGCTCCGCCGCGATCGGCGAGGTGACCGACAGCGGCCATCTGCGGGTGCTCGACGATGGCGTCGAGGTCGGCGACGTGCCGGTCTCCGCTCTGGTCGACGAGTGCCCCCTCTACGACCTCGAGCCCGAGGAGCCCGGCACTTGGATGTATGGCAACGCGGAAACTCTCGGCGAGCTCGTCGCCCTCAGCGCCGGCCGCTCGGCGGATTCGAGCGATCCGTCGGCGATCCTCTGTGCCCTGCTCTCCTCGTTCAACGTGGCGTCGAAGCGCTGGGCCTTTGAGCAGTACGACTCGGTGGTCGGCTCGCGGACGGCGCGGCGGCCGGAGGACGCCGACGCAGCGGTGCTGATGATTCCCGAGTCCGACCGCGCGATCGCCGTGGCGATCGACGGCAACGGGCGGCGGGTCGCCTGCGACCCGTACGCCGGCACCGTCGAGGCGGTGCTGGAGTGCGCGCAGAACCTGGCTTGCGCCGGCGCCGAGCCCCTGGGGCTGACCAACTGCCTCAACTTCGGCAACCCCGAGAAGCCCGGTGTGGCCTGGCAGCTCGACCGCGCGGTCTCCGGCCTCGCGGATGCCTGCCGCGAGCTCGGAGTCCCCGTCGTCGGCGGCAACGTCTCGCTCTACAACGAGACGGAGCACGGTCCGATCTACCCGACTCCGGTCGTCGGCATGGTGGGCGAGCTGCCCGACCCAGCGCCGGCGCCGGGGATCGCGCCCGGGGAGGGCGATCGGCTTGTCCTCGTGGGACCGTTTGCGCCCTCCCTGGCGGGCTCTGAGCTGGCCAAGCAGCGCGGCGAGCTCGATGCCGGGCTGCCGCAGGTCGAGATCGGCGGGATCGCCCAGGCTCTCGGCTTCGTCCGCCAGGTCGTGCGCGACGGGATCGCCACGGCTGCCCACGACGTCAGCGACGGCGGCCTCGCGTGCGCGCTGGCGGAGATGGCGATC
>DATFOK010000091.1:0-10713 GCA_035265665.1 Solirubrobacterales bacterium | reverse complement strand
CCTCTTCGCCGCCGATGACCCGACCTCGGAGGGCCAGGCGGCGACCTTCCAGGGGGCGGCCGGGGCGCTCGGCCTCCAGGTCACCGGCTACGAGCCCTGGGACCCGGAGGCCGCCGACTACACCGAGCTGATGCAGAAGGTGAAGGCCGCCGGCGCCGACGCGGTCGTCCTCGCCGGCCTGCTGGAGCAGAACGGGCCCCAGATCATCCGCGACAAGGTCAAGGTGCTGGGTCCGAACAACGGGCGGGTGAAGCTGCTCGCCCCCGACGGCTTCGCCCAGCAGGCGACCATCGACGACACCGGGCCGCCCTCGGCGGGGATGTTCGTCTCCGTCCCCGGCCGCACCCCCGAGAGCCTCACCGGCCCCGGCCAGGCCTTCGTCCAGCAGCTCAGGGGCGAGATAGGAGGGGCGCCGGTGGAGCTCTATGCGCCCTACGCCGGCCAGGCCGCCGAGCTGCTGCTCTCGGCGATCGCCCCCGGTCCCCAGCGCGCCGACGTGGTCGCCAGCGTCCTCCAGGCCCAGGTCGGCCAGGGCATCGTCGGGGCCTTCACGATCACGCCGACGGGCGATCCCAGCGTCGGTCCGATCAGCGTCTCGGTCGCCCGCGACACCTTCGAGCTGGCCAAGGAGATCGCCCCGCCGGCCAACCTGGTGACCGCCGCGCGGGGCGGCTGAGCCGGCCTAGGCGCCGCGTGCGAGGATCGCGGCGAGGACGCTGATGAAGCCCACGCTCATCCCGATCGTCATGCGGAAAATCCACTGGCGGACTTCTGAGATCTCGGCCTTCAGCTCGACGCGAAGATCACGGATGTTGTGATCAACGCGTTCAAAGCTTCGATCCACCCGATCGAATCCGCCACGCATGGTCTCGGCGAAATCATCGAGTCGTTCATCGGTCCACCGGCTGCGCTCCATGGCCGTACCAGAATAGTCCGGGCCGTCGCCCTCAACCACGCCTTGCGCTGACGCGCTCCACGAGCGTCATCGCCCGGCGGGAGATACCGGCTGGCGTGTAGCGGAAGGGGCGGCGCCTACCGCGGTGGTATGGAAAGTTCGAGGTCTCGCGGGGGGCGAGCGTGAGGTCGATGACCCGGTCCTCTGAGTCGACGAGCCACCAGTGACTCTTGCCGCGGTGCTTGAGTTGCATCGGGTGGAGGCGGGCGTCGTAGCCGCCGGCGAGGTAGAAGTACGCCTCGGCAGCGATATAGGCGAAACCGTCGTAGCGTCCGTGGCCGACCCGGTGCTCGTCGCTACGGAGCTCGTCCGTGAGGACGGCCTGGATCTCCCGCTTGAGCTTGTCCGCGGGCGCCAGACTCCGGTTCTGCGACCTGGCACCCGCGGAGGGCTTCTTCTTCGTGCGGGAGGAACTCACTGCCCCCTAAGGCCGCAGCGGCGAAAACTCTCCGTCTCCGGTGACGGCCGGTGCCGTCGGGATACTCGAACCAGGCGATGAGGCACGCGATGCGAGTCACGCGAGCAGCCTGGGAAGACGCGATGCGGGTCTTCCAGGGGGAGACGCCGACGCATTCTCACCTCCGGGATCGGGTGATCGCGATCGTCAGCTTCACGCTGATCGTGGACCTGATCGCGTCGGTGGCCATCCTCTTCCTCGAGCGGCACGCCGACAACACCGAGATCACGAACTTCGGCGACTCGCTCTTCTGGGTCACCACCCAGCTGCTGACCGTTTCCTCACAGCTCCACAACCCGATCACCCCCGGGGGCCGCGTGATCGATGTCCTCCTGCAGGCGATCGCTATCTCGGTCGTCGCGTCCCTCGCCGGATCCTTCGCAGCGTTTTTCCATCGGCGGGGAAGGGAGCGTGACGCCGAGGCCGCCGAGGACGGCGCCCGGTAAGCCAGCTCAAGCTGGGTCTCTTCGAGGCCAGCTCGAGTCGGCGCTAGCTCTTGCGCACTATGCCCGCACCGGCATAGGGTTGGCGGGGGGCAACGACGAGAGGAGAAGCCATGTCGAAACAGGATGTGGAGATCGTCGTCACCGGCCGCTTCAAGGGCAGGGCGAAGAGCGGCACCGACCTCGACGCCGCCTTCGAGCACGCCTACGAGATGAAGGACGACAAGATCGCCCGGCTCGAGAACACGGTCGTAGACCAGGAGAACTGGGCGAGCGCCTGGAGCTGAACAAGCGCACAGGGAAGGGCCCGGCGTACCTAGCCGCCGAGCCACCTCCCCTGCTGCGTCCCCAACGCAAGGACGCGGCCTAGTCGCGGTGTCGCATCCTTGCTTGCCTCGGGGACCCGTCCGTGGGTCCCGATGAGGTTTACGCCTCCTCCTTCTGCCCGCTATGCCGCGTTTTAGCCGCGGCATAGCGGCTTCCGGCTATATCCGGCCGTCAGGCCCGATTGCCCGCGTGGGCACTTGGGTAGGGTGGCCGCGTGGAGTTCCGCAGGCTCGGCGACTCGGAGATCGAGGTTTCGGAGGTCTCACTCGGCTCTTGGCTCACCTACTCCGGTGGCGTGGAGCGCGAGCAGACCGAGGCCTGCACCCGGGCCGCCTTCGAGGTCGGCATCAACTTCTTCGACACCGCCAATGTCTACGGCGTCGGCGCCGCCGAGACAGCCTGGGGCGAGATCCTCAACGACTACGACCGCGACTCCTACATCCTGGCCACCAAGGTCTTCTTCGAGATGTCGGAAACCGACCGCGGCCTCTCCCGCGAGCAGATCCACAAGCAGATCGACGCTTCGCTGGAGCGGCTGCAGACCGACTACGTCGACCTCTACCAGTGCCACCGCCCCGACCCCGATGTGCCGATCGAGGAGACGATGGAGGCGCTCACCGAGGTCTGCGAGGCGGGCAAGGCCCGCGAGGTCGGCTTCAGCGAGTGGACCGTCGAGCAGGTCGCGGCCTCGCTCGAGGTGCCGAATACGAAGGACTTCGTCTCCTCCCAGCCGCAGTACAACATGATCTGGCGGGCACCGGAGGCCGAGTTGATCCCCTTCTGCGAGCAGCACGGCATCTCGCAGGTCGTCTGGTCACCTCTCGCCCAAGGGGTGCTGACCGGCAAGTACAGGCCGGGCGAGCCGCCGCCCCCGGACTCCCGCATGGCCTCGGACGCGATGAACTGGGCGATGGACCGCTACCGCAACGATGAGGTGTTCGAGGCCGTGCAGCGGCTCGAGCCGATCGCCGAGCAGGCCGGGCTCAGCATGGTGACCATGGCGCTCGCCTGGTGCCTGCGCCAGGGGAATCTCGCTTCGGTGATCATCGGTGCCTCGCGCGCCGAGCAGGTTCACCAGAATGCCGAGGCCGCCGGCGTGAAGCTCTCACAAGACACCCTCGATGCGATCGACGAAGCGCTCGACGGTGTGATCGTCAGCGGACCGAGGCTCGCGAACTTCGTCAAGGAGGGCGTGACGCACCGGTAGGCGGCGAAGCCGCCACAAAAGAAGACGGCCCCTTGCGGGGCCGCCTTAGCAACTCAGAAGCTCTCAGGCTCCCTACGCGACGGGCTTCACGCCTGTCGCAGCCGGGCCCTTCGGGCCGGCCTCGGTCTCGTACTCGACCTTCGCGCCCTCCTCGAGCGAACGGTAGCCGTCGCCCTCGATCGAGCTGAAATGGACGAACACATCGTTGGAGCCATCGTCGGGTGTGATGAACCCGTAGCCCTTGTCATTGCTGAACCACTTAACGGTTCCGGTAGGCATCTCGCCTCCTCTTACGTGTGCTGCGAACGCGAGGAAGCAATCTGCAACAACGCGAGCGCTAGGCACAACTTTGCCGGTACTCCGGCCTAACGGAAAGCAACGGTAGCAGCGTTCCGGACGGAAACGGGCGCGAGCCGGCAGCCCGTGTCCGCGCGAATCTGCTAACCGCCGCCGAACCGGCAGAGGACCTGGTACACGGAGGTGAAGTCGATTTCGAAGCCGTTGCGGGCCGCCCGCAGGTAGAGCCGCCAGACGCGCAGCCGCTCGGGCCCGGCGAGCTGCTCGGCTCGCTCCAGGTTCCGGTCGAGGTTCGCGATCCAGTGCCGCAAGGTCTCGGCGTAGTCGGCGCCGAATTCCTCGACGTGCCGCGCGATGAAGCCCGCCCGCTCGAGCGCCAGGATCACCCGCGAGACATGCAGCGTCTCGCCGTCCGGGAAGACGTAGCGCTCCGAGAACGGGCCACCCTCGACGCTGCCGTGCCGCAGACGCGAGATGCCGTGATTGAGCAGGCGCCCGCCCGGCCGGAGCGTCGAGGCGAGCTGCTCGGCGTAGCGATCGATCTGCGCCTCGCCGACGTGCTCGACCATTCCGATCGAGGCGGCCGCATCGAAGCTCTCCCCGGCGAGCTCCCGGTAGTCCTGGACCCTGATCTCCACCCGGTCGCCAAGTCCAGCCTCCTCGACCCGGCGGCGAGCGAGCTCCGCCTGCGGCTCCGAGAGGGTGATCCCCACCGCCTCAACCCCGTAGCGCGAGGCCGCATGCATCACGAAGCTCCCCCAGCCGCAGCCCACGTCCAGCACCCGCTCGCCCTCCTGCAGGCCGAGCTTGGTACAGACCAGGTCGAGCTTGGTCTCCTGCGCCTCCTCGAGCGTCGTCGCACCGCGCGAGAAGATCGCGCAGGAATAGGTCATCGACTCGTCGAGGAAGAGGGAGAAGAACTCGTTGCCGACGTCGTAGTGGTGGCGGACGGCCTCCCTGTCGCGCTCGGTGCTGTGCTTGCGGCCGCGCAGGTGGAGCTCCGCCTTGGGCGCCGGCGGCGGGCGGCGCACGCCCACGGCCCGCAGAGCGGCGGCGATCAGCCGGGCCTTTGTCGCAGCGCCGACGCTCGGAGGCTGCCAGTCGTTGAGCAGCCCGATAACGGCGTCCATGTCGTCGATCTCGATCTCCCCGGCGACGTAGGCGCGGCCGAGACCGAGTTGCCCGGGGGCCGCGACGGCGTAGGCGAGCGCGTCCTTCGAGCGTGCCTTGAAGGTCGGACCCCCGCCATTCGTCGAGGGAGCCCTCGAGCCATCCCAGAACTCGATCGTGAACGGCCGTTCCGGAAAGGCCCGCTCGATCTCCTTTACGAGGGGCTCGGTGGACATGGATTCAGGTTATTTCAGCCATCACTTGGGGAACGCTGGTACCGTCAGGCGCTGGTACTGAAGTCGTGACGGTACCGCCGGAACGCCTTCAACAAGGACCAACAAAGGAGCCCAGATGACGGACGCAGCCGCCGGAGCTTCAATTCCAACCACCGGCTCGCCGCCATCGGCGAAGTCACCCGCCCCGTCGCGAGGCAGGCCCCTCGCGGACGCGGTTCAGCCTGTCGAGCACGAGACCCGCGACAGGATCATCACCGGCGCGCTCACGGTCATCCCCTTTCTCATGCTCGGCTTCGTCGCTTGGCAGGTCGCGGGTAGCTGGTTGCACTGGAGCGACTTCGTGGTCTTCGCCCTCGTCTATATCCCTACCGGCCTTGGGATCACCGTCGGTTTCCATCGCCTCTTCACCCATCGAAGCTTCAAGACCGGGCCGATCACCCGCGGGGTGATCGGGGCCCTGGGTTCCGCCGCGATCGAGGGGCCCGTGATCTCCTGGGTCGCCGACCACCGCAAGCACCACGCCTTCTCCGACAAGGAAGGCGACCCCCATAGCCCGCACGTCGGGCACGGTGAGGGTGTCTGGGCCCAGTTCAAGGGCTTCTTCCACGCCCACATCGGCTGGCTCTTCATCCACACCCAGCGAGGCAACAAGAAGCGCTTTGCCCCCGACCTCCTCAAGGACCCTGTCGTCCGCTTCATCGACCGGACCTTCGTGCTCTGGGCGGCGGTGGGGTTGGCGATTCCCTTCGGGCTGGGAGTCGCGATCGGCGGCACGGTCCTCGCGGGGCTGAGCGGCATGCTCTGGGGAGGCGCGGTGCGGATCCTCGTCCTGCATCATGTCACCTACTCGATCAACTCCCTCTGCCACATCTTCGGCAAGCGGGACTTCGAGACGACCGACGAGTCGCGCAACCTGGCCTGGCTCGCGCTGCCGACGTTCGGCGAGGCCTGGCACAACTCACACCACGCCTTCCCGACCTCGGCCGTGCACGGGATGAAGCGCAGGCAGCTCGATCCCTCGGCCGCCGTGATCTGGGGTCTCGAGAAGCTCGGGCTCGCCTGGGACGTCGTGCGGATCGCGCCCGAGCGCCAGGCAGCGAAGGCCGCCGCCTGAGTCCATAGGGTGGGGCCGTGCGCCCGCGCCTCGCACTCGCCTCGGGGGCCGCGGCTCTCCTCGCCGCGCTGGCGATCTCCGCCTGCGGCGAAGACAGCGACATCAGTGAGATCCAGGCCGTCGAGGCCGACTGCGGCGCTGTTCAGTACGCCGGCAGCGGGGAGGCCTCCAAGCTGATCGTCTCGGACCTGCCGCTGAAGGGCGACTCTGCCGAGCGCTCGAGACAGATGAACGCCGCGATCGTCCAGGAGATCGCCCGCAAAGGCTGGCAGGCGGGCTCGAGGATCCAGCTGGCGTTCCAAGCGTGCGACGACTCGATCGGCTCGACCGGGGAGTGGGACGAGGGCCTCTGCCGCTCGAACGCCGAGGCCTACGCCCGAAACCCCGACGTGATCGGTGTGATCGGCACCTACAACTCCGGTTGCGCCGCAATCGAGATCCCGATTCTCAACAGGGCGCCGGGCGGGGGCATTCCGATGGTCTCGCCCGGCAACACGCTCGTCTGCCTGACCGAGACCGCCAGGACCTGCGGGCCGGATGAGCCCGACGTCTACTACCCCTCCGGCACGCGCAACTACGTTCGTGTCATCCCCAACGACGCCGTGCAGGGCGCGGGTCTCGCCACCTTCGTGAAGGCGGCAGGGGTCCAGAGGCCAATCGTTCTGATCGCCGCCGACGACCCGACCAGTGAGAACCAGGGTCAGTCCTTCGCCGCCGCCGCTCGGGCGCTCGGCATGAAGGTCGCCGGCATGGAGCACTACGACCCGAAGGCTCAGAGCTACGCGGCGCTGATGGAGAAGCTCAGGTCCTCGGGCGCCGACGCGGTCGTCCTGGCCGCGGTTCTGGAGCAGAACGGGGCGGAGATCGTCAAGGCCAAGGTCGACGCGCTCGGGCCCAACGACCGCGCCGTCAAACTGTTCGCCTTCGACGGCTTCGCCCAGCAGGCCACGATCGACAACATCGGGCCCGACTCGGAGGGGATGTACGTGAGCCTCCCGGGCAAGGTGCCGGGCTCGCTCACCGGGCAGGGCGACGTCTTCGTCAAGGAGCTGCGCGCACAGCTCCCCGCCAACCCGATCGAGGTATTCGCGCCCTACGCCGGCGAGGCGGCCGAGGTTCTTATCGATGCGATTCGCGAGGGGCGGACCCGCAGCGGCACGATCGCCCAGCTCTTCAAGACCCGGATCGAGGACGGCATCATCGGCAACTTCGCAATCACGCCGAGCGGCGATCCGGTCCCAGCCCCGGTCAGCATTCAGCGGGCGGCCGAGAACTTCGTGCTCGCACGGACGATCACCCCGCCGGCGCAGCTCGTCAGCGCTGCCCGCGGCGGTTAGCCACACCAGGCCGCAGCACTAGCAAGCGTGAATCGGAGCGGCGCTCTGCACGACCTGGAAGGCTGGCCCCGGAATCGACTTGAGCTGGTCGAGGTTCTCGTCCGGCCAGCGGCGGTCGGAGGTCGCGCCGCACAGACGCGATTGTCTCAGCTCCTTCGGTCTGGGCCTGGACAAACGGGGAGGCGCCTCCGCCCGCACCGCGGGCCGTTGGGTGGTTTGCTAAGCTAATTAGCGATGCGAACTACTTTAGAAACAGAGACCAGGGAGGAGCTCGCTCCGCGGCTCAGGTGGGCGATCACACGGATGGCTCGCCGTCTACGCCAGGAGGCGGGGACGGATCTCGGCCCCTCGCAGGTGGCCGCGCTGGCAACGATCGAGCGGCATGGCCCGCTCTCGCCGAGCGAGCTCGCCGCTCTCGAGCGCATCAAGCGACCGACCGCGACCCGGATCCTTCGGCACCTGGAGGAGGCGGGATTGGTGGAGCGGGTCAGGGATCCCGCGGACGGCCGCGCCTCAATCCTCACCGCCACGGCTGAGGGGCGGTCGCTGCTGCGCCGCCTCCGGGAGCGCAAGACCGCCTATCTGGCCACTCGACTCGACAAGCTCGACGCCGAGGATCGCCGCACCCTGGAGCGCGCGGCCGAGCTGCTGGAGGGGATGCTCGAATGACCGAGGCGCTCGGACGCTCCTTCGCGAGCCTCTCGATCCCCAACTTCCGTCGCTACTTCACCGGCCAGCTCGTCTCGCTGTCGGGCAACTGGATGCAGATGATCGCCGAGATGTGGCTGGTCCTCTCGCTCACCGGCAGCGGCGTGGCTGTCGGCGCGACCACCGCGCTGCAGTTCCTGCCGATGCTGGTCTTCGGCGCCTGGGGCGGCCTGATCGCCGACCGGGTGCCGAAGCGACGCTTGCTCCTGCTCACCCAGACGCTTCACATGATCGCGCCGCTCACCATGCTCGCCCTTGCGCTGCAGGGCGTGCTGGCGCCGTGGATGCTGTTCTCCCTCGTCTTCATGCGAGGCTGCGTCAACTCGGTCGACTACCCCACGCGCCAGGCCTTCGTGATGGAGATGGTCGGCTCGGAGCGGGTCGTGAACGCGGTCAGCCTGAACAGCGTCCTCGTCCACGGAGCCCGCGTGATCGGCCCGGCGTTCGCCGGCGTCCTGATCGCGACGGTCGGCGTCGAGCCGTGCTTCGCCCTCAACGCCGCGAGCTTCGCCTTCATGATCTGGGTGCTCGCCGGGATGGACACCGAGCTCCTCCGGCCCGCGGAGATGGCGACGCGGGAGCCGGGCGCGGTGCGCGCCGGCCTGCGCTACGTGCGCCGCACTCCGGAGCTCTGGATCCCGCTGGGGCTGATGGCGATCGTGGGGACCCTCGGCTACAACTTCCAGGCCGTTCTGCCGCTGCTCGCCGACTTCACCTTCCATGGCGGGCCCTCGACCTACGCAGCGCTGGTGGGCGCCATGGGCCTCGGCGCGATCGTAGGTGCGCTGATCAACGGTGCCCGCGAGTCGGTTACCCCCATGCTCCTGGTTGGCGCCGCGATCGTCTTCGGGATCCTCTCGCTGCTCGCCGCCGGCGCGCCGACGCTGGCGCTCGAGGTCGCCGCCCTCGTGCCGCTGGGCGCCGCAACCGTGACCCTGGCTGCGAGCGTCAACTCCTCCCTCCAGCTCGCCTCCGAGCCAAGCATGCGCGGCCGGGTGATGGCCCTCTACTCGATCGTGTTCCTCGGCTCGACGCCGATCGGCGGGCCGCTCTCGGGCTGGCTGTCTCAGGCGATCGATCCACGTGCGGCGCTGGTGATGGCCGGCATCGCCGCGATCGTCGGTGGCCTGCTCGCCCGGGTCGCGTTCGATCGGGTCGCCCAGATGCCGGCCGACGCCCGACTCGAGCCCGCCTAGCGTCGGAAAACTACGGATGTCCGGTCCGGCCGCGCCGAGCTAGAGTCCCTCGCCGTGGCCGACTTCTCCGAGTTCTCCATCCGCGGGCGGATCGCCACGTCGAACGACGCCGACTGGGACGAGGCGCGTCAGGCTTGGAACCTGGCGGCCGACCAGCAGCCGGAGGCCGTCGCCCTGGTGGAGAGCGCGGATGACGTCGCCAAGGTCATCGGCTTCGCCAGGGAGAATGGCCTCAAGGTGACCGGCCAGGGCACCGGTCACGGCGCGATGGCCCTCGGGCCGCTCGACGGCATCATTCTGATCAAGACCGAGCGCATGCGCGATGTCCAGATCGAGGGCGAGAAGGCGCGGGCCGAGGCCGGCGCGCTCGCCGAGAATGTCGCCGAGGCCGCGATCTCGAAGGGGATGTGCTCGATGCCTGGCACCTCGCCGAAGGTCGGGGTGGCCGGCTACACGCTGGGTGGCGGGCTCAGCTGGCTGGGCCGTAAGCATGGCTGGGCCTGCAACCGGGTCGACGCGATCGAGCTGGTGTCTGCCGACGGCGAGCCTCGCACCGTGAACGCAGGGAGTGACCCCGAGCTCTTCTGGGCGCTCCGCGGCGGGGGCGGCGGGTACGGGATCGTCACCGCTCTTCATCTCGAGCTGCTCCCGGTCGCGGAGGCCTACGCGGGCTCACTGCTCATCCCGGCTGAGTTGACCCGCGACGCCCTGCACGTCTATCGTGACTGGGCGGCCGGCGTTCCGGAGGAGGTCTCGAGCATCGTCCGGATGATGAATCTGCCGCCGAGTCCCGACGTCCCTGAAGTGATCCGCGGCAAGAAGTTCCTTCAGATCGCGGCCTGCTGCATCGGCAGCAAGGAGGAGGGAGAGGCGGCGATCGCTCCGTTGCGGAAGATCCGCGAGCCGCTCATGGACACCTTCGACCAGATCCCGGCGACCGGTCTGACCCGCATCGCGATGGATCCGGAGCCTCCCGTGCCAGGGCTTGGCCACCACGGGGTGCTCGCCGAGCTCACCGACGACGGGATCGACGCCTTCTACGAGGCCGGCGGCCCCGAGTCGGACTCACCGCTTCTGCTCGCCGAGCTGCGCCACCTCGGCGGCGCCCTGGCGCGGCCGGCCGAGGGCGGCGGCGCGCTCGACAAGCTCGATGGCGAGTTCGTGATGCTCGGGATCGGGCTGCTTATGGATCCGGCGATGAAGGATTCGATCGAGGGCCAGCTGGACAAGCTCGCGGATGCGATGAAGCCGTGGGCCGCGGAGGGGGGCTACTTCAATTACGCCGAGCGCCCGTGCGACGTCGACGCGATCCTCCCGGCCGAGACC
>DATFOK010000090.1:0-2346 GCA_035265665.1 Solirubrobacterales bacterium | reverse complement strand
TGTTCGGGCCCGTGCGCGGGGGGGACTGGGGGGATGAGCAGTGGAACGGCTGGTGGGGGGACGACCCGCCGTACCACAACGACGTGTTCATCCTCACCCATTACCCGCGCGATCCGGTGGAGATGAAGGGCGGCACGAGGTTCCACTTCGTCACCGACGGGATCGAGCGCGCGCTCGAGCGGGCGCGGGAGGCCGCGAACGGCCAGGACGTCAGGCTCTGGGGCGGCGCCCAGGCCATCCAGCAGTACACGGCGGCGGGACTGCTCGACGTGCTTGAGCTCCACGTCGTCCCAGTGTTGCTCGGCGGCGGCGCTCGCCTCTTCGAGAACCTCGGGGGGGCCGACGTGCAGCTGGAGCAGGTGAGGGCGGTAGAGGCGCCCGGGGTCACACACGTCAAGTACCGAGTGCGATCAGGCTCGTGATCGATAGCGGGCCAGCCCCAGACGAGCCCGCGGAGATCAGGCGGAGGGGGTGGGATTCGAACCCACGAGGGACCGATGGCCTCTGCCGGCTTACAAGGCCGGTGCATAGGCCGGTGCATTCAACCGCTCTGCCACCCCTCCGGGTAGGAGCAGCGTAGCCCGCGTGCTCAGCCGATCGCGGGCTCGAGCTTGTGCTCCGATGACGGGTCGGTATCGGGCTGGCCGCCCGCCTCGTCGCGGCTTGGGGGCGTCCCACGCCTCCCCGATTCCGACAACCGCGGCCACGACCTCGGGGGTCGAACTGGCCGCCTGCGCTCTCGTGCAGCTCGTTGATGGCGGCGTCGAGGCTGAGCGGCTCCCGGTAGGGCCGCTCGGAGATCATCGCGTGGAAGGCGTCGGAGGCCGAGATCACGCGCGAGGCGAGTGGAATCTCCTCGTCCCGGAGCCCGTCCGGGTAGCCGGTGCCGTCGAAGCGCTCGTGGTGGTGGCGCACGACGGGCCCCATCTCCCCCGAGCATTCCGCCGATTCGCTCCAGGATGCGCTCGCCCTCGAGCGTGTGGCGCCCCGCGCCTCGCGCTCGCGGGCGAAGATCGCGATCAGGCCGAGAAGGGGGGGCACGAGCAGCGACGCCCATGGCTCGGTCGCTGCGGCGAAGGCCGCGAGGAGCCCGACCGGCGCCAGGAGGGCGTCGACGCTGTAGATCGCGACCAACTCGTTCGCAACCGCGCGAACCCGCATCCTCAATCCCACTCCGAGGTGGGCGACGGACGCGACGAAATCGAACCGCGCCGCTTACCGGTGAAGCTGACAGCGAATCGGGCTGAGATCGGGCCAAAGACCGGGCCAAAACCGCCGAAACGCAGTGATCAGCAGCAGACCCACACTCCGCTCAAACGACAGAACCCCCGCCGTAGCAGGGGTTCTCCGAGTGGAGCTAGCCGGACTCGAACCGGCGACCTCCTGGGTGCGATCCAGGCGACCCGCAGCCCTGAGTTTGGCCTGTTTGCGGGGATTTCGCGGGGGTGGAGGCCCGGTCGGTGGCCTCGATTTTGGGTTGTTTCCGCCCAGTCCGCTGGAGATCGGGCCAAAGAGGCGGCCTTTTGGCCCGATCTTGCTTAGCGGAGCTCATCCGGCGCCTCCCGAGCCAGTCGAACGAGGCCACGGCGAGCACGTTAGCCCAGGTCAGGTCGTACTGCCAAAAGAAGCTCCTGCTCGGCCCTGAACAGGGACGCGATCAGTGTGCCTGGCGCCACGAGCACTCTGTACGACCGGCCGCAGGGACGGCCGGGATGCTCTCGGTCACTGAGGACTGCCTGCGCGAGCTCGCGCGACGCGCGCGGGCGGGGCCGATAATCGACTGGATGCGCGAACCGATCCCGGTCTATGTTCACCTCCGCCGGGCGAAGGATCTGATGGATCGCGAGTACGCGCGTGAGCTCGACGTACCCGCGCTGGCCCGCGAGGCGCACGCGTCCAGGGCGCACTTCGTCCGAAGCTTCAAGAAGGCCTTCGGCGAGACGCCCCACCAGTACCTCCTGCAACGCCGGATCGAGCGCGCCAAGGAGCTTTTCCGGAGCACCGGCATGTCCGTCACCGAGGTGAGCATCGAGGTCGGCTTCCGGAGTCTGGGCTCGTTCAGCGCGGCGTTTCGCACGCTCGTCGGCGAGCCTCCGAGCGACTACGCCAAACGCTGGCGGGCCGCGGGTGCTCCGCGGATCCCCGCCTGCTTCACCCTCATGCACACCCGCCCGCATCGGGCACTTTTCGAGAAGCAGACAGCGGAGCATCCGACGTAGCGTTCGGTCCGCATTGCCACACGATCGCACCACAGGAGGAACGCAGTGATCACCGCCCTCTCCCACACAACGATCTGGGTGCTGGACCAGGACGAGGCGCTCGAGTTCTACACGCAGAAGCTCGGCT
>DATFOK010000089.1:0-2334 GCA_035265665.1 Solirubrobacterales bacterium | reverse complement strand
CGACTCGAAGCCGTAGAGCCCGATCTTGGCCGCCTCCTGCACCACCGGCCAGGGGAACTCCTCCCGCTCGTCCCACTCATGGGCGGCGGGGCGGACCACCTGCTCGGCGAACCCGTGCGCCCACTCCCGGATGTCCTTCTGATCCTGGGAGAGCTCGAGGGAGTAAGGGGTGTCCCCGACCTCGATCCCGAGGCTCGCGGTGGCCTCAGCCGCGGCGTCCTTCGCCTCGGCCGCTCGGCCGTCCTGAAGCGGCTCTTCCTGCTGGGTCACCTTCGTCTCGGGGGTCGCCATCGCGCCTCAAATCCTCCTCAAGTCTGCTTGCAGCTCTCTATTGCTACCCAGAGTAGCAAAATACTACCCAAGGTAGGAATGGCCCTTTTTTATGGTTGCTACCTGGAGTAGGAAAAAGCTACCATAGGTAGGAAATGGCGAGTCGTAGAACGGCATCGAAGCGGAAGAGGAGCGCGATCCAGCACCAGCGACTGGCCGCCAAGCATGCCGCCAAGGCCGAGCACCACCGCAAGCGCGCCGCTCACCTCGGGCCGGAGCGTCGCCGGCCGGAGGTGCTTGATGCGGCCCTCGAACTCTTCCTCGAGCATGGCTACGACGGTACGTCAATGCAGGCCGTCGCCGACCAGGCCGGCGTCACCAAGCCGGTCGTCTACGCCTGCTTCCCGGGGAAGGACGAGCTTTTCCGGGCGCTGCTCGCCCGCGAGGAGGAGCGCATCCTCGCTGAGATCCAGGGCGCCTTCGCCGACTCGGACCTCTCCGATCCCGAGACCACCCTGACCGAGGGCTTTACCGGCTTCCTGCGGGCCGTCGGGGACTCGCCCGAGGTCTACCGGCTGATCTTCCTCGGTGAGGGAGGCGGCAACGCCGCCGTCGCTCACCGGATCCAACGCGGCCGCGAGGAGCAGGTAAAGCGGCTCACGCTGCTCGCCAGGGGCTGGCTCGAGGTGCGCGACGGCAAGCGGAACGATCTCGAAAGGACCGCCCGGCTGCTCGGCAACTCGATCGCCGGCCTGGCCGAGTCGGGCGCCCGCCTGCTGCTTGCCGGCGAGGACGAGTGGGCGCCGGAGACGCTCGGCCGCGAGCTCGGCCGGATCGCCGCCGCCGCCCAGGCCGCAGCCTGACCAGCTACGGTTCCGTAGGAAATGGGGAAGAGCCCGACCAGGGCGCGTCGCTACGCGCCCAGGATGCCGCGCGAGGAGCGCCGCGAGCAGCTGCTTGACGCGACCCTCGCCCTTGTCACGGAGGAGGGCTATGAGGGCGTCTCGATGGAGGGGATCGCGCGGCGGGCCGGGGTGACCAAGCCGGTGGTCTATGACCTGTTCGGCTCGCTCGCCGACCTGCTCGAGGCGCTGCTCGAGCGTGAGGAGGAGCGGGCGCTCAACCAGCTCGCCGAGCTGCTGCCGGCGCCGACGGAGGACGCCGACCCGGCCCAGGTCCTGGTCGACGGCCTCGATGCCTTCCTGCGCGCGGTCGAGACCCGCCCCGACGCCTGGCGCCTCTCCCTGATGCCGATCGAGGCGCAGCCGGGGATCGTCCGCAAGACGGTCGAGCGCGACCGCACCGCGGTCGCCAAGCAGCTCGAGACGATCGTGCGCTGGGGCGTCGAGCAGCTCGAGGTGCCGATCGAGGACGTCGAGTTGCTCGTCCAGACGATCATCGTCCTCGCCGAGGACGGGGCCCGGCGGCACCTCGCCGACCCCGAGCGCTACTCGCGCCAGCGGCTCACCGCTTTTACGGCCAGCCTGCTGGATAGCGTCCGCGGTTAGTGGCGCTGAACGGCGCACTGGAGCGCATCGCGGACGCGGGCTCGTCGATCGCCGGCATGGTCGACGACGTGCGCAGCATGTCGAGCGACACCCAGCGGATCAAGGCGCATTCCGCGCACCTCGACTCGATCGACGAGCGGCTCGATCTGATCGTCGCTCAGATGGAGCGCATGGTGAGGGCGGTCGAGGAGCTCTCCGAAACGGTCAAGGATCTGCAGGACTCCGTGGAGCCGGTCGGGCGGCTCGCGAACCGCTTCCCCGGCAGATCCAAGCGGAACGCGGGCCGCCCCGCCGGCGACTAGTCCGGCTCGGTCACCCTCACGACCTCGCCCTGATCGACCGAGGCGCGGGTGCCCGGCGTGTCGCCCATGTCCATCGCGTTGAGTGCCTCGTCGGCGCTCCGCATCTCCTCCGCTGTCTCGAAGAAGAGGATCACCACCGCGGTCTTCTGGGACTCGTCGAAGACGACCTGAACCTGCTTCGGGTCGACGCCCTCCGGCGGGCCCTGTTCGTCTCGGGCTTCGATCCGGCTCCGATCGGCGTCGGTGAACCTGAC
>DATFOK010000088.1:0-14506 GCA_035265665.1 Solirubrobacterales bacterium | reverse complement strand
TCATCGAGCCCCTCTCTTGGACCGGGCCCTACCCCAGACCGGTGGTCCGCTTCGAGTCGAGTCGAGTGGATGATAGGGGCGGGCTCGGCGCGGGCGGCCGCCCTGCGAAGCGCTTCACGGGTTTTTCACAAGCAAATGCCGGAAAAATGGACGGTCCGCCGTATCGGGATGTTTACACCGGCGGGCGTGGCGGCGGCGAGACTCCCCTCACTTTCGAGATTCCTCTCTCGTCAGCGCGCGTGACCCCCCCTGCCCCGGGTCGCGCGCCTCGATCACCAGGCCATCGGCCTGGTGATCGTCTTTTTGGCCTCAATCGGTATCGGGGTCCTGCCAACCCGCTGTAATCAGCGTGATGCCCCACGACCACCCCCACGACTTCGCCGAGGCGGACTCGAGGAGGCTGGCCGGCGCCTTCGCCCTGATCGTCGCCTTCATGCTGGCCGAGATCGTCGCCGGCATCCTCGCCTCGTCGCTGGCGCTGCTTTCGGACGCGGGCCACATGCTCACGGATGCCGTGGCGATCGGGCTGGCGCTGGCAGCGCTGCGCCTCGCGCAGCGGCCGCCGGCCGGCAGCTTCACCTACGGACTGAGGCGCGCCGAGATCCTCTCCGCGCAGGTGAACGGGATCACTCTGCTGCTGCTGGGGGCGCTGATCATCTTCGAGGGGATCCGCCGGCTGATCGATCCGCCGGAAGTGGAGGGCGCCGTGGTCGTGGTGGTCGCAGTGATCGGGATCGGGGTCAACCTGATGGCCGCGCGGATGCTCGCCGGCGCGCAGCGTCGCAGCCTCAACATCGAGGGGGCTTTCCTGCATGTGGTTACCGACCTGTTCGCGTTCATCGCGACAGCCATCGCCGGCGTGCTGATCCTGATCTGGGGGTTCGAGCGAGCCGACGGGATCGCGTCGCTCCTGATCGCGGCCCTGATGCTCTGGGCGGCCTACGGCTTGCTGCGCGAGAGCGGTCGTGTCTTCATGGAGGCGGCGCCGCCCGGCCTCGACCCGCAGGCGATCGGCGGGGCGCTCGTCAATGAGGCGGGCGTGGTCCAGGTGCACGACCTACACGTCTGGGAGGTGACCACCGGGATGCCCGCGATCTCCGCTCACATGATCGTCAGGGCCGACGCCGACTGCCACGAGGCTCGCTGGCGAGCGGCCCGCCTACTCGCGGAGCGATTCGGCGTGGAGCACTCCACCCTCCAGGTCGAGCACGAGCCGGAAGACGAGCTGCTTCAGATTGAGCCTCACTAGCCGAACGTCGCTGAGCGGATCCCAGTGGCGATCAGGAGCAGCACGGCTGCGCCGGCGAAGTAGCGATAAAGCACGAACGGCCGGTAGCTGTGGGTGCGCACGAGGCGGAGCAGCCAGGCGATCGCGATGTAGCCGGAGATGGCGGCGGCGATCGTGCCGACGATCATCGGCCCGGCGACCCCGTCGGGAAGACCGTCCTTGATCGCCTCGTAGGCGCTGTAGACGGTGGCACCGGCGACGGCAGGGATCAGCAGCAGGAATGAGACGCGGGCCGCCGTGTCCCGGTCGAAACCGAGGTAGCGGGCGGCGGTGATGGTGATCCCAGAGCGCGAGGTGCCCGGCGCCAGCGCCAGGACCTGGGCGACACCGATCCACCAGCCATCTCGGAGGCCGATCTCGTCGAACTCCCGCGTTTGTGGAAGCCGGTCGGCCCAGCCGAGCAGTGCACCGAAGACGATTAGCTGGATCCCGATCATCCACGGCTCTCCGAGATTGTCCTCGATGAAGCTCGCGCCGAGTCCGCCGGCGATCACCGCAGGGATCGTCCCGATGGCAATTGCCCAGGCGATCCGCTCGTCTCCCGTTTCGACGGCGCGGCGGCGCAGGCTCCGAAAGAAGGCGACCGTGAAGGTGGCTACCTCATGGCGGAAGTACGAGATCGCGGCGACCAGGGTGCCCGCGTGGAGGGCGACATCGAAGGTCTTGTTGAACGCCTCGTTGTTCTCCAGGAACGTGTAGTCCTGAAGCCAGGGGACCAAGATGAGGTGCCCGGACGACGAGATCGGCAGGAACTCGGTGAGGCCCTGGACGATCCCCAGCAGGAGGGCCTCCAGTTCGGACATCGGCGCGGCATCCTAGGTGACCGTTCCGAAAAGCCGCCTAAAAGGGTCGTTGGTCGCTGCCGCGTTCGTTAGATTGCCCGGGGCATGCGTTTCGTCCACTTCTCCCGTTGGCTGGTCGCCGGGCTGCTCGCGGTGGTCGGTCCCCTCGTCATCGCCCCGGCGGCGATGGCCGCCGACGGGGTGGGCGTCTATGGACGAACCAATGACAAGGTGGTCACCTTCTTCGCGTTCGGAGTGATCGCATTCTTCGCGATCCTGGTGACCGTCCTCTCCCTGATTCAGATTCGCCTCGAAAACCGCAAAGAGAGGCGCACCCAGGATCTAGAGCGCCTCGGAAGCCGCTAGACCCCGGGCGGCATGGGGCTCGCGGGGGACGATCGCGTCACCGATCGACGTACGCACCGTCAGCCGATGCCCGCCCGTCGCTTCGGCGGAGGCGATGCGGAGGTAGTCCCGTTCCGCGGCCGCCGGGGATCGGTCGCGAAGCGGCTCGAGCGCGAGCACGCAGAGCGCGAACGGGTGGAACGTGCGCAGCGAGCCCGCGTCGAGCGGGAACGAGCGGAGCGCGATCGGGCGATCCGCGAACGGCTCGAGCGGCAGCGCCGAGCGCGGCTGGAGCGGCTGCGGCGCGAGCGGGCCGACAGAGAGCGGCACGAGCGGTACGTGTGGTCTCGCCACAAGGGGTCAAAGCCGGCGCCGGAGCGGGGGCGGACAGTGGCGCCTGAGCCCCAGCGCCGGCCGCCGGAGTCCGTGCGCCAGCCGCCGGCCCCGGCACGCGCACGAATCGAGCCTGCGGTCCAGGGGCCGGTCAAGAAGCGGGTCCGGGCTGCGGAGAACCGGCGGCGGGCGTCCGTCAGGCGGCGCGGCCTCTTCTGGCCGACGGCGAAGGCGGGCTTCGCCGTGACGGTGGTGCTGGGCCTGAGCGCGGGCCTCGGTTCGGTGCTCGGCCTGCCGGTCCCGGGTCTGGATGGGGGAGCCGGCCGCCAGTCACTCGCTAGCAGCGCCGCCTTCGGCATCGGCGCGGGCACGGCCCCGGGGCTGGCGCCGGGCTACGTCTTCCCCATGATCGGCGCGCCCGACTTCGGCGATGCCCAGGCCCGGTTCGGTGCCTCACGCTACGGCCACGTCCACGAGGGCCAGGACATCTTCGGCAAGGTGGGCACACCGGAGGTCGCAGTTCACGACGGCGTCGTCGTCGATCGGGGCAAGGAAGGCGCCCGCTACTCCGGCGGCCGCGGCAATTACGTGGTCATCTACGACCCCGCCGGCAACCGCAGCTTCGTCTACATGCACATGCTCCGCCCGCCCCAGGTTCAGGAGGGCGACAAGGTGCATGCCAGCCAGCTGCTCGGGCGGCTGGGCTGCTCCGGCTCGTGCGAAGGGCCCCATCTCCACTTCGAGGTCCGGATCGGGAAGGCGACCCTCCGGTCCGACACGAAGGCGGTCGACCCCATGCCCTACCTGCGGGGCTGGCCGCAGGCGACGCCGGAGTAGGCGTACCCGCCGGTCGCCCGGTGACGTGGCGACATAGGATCGCTCCATGGCGGAGGTGACCCACGAGCGGCGTGGCGCGGCGGCGGTGATCACAATCGACCGGCCGGAGCGCCGCAACGCGGTCGATCCGAACACGGCCGATCAGCTGCTCGAGGCCTACCGCGGGTTCGAGTCCGACGACGAGGCCAGGGTGATGATTCTCACCGGGGCCGGCGATCAGGCGTTCTGCGCCGGCGCCGACCTCAAGTCCGTCGCGGCGGCGATGAACGATGAAGGCGTCGCCGCGCAGTGGCTCAAGCCGCGCCCTGACGGCCCGCTCGGCTTCACGCGGCTGACCCCCTCCAAGCCGACGATCGCAGCGATCTCGGGATGGGCGCTGGCCGGCGGGCTCGAGCTGGCGCTCTGGTGTGATCTGCGGGTCGCCACCGAGACGGCGAAGCTCGGCTTTCCCGAGCGCCGCTGGGGCGTGCCTCTGATCGACGGCGGCACCCAGCGCCTGCCTCGGATCGTCGGCATGGGCCGGGCGCTGGACATGATCCTCACTGGCCGGATCGTCGAGGCCGAGGAGGCGCTGGCGATGGGACTGCTCACCGAGGTGGTCGCACCCGGCAAGCACCTCGACCGGGCCCTCGAGATGGCCGAGGGCCTCGCCTCCTTCCCGCAGGAGACCATGCTGGCCGACCGCCGCTCGGCGCTTGAGGGCTTTGGCCTCCCGCTGGAGCAGGGCCTCGCCAGCGAGGCCGAGATCGGCGGCGCCGTCACGGGCGTCGGCGTGAAAGGAGCGGCCCGCTTCGCCGCCGGCGAGGGCCGAGGCGGCGAGGGCGCCGGCGTCTAGCCCGGATCTCGAGCACTTTCCCGGCGCTACGGCGGAAAAAGACTCGAGATTCGGTTGGCAACGGTACGGAGGGTCGAGACCACGCCCTCCGGTTCGAAAACAACTTGGGCGTGGGTGAATCTCAGGACGGTGAAGCCCGTCGCGACGTGCGCTTGGTCGCGCACGCGATCCTTAGATTGCTGGGTCGCCGTCCGGTGGTAACGCAGGCCGTCGGTTTCGGCGATCAGCCCAAGCTGGGGCCAGTAGAAGTCGACTCTGAAGCCGTTGACCCGTTGTTGCGTCCGGGGATCGGGTAGTCGAGCGTGCCTGACCAGTCGGAGAAAGCGTCGCTCCAGCTCTGAGTCCGTGAGCCGGAACGTGCGGCGATCGAGCACAGCGCGCAGGATCGGCACCCCATCCATTCCGCGACGCTTCTCGAGCTCCCGACGCAGCGCCTCTGGGTCAATCAGTCCGCGCTTGTCGGCCCTGCTGACCCAAGCTTCCAGCTCCTCCGGGCAATGAAGGGTGGAGAGATCGATCAGTGTCCGAGCCGGCGTCGTGACCGGAATCCCGTGGCAAACGCCCCGTTCGGACTCCGACAGGTCGGTCCGCCGGTGTACTCGGATGCCGGTGCGACGCGGGCTCCTGGTGGCAGACACCGACACATGGATCACGCCCGGCCGTGGTTGCTCTCCTTCATCGCCGGGTTTCGTCGGCCGAATCCCCCAAAGCGCGGCGGCGCTGTCATGGCTCAGGACGGTGTCGCCTCGGCACGCGAGAACCGCGCCGCACCACCAGCCGAGGAGCGTGACCTGCGGGCGCCCGACGGCGTAGACGCCGCGCCAGAGCCGGTGGAGCCTTCCGCGTGCGATCCGGCGATCGATCTGATCGGAGCTGAGACCGACGTCGAGGAGCTGGCGCCGCGTAACGACGCCGTGCTGGCTACGCGCGAGAGCCCAGGCAGCCCGCGCGGAATCTCGAGTCGTTTCCCGCTGCATACGCGGAAAAGGACTCGAGATCCGGGATTCGCCCCCGGCCGGGTCGGGTGCGGCGTCATCCGGCCCTCAATAGGCCGGATGACGCCGCGACTACAACCGGAAAGAGGGAAGCAGGCGCTTCTCCGTCTCGCCCGAGACCTGCGCGACCACCTCGACGTGGCCTTCGAGGGGGGTGCCGCGCAGCTTGGTGACGAGCAGGTCGTCCACCTGGAAGATGCCGGCCGAGTTGTTCATCTCGATCTCGATGCGGACGGCTCGCTCCTTCCCACCCTCGATTCGGACCTCGTCGATCGCTGCCGCCGAGAGGGCGTGGATCCCGTACTGGCCGCCCTCGACCGGGATTCGGGAGCGGCCCTCGGCCATGTCGAGCGCGTCGGCCACTCGGACCACGCCGGCCTCGAGCGTGTAGGGCTCACCGCGGCGTCGGTGACCGATGATCGCGTGCAGCATCTCCGAAGTCACCACCGTCCGCTCCGGCTCCTCGTAGACATCGGCGAGCAGCGAGTCCAGCCGCCCTTCGACCATGAAGAGGCTGTAGGCCTCGTGGTCGGCGCGGTGGATCGACATGCCGACATCGTGCAGCAGGGCCCCGCCCGCGACGACCACCTCGGCGTCGCGGTCCTTCATCCCGTGCTCCGTAACCATTGCCGGCTCGATGTCGCTCCTAAGAAGGAGACGAAGAAGGCGGAGGGCGATATTCAGCACCACCTGCACGTGCACCCAGGAGTGGTCGGACATCCCCAGGCGCTCGGAGTTGATCTGCGCCATGTACCACCAGGCCCGCACGCGCTCGTCGGCGTTGACCGCTTCCAGGAAGCTCTCCAGCTTGCGGTTGCCGCGCGTGGGCGCGTGAACCTGCGCCTTGGCGACGGCCTCCGCAATCGAACCGGCGCGCACGTCTGGCCCTTTTGCTTCCATGTCCGCGGATCCTTGCAGGGGGCTCATAGGGGGTTCGAGTGACAGGACGTCAGCTACGCACTTTCGAGCTATTTGCGGGGTTTCCGACCGCCGATGGGGTTACCGTGAGCCCGCTTCTGCTTAAGGAACTGGGATGACCGTCTGTTCACGCACAGGCATATCCGTTCCTGAGTGCTCGTGTCGGGCCTGCCTCGAGGCCCAGATTGAGCGCCACATGCCGTCGTTGCTCGGGCCGGCTCAGGTCCAGCAGCCGATGGTCGAGATGTCGGCTGCCTCCGGTCTCGCGCGTCTGCGCTTCGGCCGCCGGCTGCGTCGCTTCAGACGAGCGGCGTAGCTATCCATAGCCCGAGGGTCACGCCTCCGTCGGCGCTCTCGCTGCCGAGGCACCGAGCACTCCCGCGCTCGCAACCACGACCAGCGCGATGCCGAGCGCATCGAAAGTGGCGAGGCCCTGGTCGAGGGCGATCAGACCGATCATGGCGGCCACTGCCGGCTCCAGGCTCATCAGCACCCCGAAGGTGCCGACCGCGATCCGCCGCAGCGCCTCGAGCTCGAGCGAGTAGGGGATCACGGAGCTCAGTGCGCCGGTCGCGGCGCCGACTGCGGCGGCGCCCGGATCGATCAGGTCGCTCCCCGCGGCCGCAGTCCCCGGAACCAACATCAGCGCCGCGGCCACCCCCATCGCGAGCGCCAGCCCTCGGCCGCCTGGAAAGGTCCTGCCCACCCGGGCGCTGAGCAGGATGTAGGCGGCCCAGAACCCGCCGGCGAGCAGTGCGAAACCGATGCCGGCGGCGCTGGCGGAGCCCGACGGACGGGTGAGCAGCAGGACCCCCGCCGCGGCACAGGCCACCCAGACCAGGTCGAGCGGCCGCCGGGAACCGAGCAGCCCGACCAGAAGCGGCCCGACGAACTCGAAGGTCACCGCGATCCCGAGATCGATCCGGTCGAGCGCCTCGTAGAAGCAGAGGTTCATGCCCGCGAGCGTCACCCCGAACGCGATCGCGAGCACGAGACCCTCGCGGCCCGCCTCCATCGGGCCTGGTCGCCAGATCGCCAGCAGCAGGATCGCCGCAAATAGCAGCCGGTAGAGGACGGCGCCCACCGGCCCGACCTGGTCGAACAGGGTCGTCGCGGCCGCCGATCCGCACTGGACCGAGACCACCGCCCCGATGACCAGGGCAGGCGCCGCGACGGAGCGGTGGGCCTGACCCGCCGCGGGCCTAATCTCCCATCACCTTGATCACGAGCCGCTTCGAGCGGCGCCCGTCGAACTCGCAGTAGAAGACCGCCTGCCACGGGCCAAGATCGAGACGCGCCTCGGTGATCGGCAGGACCACCTGATGGTGGACGAGCAGGTTCTTGAGGTGCGCGTCCCCATTGTCCTCGCCGCCGCGATGGTGGCGGTAGTCGCCCGGGTCGGGGAGGAGCTCCCGCGCGACCTCATTCGCTGGGTCCTTCCAGCTCGGCGGTGCCACCTTGTCGAGCCACTCGAGGGTGTCCTGCTGCAGTCCCGGCTCGTCGTCGTTGACCCAGACGGCAGCGGTGATGTGCATGGCCGAGACGAGCACCATGCCCTCGGCGACCCCCGCTGCGTCGACCGCGCTCTGCACGTTCTCGGTGATGCGGATGAACTCGCGCCGCTCATCCGTGTTGAAGGTCATGTACTCGGTGTGCGACTTCACATCCCTCCTCTCGCCAAGCCGTCCCCGGAAGCGAAGCTGAGGAGACGGCGTCTTGATGTTGGAAGATGATGCCTTCCATGCCCGGTCTGCTCTCCCTCGAGCGGCGCGAGGAAGTCGCGGTGGTGACTCTGCAGCGGCCGGAGAAGCGGAACGCGCTCTCCATCGATCTGCGTGTGGAACTCGCCGAGGCCTTCGGTGGGCTCGGCGAGGATCCGGAGGTCGGCGCGGTCGTGCTGACCGGCGCCCCTCCCGCCTTCTGCTCGGGCATGGACACCAGCGAGTTCGGCGGCGACCGCGCGCACAAGGAGCGGCTCGTCGAGACCAGCCTCGGCAGCTTCCGGGCGGTCGGCGGCTGCCCGAAGCCGGTGGTGGCCGCCGTCAACGGGCCGGCGCTCGCCGGCGGCTTCGCCCTGGCGCTGCTCTGCGACCTGCGCATCGCGGCCGAGGAGGCCAGCTTCGGCTTCCCCGAGCTTCCCCGCGGGATCCCGCCGAGCTACGCCGCCGCCCGGGCGGCCCTTCCCGCGACGGTCGCCGCCGAGCTCACCCTCACGGGCAGGCTGCTCGATGCCCCCGCCGCGCTCCGAATGGGGGTCGTCGGCGCCGTCCACCCCGCCGAGGAGCTGATGCCGCGCGCGGTGGAGCTCGCCGGGCGGATCGCCTCCGCCCCGCGCGAGGCGACCGCCCAGACCAAGCGCCGCATCCTGCTCGACCGCGACCGGACGATCGGCCACCTCTTCGACGAGGAGGAGCGGCTGCTGCGCGAAGCCCTGCTGGGCGACGATCCAGACGAGGCGGCGTAGCTGCGACGAGCGCGGCCGTCCGCAACCGTCAGACTTCGACCCGGCACCTCGTAAACCGGAGGAGGACCAATGGACATGCAAGAGACCCTTGCGGCCGCGCGCGACTCGATCACGGTGAAGCGTGTATACGGCGAGGCCTACGAGCGGAACGCCGTCACCGTGATCCCAGCGGCCGTGGTCCAGGGCGGCGGCGGAGGAGGAAGCGGCGACCAGCCAGATGGCCGAACCGGCGGCGGTGGCGGGTTCGGGCTCCGGGCGCGGCCGGTTGGCGCCTACGTGATCCGCGGGGAGCAGGTGAGCTGGGAGCCCGCTTTCGACCTCAATCGCCTGATCCTGGGTTGTCAGCTGCTGGGTCTCGCGGCCCTTCTGCTCACCCACCGAAGGCTCTCCCGGCGGAGGTAACCCTGGAGCGCCTCCGCCTGGTCCGCCACTCCTTCCCCGACCAGCCCGAGCTCAGCACCGAGATCTCGCGCACGATCCTGCGCCGAGTGGCCGCGGGCGAGCTGTCGCCGACGATCCGCATCCATCGGCCCGGCAACGAGGTCGCCTTCGGTCGCCAGGACATCGCCAGCCCCGGCTACGAGGCGGCCGCCGAGGCGGCACGCACGGCCGGCTTCGCGGCGGTCGAGCGGCTGGCGGGCGGCCGCGCCGCCGTCTTCCACCAGGGCACGATCGCGATCGCTCGCGCCTACCACGACCCTCAGCCCCCGAAGCGCACCTACGCCCGCTTCGAGGAGATGGCCGAGCTGATCGCCGACGCGCTGCGCGGGCTCGGCGTCGACGCCAGGGTCGGCGAGGTCCCCGGCGAGTATTGCCCCGGCGCATACAGCGTCAACGCCAGAGGAACCACCAAGCTCGCGGGCATCGGTCAGCGGATGATCCGGGGCGGCGCCCACATGGGCGGCGTCGTCGTCGCCTCGGGCGGAAGCGAGATTGCCCGCGTGCTGGAGCCCGTCTACCGGGCGCTCGAGCTCGACTGGGACCCGGCGACCTCTGGGAGCGTCACCGACGAGATCGGCCACCATGTCGACCCGGGCGAGATCGAGGAGGCGGTGATCGCTGAGCTCGCCAAGCGCTACGAGCTGGTCGACGCCGAGGTCGACGAAGAGACGATGCGCCGTGCCGAGCAGGCTCTCGCCGACGCGTCGGCTACGCGTTGAGGGGCGTGTTCGCCAGGGCCCGGCGCAACTCCTCGACCGAGGTGAACACCTCGCGGGCGCCGGCGTCGCGCAGCTCCTGCTCGGAGAACCCGCCGGTTCGCACGGCGAGGGTGTCCACGCCCGCCCGGTGCGCGGCTTCCACGTCCCAGACGGTGTCACCGATCAGCATCGAGTCCTCCGGCCGGCCTCCGACCTTGTCCAGGGCCGCATGCACGAGGTCCGGCTCGGGCTTGGTCTGCTCGACGTCGTCGGATGTCGTCCAGGCGTCGACGATCTCCTTGGCGTCCAGCAACTCGAGGTAGTGCTCCACCTCCCAGTCCTTGGCCGAGCTGGCCAGGACGACCGAGTTGTCCGCGTCCTTCAGTTCCTCGATCAGCCGGCGTGAGCCCTGCATCGTCTGCACCTCGTCGATCAACTCCCGGTAGAGCTCCGACTCCGCCTCCCGGATGCTGTCGCCGAGACGCTCCTCGACCTCGTCCCCGGCGAGCGCGGCGACGAGCTGGTCACCGCCCATACCTATGTGGCGGTGGATCCGCCAGACCTGAAGTGTCAGGAAGTGGCGGCGGAACGCCCGGAACCAGGCGATCGCGTGGTGGTAGTTCGTGTCGACAAGCGTTCCGTCGACGTCCAGGATTGCGATCATCGCCACAGGGCTACCCGTTTTCGGGGCCCCACTCACCCACGGTGGGCGCGACCGGGGTTTCGCGCTCAGGCGAGAGGGAAGCCCGCGGACATGGAGACCAGCGGGGGCAGACCGGGCCTGCTGAGCTGGGGCGCGAGGTGGCTGGCGCTGACCCTGCTCTGGCTCGCCCTCGCCGATAGCCGCGCCCTGCCCGAGCTCATCGCTGCGGCCGTGGTGGGCGCCCTGGGTGCCAGTCTCGCCTCGCTGATCGCTCGCCCCGGAAGGCCGCGCACCCTGCGTGCGACCGGCCGTCTGATCTCCCTCGGGCCGACGCGCCTCGCCCTTCCACTGATGCGACTCGTGCTCGACAACCGTGAGCTGGCCGAGGCGCTCTGGAGACGGCTCGTGAGGAGGGAGCGGATCGAGGGCTCGCTTCGGTCGGCACGGCTGCCGTCCGACCCCGTACTCCGCAGCGCAGCGGGCCGGGTGGCCATCGAGGCGTGGGGGTCCCTGACCCCGAACCGCTACGTGATCGGGATTGACGAGGAGGCGGGCATGATCCTGGTGCACGAGCTGATGCCGAGCCGGGCGCCGGTGGACCCGCTCGCCCGCAGATGAACGGCTGGCAGCTGGCCGCGGCTGCCCTGACCGCGGCGCTCGTTCCCTGCGGCTGGGTATGCCTGCGCCGCAGCTTCGCCGAGGGACTGGTCGCGATCCAGGTGGCGGCGGCGATGTCGGCGCTCGCCCTGCTCACCCTCGCTGAGGCGGAGGGACGCGAGCCATTCGCCAACCTCGCCCTCGTCCTCGCGGTCCTCTCCTTCGCCGGCACCCTCGTCTTCCTCCGGTTCCTGGAGCGGCAGCGATGAGTGCGACGACGGCGATCAGCTACGCCCTGCTCGCCGCAGGGGTGGGCTTTGCCTTGTTCGCCGTGACCGGGGTGACGACGATGGGCGACCTCTACTCCCGGTTGCACTACCTCGCGCCGTCGACGCTGGCCGCGCTCCTGATCGCCGCGGCGATCTGGGTGCGCGAGGGGCCCTCGATGATCGCGCTCCAGGCGACCCTGCTGGCGGGGTTCCTGCTGTTCGCCGCGCCCGCCCTCGCCCACGGCACCGCCCGGGCGGCGCGTATCGCCGAGCACGGCGACTGGCGACCACAGCGGGGAGAGCGGGTCGACGTGGAGGAGCGATGACCGGGATCCAGGCCGTGGCGCTGGTGGTCGTCGCCCTGGGCGGCACCGCCGTGGTTCTCGCCCGCGATCCGGCCCGCCAGGCGCTGGTGGCCGGGATCTTCGGCTTCTCGCTGGCGATTCTCTTCCTCACCTTCCAGGCCCCGGACGTCGCTCTCTCGCAGATCGTGGTCGGGGCGGTGGCGCTGCCGGCGATGATCATCTACGCGCTGCGCAAGGTCCAGCGCCGCGAGCAGGTGGAGCGGGGAGAGCGATGAGCAGGCGCCTTCGCATGTCCGTCTTCGGGCTGGGCGCAGCCGGGACCGCCGCGCTGCTCGTCTGGGGCCTCGCAGGGTTGCCTTCGTTCGGCGACTTCGAGGGCGCCTACGGCCAGCTGCTCGCACACCTGACCGTGCCCGAACGCCACGCCACCTCAGCGGTGGCGGTGAGCACGTTCGACTTCAGGGGCCTGGACACGCTCGGCGAGGAGTTCATCCTGTTCACCGCCGCCGTCGGCGTTCTGGTCCTTCTGCGTGGTCAGCGAGCCGACGAGACGGTGGCTGCCGAGCCGATGCATCCGCGCCGCCCGACCGCGGACAGCAGGACTCTACGGAGCATCGCCACGGCTCTCGCTGCGCCCGTGCTCGTCCTCGGGGCTTACGTCGTCAGCCACGGCCACCTGACCCCGGGAGGCGGCTTCCAGGGCGGCGTGATCCTGATGACGGCGTTCCTGCTCGTCTACCTCGCCGGCAGCCACCTCCACCTCGCCGCAATCCGCCCGCTGAGCGCGATGGAGGGGGCGGAGGGGGTCGGCGCCGCCGGCTTCGCGCTGATCGGCGTCGGCGGAATCATCCTCGCCGGGGCGTTCCTCGAGAACTTCCTCGGGTTCGGCACGACCGGCAACCTGGTCTCAGGGGGCGTCGTGCCGCTGCTCAATGTGTCCGTCGGCATCGAGGTGATGGGCGCGATCCTGGTGATCGTCGGCGAGCTGCTCGACCAGCGCTTTCTGGTGCGGAAGGGCGACCGGTGAGCTTCCTCCCCTACGCCGTCGCGGCATGGCTCTTCCTGGTCGGCCTCTACGGGATCGTCACCAGCCGCAACCTCATCCACCTCGTCGTCTGCCTGACGGTCGTGCAGTCCTCGACCTACGTGCTGCTGCTCGCGGTGGGCTATCGCGAGGGTGCGGCGGCGCCAATCTACGCCGACATCCCGACCTCGCGGCCGGTGGTCGATCCCGTGGTCGCAACCCTCACCCTGACCGACGTGGTCGTCGAGGCGACGGTGGCTGCCCTGCTGCTCTCGCTCGCCGTCCAGGCTCACCGCCGCTTCGGCACCCTGGACCCGGACGAGCTCGGCGCCCTCCGAGGGTGAGCATGGAGACGGCCCCTCTGGCAGTCGCAATACCTCTGCTCGGCGCGGGCGGCCTGGCAGCGGTGGCGACACGGTTGGGCCGGGCCGGCGCCGAGGCCGTCGCCCTCGCGGCCGCCGTGGCGGTCACGGCGCTCTGCGTGGCGCTGCTCGTGCGTACCGGATCCGGACTCGAGGTCTACTGGTTCGGCGGCTGGGAGCCGCGCGCCGGGACGGCGATCGGCGTCTCCTTCGCCGTCGACGCGATCGGGGCCGGCCTCGCCACCCTCGTCTCGGCGCTGATGATCGCTGCGCTGGTGATGATGTGGCGCTACCGGGAGACGGAGGCGCCCCACTTCCAGATCCTGATGCTCCTCTTCCTCGCCGGGATGGTCGGCTTCTGCCTCTCGGGAGATCTGTTCAACCTGTTCGTCTTCTTCGAGCTGATGAGCGTGTCGGCGTTCGCGCTGACCGGGATCGACATCGACGAGGGAGCCGCGCTCGAGGGCTCCCTGAACTTCGCCGTGACGAACACGATCGGCTCGTTCCTTGCGGTCATCGGGATCGCGCTGGTCTACGCCCGCACCGGGGCGCTGAACATCGCGCAGGCCGGGCACGTCCTGGACAACGGCCACGTCGACGGGCTCGTCGTCGTGGCGCTCGCGTTCCTCGCGTGCGGGTTCCTGGTGAAGGCGGCCGTCGTGCCCTTCCACCTGTGGCTCGCGGATGCCTACGCGGTGGCGCCGGCCGCGATCTGCATCGTGCTGGCGGGCGCGATGAGCGAGCTCGGCGTGCTCGGCGTCGTGCGCATCGTGTTCGGCGCCTTCGGCGGGCCGGTCGCCGAGCACGCCGACGCGGTGCGGACCGTCCTCGTCGTGGCGGGGCTGACGACGGCGGTGCTCGGCGCGGTCATGGCCTACGCGCAGGACCACCTCAAGCGCATGCTGGCGTTCGTCACGATCGGGCACGTCGGGCTGTTCCTCGCCGGCGCGGGGATGCTGTCGAGCGCGGGCGTCGGCGCGATCGCGGTCTACGTCGTCGCCGATGGCTGCACGAAGGCGGCGCTGTTCGCCTGCGTGGGCATCGTGCAGCGGCGGCTCGGGCACGTCAGCGAGTCGGCGCTGCGCGGCGCCGGGCGCGGGCTGCGGTGGACCGGCGCGGCGTTCGTCATCGCCGCGCTCGTGAGCACCGGGCTGCCGCTGACGGGGCCGTTCCTGGGCAAGGCGCTGCTCGACGACGCGCTGGTGCACGGCGTCGGCTCGTGGGCGGTCGCGATCGCGATCGGCGCGACGGTGCTGACCGGCGCGACGCTGCTGCGCGCCGCAGGCTGCGTCTTCGCGGGCTGGGGCGTGGACGAGTCGGGCCGCGAGCCCGGCTACGAGCCGATCTACGAGCCCCAGCCGACGACGCCG
>DATFOK010000087.1:0-18099 GCA_035265665.1 Solirubrobacterales bacterium | reverse complement strand
GCCGCCCGACTCGATCACGTCCGAGTAGAGCGTGCCCTGCACGAGGAAGCGGGCATCCTCGACCTTGCCGGCCTCCTCCTCGAAGACCCTGATGAACTCCTCGCCGATGATCTTCCGCTTGGTCTCGGGGTCGTCGACCCCGGCGAGCCGGTCGAGGAAGCGGTCGGCCGCATCGACGTGGACCAGGTGGATGCCGTGCTGCTCGCGGAAGGCGGTCACGACCTGCTCGGCCTCGTCCTTGCGCATCATCCCGTGGTCGACGAAGACGCAGGTGAGCCGGTCGCCGATCGCTCGGTGGACCAGGAGGGCGGCCGTGGCTGAGTCGACGCCACCGGAGAGGCCGCAGATTGCGCGGGCGTCGCCAACCTGCGCCCGGATCGACTGCACCTGCTCCTCGATCACCGAGGCGGGTGACCACTTCTCACGGGCACCGGCGACGTCGCGGAGGAAGCGGGTCAGGATCTCGGTTCCGTAGGGCGTGTGGACGACCTCGGGATGGAACTGGATCCCGTAGAGGCCGCGCTCGGTGTCCTCGACCGCGGCCACGGGTGACTCGGTGCTCGAAGCGAGGGCACTGAAGCCAGGCGGTGGCTCGAAGACGGTGTCCCGATGGCTCATCCAGCACTGCTGCTCTTCCGGCAGCCCGTCAAGGAGAGTCCCACCGCCGTCGCGGAGTGTCAATTGGCTGCGCCCGAACTCCCCGGCCGGCGCCTGCTCCACCCGGCCGCCGAGATCGTGGACCATCAGCTGCATGCCGTAACAGATCCCGAGCACGGGAATGCCGAGCTCGAGCAGCTCCTTGCGCAGGGCCGGCGCGTCATCGGCGTAGACCGATGCCGGGCCGCCGGAGAGCACGAGGCCCTTCGGGCCGCGCTCGCGGATCCGCTCGATCGGGGTGTCGTGCGGGAGCAGCTCGCTGAAGACGCCGCACTCGCGGATCCGCCGCGCGATCAGCTGTGAGTACTGGCCGCCGAAGTCGAGGACCAGGACCTCCTCCGCGGCCTGTGCGGGAGCGGCCTTATCGACCTCGATGAGCTCCGGCTCTGAGCCCGGAACGCTCCGCTCGGGGACGTGGACCCGCGGGGCGGTCTCCTCGGGGGAAGCCGCCGCCGGCTCAGTCATCCGAGACGGCGACCCCCACGGCGACTGTGGCGCGCCCATTCGAGCCCATGCCGACCGACTGCTCCCGCTGCAGCTGCTTGCCCTCGGACTGGAGCGCGGGAGCGACCATCACCTCGGCGCGGTGGAACTCCGGGATGTCCGCGTAGCCGGTGGTCGCCATCGAGGTCCGGAGTGCGCCCATCAGGTTGAAGGTGCCGTCGTTTTCCTGGGCCGGCCCGAGCAGGATCTCCTCGAGGGTCCCATCCTGGTGAGTCGCGACCCGGGCGCCGCGCGGAAGCGAGGGATGGAAGGTCGCCATCCCCCAGTGGTAGCCGCGGCCCGGGGCCTCCTTGGCGCGCGCGAGCGGCGAGCCGATCATCACCGCGTCTGCGCCCACGGCGATCGCCTTGGAGACGTCGCCGCCGGTGCGCATGCCGCCGTCCGCGATCACATTGCAGTACTGACCCGTTTCCATCATGTGCTGGCCTCGCGCCGCGGCCACGTCGGCGATCGCGGTGGCCTGCGGCACGCCGATCCCGAGGACGCCGCGGGTGGTGCAGGCCGCGCCCGGACCGACCCCCACCAGGACGCCGACCGCCCCGGTCCGCATCAGGTGCAGGCCGGTGTTGTAGGAGGCGCAGCCGCCGACCACACAGGGCACGTCGAGCGAGGCGATGAACTCCTTCAGGTTGAGCGGCTCGGTCTGGTTCGAGACGTGCTCGGCCGAGATCACGGTGCCCTGGATGACGAGGATGTCGAGGCCGGCCTCGAGCGCGGTCTCGTAGTACCGGGTGACCTTCTGCGGCGTCAAGGACCCGCAGGCGACGACGCCCGCAGCCTTGATCTCCTCCACTCGCCTCGCGATCAGCTCGGGCTTGACCGGCTCGGCGTAGACCTCCTGCATGACCCGCGTCGCGACCTCCTTCGGCGACGCGGCGATCTCGTCCAGCTTCTCGTCGGCGTTCTCGTAGCGGGACCAGATGCCCTCCAAGTTGAGGACCGCGAGCCCACCGAGCTTGCCGACCAGTCCCGCGGTGGTCGGGCTGACCACGCCGTCCATCGCGGAGGCGAGCAGCGGCAGCTCGAAGCGATAGGGACCCAGGTTCCAGGTGATGTCGATGTCGTCGGGGTCGCGCGTCCGCCTCGATGGGACTATCGCGATGTCATCGAAGCCGTAGGCCCTGCGGCCCTTCTTGCCGCGGCCGATCTCTACTTCCATTGCCCCACCCTACGTTCGTTCGCGGACGAAAAAACCCCGCGTCGCGGGGCCGGAAATGCGGTCACAGCGGCGTTTCGGAGGACCTTCACCAACGCCCCGCCAAGGATAACAGCGGTCAACCCCGACTCTCCGAGGGCGGCGCTCAGTCCGCGGAGGTTGCGCCGAGAATCGCGATCGCCGTGGAGATCCCGGCCATCGCCAGGGCGAAGCGGAAGCCGCTGCGTGGCAGCGAGTCCTTCGCCGCCACGGTGGCCGCGAGGTCAGTCGCGTCGGCGACGGCGTGGGCGGCGAACCACGGCCGCGCGGACTCGGATCCACGGCGCATCGCCCACAGCGCGCCCGCCCCGAGCACCAGGTCGCGGGCGCCGAGGGCCCTGGTCAGCACCGTGGCGCCGCCCTTCTCGGCCGCCTTGCCGACCCAGCCGCTTCCGGTCCGCTCCGGCGCGGCGATGTAGCCGACCCCGAAGGCGATCCGGTTGATTGCCAAGCCCCTGGCCAGGGTCGACGCTAGGTCCATGCCGGGCGTCTACCCGGCCGGGCAGCCGCTAGACCTTCGCCGGCGCCTCGAGCTCTCGCGACTCGACCGCGGGCAGCAGGCGACGCTCCACCTCCGCCGGGTCGATGCTGCCCGCGCCGAAGTGGTGGGTCGACTCCGCACCGCAGGCGACCGCGAAACGCAGGCACTCCTCGGGCGGTCGGCCGTCGTAGCGAGCCGCGATGAAGCCGGCCAGGAAGGCGTCCCCCGAGCCGACCGTGGCGACCGGCTCGACATCCGGGGCCGTGATCTCGTAGGTATGGCGCTGCTCATCCTCGCCGAGCAGAGAGCCAACGCAGCCCTCCGGCCTCGTGATCACGGCGTTGGCCGCTCCGAGCTCGACCAGGCTGCGCAGCCCGTTGAGCAGGTCCTCCCGGTCGTTGAACTCGTGGCCGACCGCGCCCTCCGCCTCGCGCAGGTTCGGGGTGACGGCCGCCGGCTCGGCGCGCAGGGAGGCGAGCAGCGGCTCCCCCTCCGTGTCGACGACCGTCTCGACCCCGAGCGCCTTGAGCTCCTCGACCATCCGCGCCGAGAAGGCGGCGGGAACGGAGGGCGGCAGGCTGCCGGCGATCGCGCAGATGCGGGCACCGCGCGCGAGATAGAGCAGCTTCTCGAGGAAGTGGTCGAGCTCACCGGCGCTCACGTCCGGGCCACGCTCGTTGATCTCGGTCTGCTCGCCAGAGGTCGGGTCGATCACCGCGAGGTTCGTGCGCGACTCGCCCGAGATCCAGGTGAAGTCGGTGAGGATCGACTCCTCGGCGAGGCGCTCCATCAGGCGCGCGCCGGTGGGCCCGCCGGCCAGGCCGGTGGCGATCACGGGCCGGCCGAGCAGCTTGAGGGCACGGGCGACGTTGACCCCCTTGCCGCCGGCGACGGTGCTCGCCTCGACGGCGCGGTGGCGATTCCCCTGCCGGAAGCTCGGCACGGCCACGGTCCGATCGATTGCGGCGTTCAGCGTGACGGTCAGGATCATCCGGTGCCTCCCTCCCGCTCAATCCTCTGGCGCCTCCTGCGCATCCGCTCCTCGTGCATCCTTCGCCTCTCCTCGGGGGTCCTCTGTTGGGGCGAGCGCTGCTCCTCCTGACGAGCTCGCGGGGCCGGGTTCTCGATGGGGGGCCCCGACCCGCGCCCTCTCATCGTCAGCAGCAGTCCTACAAGTATCACGATCGCCGCAAGGGCAATCAGAACGATCGGATTCTGGGCGGTCGATAACGCCTTGTCCAGGGTCGTCGCGGCGGCGACGGCCTGAGCGGCGACCAGCGGACTGCTGGCCGCGGGCTCTCCGTCAACCGTGACGGTGGCGCGGCCCAGCCGCTCGCCCCTCTCGACCGAACCGCTCACCTCGTCGGGAGCGCTCACCCGGGTACCCACCCGCTGGCCCTCGCGCACATTGACCGCCAGCGTCCGCTCGGCCACCAGCGAGAGGTCGTCGTCGCGGTAGTCGAGCCCCGGATCCGCGAGCTCCTGCCCCCGCCGCACCGGCTCGACCGGCCGATAGAGCGAGAACCCGTAGTCGAGGAGCGCGAGCGTGTCGGCGTCGCGAGCGGACTCGCTCGGCGCGCCGATCACCGCCGAGATCAGCGTGGTCTCCTCCTGGGTGCCGGAGCCGACCAGGACATACCCCGCGCCCTGCGTGTGCCCCGTCTTCACCCCACTCACCCACGCCGCCCGCCCGAGCAGGGTGTTGCGGCTCGTCACCTGACGGACGCGGTCGCCGCTGCGGAGCGTCGCGCTCGGGGAATCGACGATCCTGGCGAAGAGCTTGTCCCGGAGCAGGATCGAGGCGAGCGTTGCCAGGTCGCGAGCGCTCGAGTAGTTGCCCGGTGCATCGAACCCGATCGGGTTGGCGTAGTGGGTGTCGGCGAGGTCGAGGCGCCGCGCGGACTGGTTCATCGCGGCGACGAACGCAGGGACCGAGCCGGAGACCCCGACCGCGAGAGTCTCCGCGGCGTCGTTCGCGCTCGGCAGGAGCGCCCCGTAGAGCAGGTCCTTCACCCGCATTCGCTCTCCCGCTTGCAGCCCGAGCAGGATCTCCAGCGACGAGCGCGGGCGGTAGGCGGGCGCCGCGATCATCTGATTGGGCCGCAGGCGCTTGAGCGCCAGGTACGCCGTCATCAGCTTCGTCGCACTGGCGATCGGCAGGCGCTTGCCGGCCGCCTTGGCGGCCAGGAGCGACCCATCCCTGGGGTCGATCAGCGCCCAGGACTTGGCCGACAGCTTCGGGGGGTCGGCCGCGGCCGATCCCGGCAGACCCAGCAGCAGGATCGCGACGACGATCGCCACCGCGACGCGGATGCGCCCCTGCCTTGGTTCCGTCACCGGCACGGTCAGCGCAACGCTATTCGCTGGCCCTCCTGGAGGGCCTGCGGGTCAAGAGCGGGATTGAGCTGCAGGATCACGGTCTCCTCGATGCCGGTCTTCACCGAGATTTTCCCGAGCGTGTCGCCGGAACGGACGATCCAGACGCCCTTACGCACTGCCTGGCGGCCGACCTTGCTGACATCGGCGCCGCCGCCGTTGCCGTCGTCCCCATCGTCCGACCCCCCTGACGAGGTCGCGATCACGACGACCACGAGGATCAGGGCGGCGATCAGGGCGACGACCGCGAACGCGCGGACGAAATAGTTCGGCTTGTAATCCGGCATCCGCGGGCGGCGATGGTACTGCCGACTACTCCCGCAAGTTCCAGACGGCCGCTCTCAGCTCCTCCGCCGCGGCCGCGGGGTCGTCGGCCCCGGCGATGCTCCGCGAGGCGGCGACGAGGATCGACGCCGGCCGGCCGGCGGTGAGCGCCGGGCCGAGGTCCTCCGGCTTGCCGCCCTGCGCCCCGATTCCCGGGATGAGGAAGATCGAGTCCGGCATCAGCTCGCGGAGCCGGCCCATGTGCTGGGGCGCGGTCGCGCCGACCACCGCCCCGACCCCGGACAGGCCGGAGTCCCCGGCGAGACGCGGAGCGCTCTCGGCGACCATCGTGGCCAGCTCCTCGTGAAGGGGCCGCTCGCCCAGCAGTGAGTCCTGGAGGCGGGCGGCGCCCGGGTTGGAGGTCCGGACCAGGAGGAAGACGCCCGCCGAGGCGGCGTGCGCCGCGTCGACCAGAACCTCGACCGCGTCGTCCCCGAGCAGCGGGTTGGCGGTGAACGCATCCGCCCCGAGCCCGGCGACCGGGCCCCAGGGCGTCTCGGTGTCCCCCACCAGCGCCTGGCCGTAGGCAGCCGCCGTCACCGGGACGTCGCCGCGCTTGCCGTCGGCGACGACCAGCAGCCCCTCGCGGTGTGCGGCGCGGCAGACCTCATCGAGCGCCCACCAGCCGTGCTGGCCGAGCCGCTCGAAGTAGGCGAGCTGCGGTTTGACTGCGACGCAGGCCGGTCCGGCCACCTCGATAAGCCGGTTGCACTCCTCGTAGACCGCGACCGCCGCGCGCTCGGCGGGGTCGCGCAGATCTCCCTCCGGCGCCGCCTCGGGTGCCAGCGAGCTCGGGTCAGGATCAAGCCCCAGACAGATCTGGCTGCGGCGCTCCTCGACGAGCACCGTCAACCGGTCGGCGAAGGGGCTCTGGTTACTCGCCGCCCTTGACCCTCTTCTTCAGCCCGGAACCCGCCGAGAAGCGGGGCACCTTTCCGCCGGGAATGAAGATTCGCTCGCCGGTCCGCGGGTTGACGCCCTGCCGGGGCCCTCGCTCAGCGACGGCGAACTTGCCGAAGCCGGTGAAGTTCACCTCGCCCCCGCCCTGGAGGACGTCGGTGATCGCGTCGAGAACTGCGTCGACGGCCTGGCCCGCCTCCTTCTTGTTTCCGATTCTTGAATCGCGCGCGAGCACGTCGAGGAACTCAGCCTTGGTCACGTCTTCGCCTCCTCGGGATTCGAGTGAGGGCCGAGCCTAACAGCGGCTCCCGCGGGTTTATGCCCCGCCGATGGCCATCTCGCCGACCAGGATCGGGGCGCTGCGGACCGAGCCGCCGAAGGGGACCCAGCGCGCCTCCGAGCCGACCGCCTGCACCGCCGCCAACGTGCTCAGCAGGTCTCCAGCGATCGTGAACTCGCGCAGCGGCTCCGCGAGCTCCCCTCCTCGGATCGCCCTGCCCGTGGCGCCGACGGAGTAGCGCCCGGTCACCGGATTGACGCCCGAATGGAGACCGGCGACCTCGGTTACGTAGACCCCGTCGCCGGCGCGCTCGAGCAGGCCCTCCAGCGAGGCCTCCCCGGGCTCGATCATCAGATTGGAGGGGCTGACGGAAGGGGGCGAGCGGTAAGAGGCCCTGGCGGCGTTGCCGGTGGAGGTCGTGTCGTCGCGGCGGGCCGTGTAGCTGTCGTGCAGATAGGCGAGCAGCTTGCCGTCGCGGAGCAGCGCGGTCCGCGCGCGGGGGGTCCCCTCGCCGTCGAACGGCGCGCTGGCGAGCCCGCCGGGGTCGGTCCCGTCGTCGGCAATACGGAGGGCCGGCGAGGCGAGCTCCTCGCCGAGGCGATCGGCGAACGGCGAGCGCCCGCGCTGGACCTCGTCGGCAGAGAGCGCGCCGCCGATGATGCCGGCGATGCTGGCGGCGACTCGGTCCGAGAGCAACACCGGGCAGGTGCGGGACTCCGGCTTGTTGGCGCCGAGCATCGAGCTCGCTTCGTCGCCGGCCTCGGCGCCGATCTCCCCGGCGTCGAGGTCGCGAGGCGAGCGGGCCACCCCGAACCCGAGACCCGTCTGCACCTCGGAGTCCTGCGTCGCCATCGCCTGCAGGAACGAGTAGGCGGCCGACGCGTCGAAGGCCCCTGTGACGCCGCGGGAGGTGGCGATCGCAGCACTCGAGTCCTCGTCGACGTAGACGACCTCCTCCACCCCGGTGACCCGAGGATCGCGATCGAGTGCCACGCGCTCGATTCGCTTCGCGAGGTCGATCACCTCGGCCGTCCCCGTCGCGGCCACGCCCTCGTTATGCAGGCCCGGGATCTCGTCGGCCTCGCCGCTCGGCTCCGGTGCCGCGGAGCTCTCGTCCTCGTCCGACACCCGGGCCGCGCCCACCGCCGCCGCGGCGAGCTCGGTCAATCCCGCCTCGGAGAGATCGGTGCCGTAGGCGTAGCCGGTCCGCGCCCCGATCCAGGCCCTGATGCCGACGCCGCGGCCCGACGCCTCGGTGAGGCTCTCGACCTCGCCCGCGTGGACCCGGACCTCGCGGCTGCGTCCCCCTTCCGCCCAGGCCTCCGCGTCGCTGGCCCCCGCGGCGGTGGCGGCATCGGCAGCGCGGCGCGCGAGCTGCTCGAGCTCCGTCATACGCCGGCTGCTCCGCTTCGCGTCCGCCGCCGTCTACCTACGCTCATACGTCCGTTCCGCCCACGGTCATCCCGCGGATCCGGACATGCCCCTGTCCGGTCCCGACCGGCGCCGTCTGGCCCGACTTGCCGCAGAAGCCCGTCTTCATCTCGAAGTCCGAGCCGACCGCGTCGATCCGCGCGAGGGCCTGCAGGCAGTTGCCGATCAGCGTCGCCCCGCGGCAGGGCCGGGTGGCCTTGCCGCCCTCGATCAGGTAGCCCTCCGAGACGCCGAAGACGAAGTCGCCGGTCGCCGGCTCGACCTGGCCGCCGCCGAAGGAGACCGCGTAGAAGCCGCGGTCGACCTCGGAGATGATCGCCTCGGGATCGGCGTCGCCGGACTCGATGTAGGTATTGGTCATGCGGGGGATCGGGAGGTCACGGAAGCTCGCCCGGCGGCCGTTGCCGGTTGAATCCGTCCCGTCGCGCCGGGCCCGCAGGCGGTCGTAGAGATACGAGGTCAGGCGCCCCTCCTGGATCACCGCGGTCTTGTGGCTCGGCGTCCCCTCGTCGTCGATCGCCCCGGTCCCCCACTCGTGCGGCATGGTGCCGTCGTCGTAGGCGTTGAGCAGCGGCTCGGCCACCTTCTCGCCCATCCGGTTCGCGTAGACGCTCGCGCCCTTCTGGACCGCGTCCGCCTCGAGCCCGTGGCCCGTCATCTCGTGGAAGAGGACGCCGCCGAACCCCTTGCCCACCACCACGGTCATCTCGCCGGCGGGCGCAGGGTCCGCGCCGAGGAGCGTGATCGCCTTGTGGGCGGCTTGGTCGGCGATGCGCGCCGGATCCCCATCGAGCAGTTCGTAGCCGCGGTGCTCGCCCAGGGTCTCGAAGCCGGTCTCGACGGTCCCGTCCTTGCGAGCCACGACCTGCACGCCGAGCCGGACGCGGGTGCGATCGTCGCCGGCCTGGAGCCCCTCGGAATTGAAGACCGCCACCCGCCGGCGTCCCTCGCTGTAGCTGGCCGAGGCTTGCGCAACCTCCGCTCCGGCCGAGCGGGCGCGCTCGTCGAGCTCGCGAAGGACCTCCCCCTTGCGCTCGGCCGGAACCGAGGCCGGATCCACCTCGACTTCCTGCAGCGCCGCCGGTCTCGCCGCCTGCAGCGCGACCGGCTCGGTGGCGTCGCTGCCGAGGGCGCCGGCCAGACCGTCCGCCGCGCGCATCAGGTCCTCCTCGGCCAGCCCGTCGACGTGGGCGAAGCGCGTCACCTCTCCGTCGATCACCCTGACCCCGGCGCCCCGCTCGCTGCCGAACTGCGGGCGCTCGATGCGAGATTCGTCGATCGACAGCGTGAAGCCGCGGCGCTCCTCGCAGAAGAGCTCGGCGAAGTCGCCGCCCCGGGCGAGTGCCCGCTCGAGCACGCGGGACGCGAGGTCCGCCTCGACGAGTGGCTCGCAGTCGCTCACTTGCCGCTCCGCGCCTTCTTCGTCGGGCTCGCGACCTCGATCAACCGGGACGCAGCCTCGAAGAGTCGCTCGCCCGCCTCGGAGTCGTCGGGGAAGGAGGTGCTGCGGCCACCCGGGTAGGACGTTCTTGCGAACGGCTTGCGCAGGTGGCGGCGTCGGCGCAGGTAGGCGGCCGCCTCGTCGGCATAGCCGGAGACTCGCTCGAGCAGGACGCGATGCGGCTTGGCCGGCATCAGGCGTCCGCATGGGCCGCGGCCAGCCGCCGCAGCGCGATCCGGATGTCGAAGATCATCAGCGAGGCGAGCGTGAAGCGCTCCGTCACCGCGACGGCGACGAATGGGCCCTCGCGGACGCAGAAGGCCTCACCATCGCCGGTCGCGACGTGGGCGTGGGCGACGGGCTCGCCTCCGGCGGCATCGGCGGCCGCGATCAGCTCGTGCGCCGCCTCGCCCCAGGGTTCGGGATCCCCGCTAGCCGCCAGGACCTCGCCTTCATCGGTGAGGATCGCGCAGCCCCGGAGCTCGCGTGAGACTTCCTCCAGGTACTCCACCGCGCCGTCGGCATCCGGCAGGGTAGGGGCATCGACGGGAGGCATTGGGCCAAAATAGCGAGCGTGACTCTCGAGCAGGGCTCCTGGCTCACGGTAGTGATCGTCTGCGGGATCGCCGTCGTCCTCCTCGCGGTCGGCGGCTATACCGGCTACAGCATCGTGGTCGGCGCCGTCGGGCTCGCCGCCGCCGTCAACCTGTTCTAACCCGCCCTGAACTCCCGGGGGGACTCCGCCGGGTCGTGGCGCGAGCTTTCCGGCTCGACGTGGATCAGCACCTCGGCGTTCCCGAGGTCCGACTCGATCGCGTCGCGGAGCTCGTGCGCGAGCTCGTGGGCCCGCTCGAGGGTCGTGCCGCTGCGGAACTGGACGTGCATGTCGATGTAGCGGTGCCGGCCCGTGGTCCGGGCGCGGAGCTTGTGGTAGCCCACCACCTCCGGCTCGTCCCCCCGCGCCCTCGCGATCGCCGCCTCGATCCGGTCCATCTCCTCGGGTGGCGGGGCCTCGTCCACCAGAACCGCAGCGGAGCGCCGCAGGATGCGGATCCCCGCGGCGACGATCACGGCGGCGACCGCCAGGGCCACAGCCGAGTCGATCGCGTTCGCGCCGGTGATCTGGACCAGCAGAAGGCCGATCAGGACCCCAACCGACGTGAGGGCGTCGGTGCCGAGGTGGGCGGCGTCGCCCGCGAGAGCGGGCGAGTCGTGGCGACGCGCCTGGCGGTAGAGGAACCGGGAGACGAGCACGTTCGCGACGGCCGAGAAGCCGATTACCGCGATGCCGACGCCGAGCTGGTCGACCGAGGCGCCCACCGCCAGCCGGTGCACCGCCTCGTAGACGATCACCCCGGCGCCGACGATGATCAGCATCCCCTCGATCGTGGCCGCGACGTTCTCGACCTTCTCGTGGCCGTAGGGATGCTCGACGTCGGCCGGCTCGTCCGCCTTGCGAACCGAGATGAAGGCGATCACCGATGCGATCAGGTCGATCGCCGAGTGGAGCGCCTCGCTCAGGATCGCCACCGATCCGGTGATCGCCGCCGCGGCAAGCTTCAGGGCAATCAGGACGGAGTTGGAAGCGATCGAGACCGCGGCCGCGCCCGGCTTCGTGAAGCGAGATCCCGTCCTGACGGACCCCACCGAGCTCATCTTCGGGCCTCCAGGCCGAGGTGGGCAGCCAGGGCGCGTGCCGCCCAGCCCCGGTGGCTGATCGCGTTCTTCTCGTCCGGGGTGAGCTCGGCCATCGTGCGCCGATCGCCGGGACCGGTGTCATCGGGGACGAAGGCCGGGTCGTAGCCGAAGCCGCCGCTGCCGCGCGGTTCGGCAGCGAGCGTCCCCTCGCAGCGCCCCTCGAAGATCGACTCCTCCCCGGCCAGGTCGACCAGCGCGATGACAGCGACATACGCCAGACGCCGGTCGTCCTGCCGGCCGACCTCCGAGATGAGCTTTGCCAGGTTCTCCTCGTCGGTCGCTTCCTCCCCCGCGTAGCGGGCGGACCGAACCCCCGGGCGGCGGTCCAGCCCGTAGGCCTCGATGCCGGAGTCGTCGGCGATCGCGGCCCGGCCCGTCGCGGCGTGCGCGGCCCGGGCCTTGCCGAGAGCGTTCTCCGCGAACGAGTCCCATTCCTCGGGAGGCAGCTCGACCTCGTCCGGGACGGGATCGAGATCGACGCCGGGCAGCAGCTCACGGAGCTCGCGGAGCTTGTGCTCGTTGCGCGTGGCGACGATCAGGGCGGGCATCGCCGCTCAGGATCTCAGGCTCTACGCGGGGAGTGCCCCGAGCGCCGACTCCTGGGCCTCGCGCAGCCTGGCGATGCCGCCCTCCGCGAGGGCGAGTAGCTCGTCCAGCGAGGCGCGGGAGAGCGGCGTGCGCTCCGCGGTCGCCTGGACCTCGACCAGGCCGCCGTCCCCGGTCATGACGACGTTGGCGTCCACCTCGGCGGTCGAGTCCTCGGCGTAGTCGAGATCGCAGAGCGCTCGCCCGTCCACCATGCCGACGCTGATCGCGGCGATCGACTGGTCGAGGGGCAGCCGCTCGATCGTGCCCACGTCCACCAGCGCAGCGAGTGCCTGCTGGAGCGCGACGAAACCGCCGGTGATCGCCGCGCAGCGGGTGCCGCCGTCGGCCTCGAGCACGTCGCAGTCCACATACACCGAGCGCTCCCCGAGCGCCTCGAAGTCGACCACCCCGCGCAGCGAGCGCCCGATCAGCCGCTGGATCTCGACCCCGCGGCCGTCCTGCTTGCCCCGGCTGATGTCGCGCGCCTTGCGCTCCCCGGTGGAGGCCGGGAGCATCGCGTACTCGGCGGTCACCCACCCGCGGCCTTTCCCCTCCATCCAGCGGGGCACCGAATCGCTCACCGACGCGGTGCAGATCACCCGCGTCTCGCCCTGCGAGATCAGGGCCGATCCGTCGGCGGTCCGGACGAAGCCCGGCTCGATCGTGATCGGTCGCGGGTCGGCTGGGGCACGGTCGTAGCTTCGGCTGGCGGGCATTGGCGCCAGTCTCCCAGAACCCGAGCGACCTGCCCCGTGCCCGGTGCCCGGACACGGGGCGAGTCCTTACTTGAACTTCACCTGACCGACCGCCTCGCGGATCTTGTCCACGATCGTCTGGGCCAGCTCCAGGCCCTGCTTGCCCTGAAAGCCCTTCATCGCGGCGACCATGCCCACCATCAGGAGGGCGACGAGCAGGATCAGGCCGACGTACTCGACCGTTCCCTGGCCGCGACGCGGCGGCTGCGCCAGCAACCGGCCGCTCGCCGCCTGCGCGGCGAGCAGGAGTCGGGCGACGAGTTCTGACATGCAAAACCTCCTCGGCTCGTTTCGAGCCACGCTGGCCTCCGCCCGCGCACGAATCCAGGCCGGCGTGTGACGAAAGACGATCCCGCCAGCGACTAGAGTCGGATCGATGGCCGAGCGCGATCAGGACGAGCGCCTCGAGCAAGCGGTCGACGCCGCGCGCCGGCAGGCCGAGGAGAGGGCTACCGCCGAGATCCTCGCCCTCGAGCAGAACCTGGAGAGTGAGCACAAGCGCGCGGCGCGGGCTCTCGAGGACGTGCAGCGGCAGCTCGAGGAGGCGACCGAGGAGCGCGTCAAGGAGGAGGCGCGGCGGTCGGAGCGGGAGCGGAAGCTCCTCGAACAGAGCCGCGCTGAGCTCGAGGTCCGGATCCGGCGAGAGCTCGAGGGGGAGATGGCGGAGCGGATCGCGCAGATCAAGTCGGAGGCTGACTCCCGGGCGAGCGAGGAGATCGCCGCCGCGCGCGAGGCCGCTGAGGCCCGCTATGCGTCACAGCTCCGCTCGCGCGAGCAGGCCCTCGAGCGCGATCGCGAGGCCGCGCAGGCCAAGGCGGACGAAGCTCAGCGGCGCCTCGACGAGATCACCGAGCAGGTCGAGGCGGCGGGAGCCCGCGTCGAGGGCGCCGAGGCGAAGCTGGCCGAGGAGCGCACCCGGCTGGAGCGTGAGGCCGAGGAGCGGATCGACGCGGAGTTGCGCCGCCTGCAGGCGGAGTCCGACGCGAAGATCGAGGAGGCGCTCACTCAGGTCGAGTCCGAGACCCGCTCCCGCGCGGACGAGGAGACCGTGCGGCAGCTGACCGCGCTGCGGGAGGAGATAGAGAGGCTGCGCGGCGCCGAGGTGACCGCGCGTGAGGACGCGGCCAACTGGCTGCGGGGCCGGACCAAGGCGCTCCAGCGCGACGCCGAGGACGCCGCGAAGGAGCAGGTCGCCGCCGCCCGGCGCGAGGAGGCCGAGAAGCACAAGGCCGGGATGCGCATGGCCGCGGAGCGCGAGGCGGAGCTCGCCGCGGAGCTCGAGGCGGGGCGGGCGCTGCGGACGGCCCAACACCAGCTCCGCGAGAGCGAGGCTCGTGCCGAGACCGCCGAGCGCCAGCTCGGTGCGCCCTCCCATGAGGAGCAGCAGTCGGAAGATGAGCGCGAGGGCCGCATCAGCCAGCTCGAGGAGCGGATCAAGTCCGTGATGGACAGGGCGAGCGGCGCCCAGGCACGCGCCGCGTCGGTTGGGATCGACCTGCCTGAGAGGCGAAGTGCTCCTGTCGAGGAGGTCGAGGAGCCGCAGCCGGAACCGCCCGAGTCCGAGCCGCCCGCTGAGCCGGAGCCGCCCCAGGAGCCCGCGGAGCCGGAGGAGCCCGCGGAGCGGGATGAGCCGGAGGAGGATGTGGCGCAGACAGCCTGGGTACCGAAGGAGCCGGAGAAGCCCGAGGAGCCGGAAGAGAGCCGGGAGCAGCGGACGGAGACGGCCGAGCAGGGGGCGGTCGAGGCGAGTGAGGATGACGAACCCGGGCTCCTGCAGCGGGTCGCGGAGGTCCGCCGGGCCCGGCGCGAGGAGCGGGAGGCCAAGCGCGCGGCGCGCGAGCGGGAGGCGGCGGAGCGACGGGCCGCGCGCGAGCGAGAGACCGCGGAGAAGAAGGCCGCGCGCGAGAAGGAGGCGGCGGAGGAGAAGGTTGCCCGAGAGAGGAAGGCGGCCGAGAGGCGGGCGAAGCGCGAGCGGGAGCGCCGGCCGGAGGAGCCGGACGCCGAGGAGGCGAGCCCACAGCCAGAGCCGGAGCCAGCTCCCAAGCCCAGGGCGAGACGGTCCAGATCCCGTTCCAAGGGCGCCGGTCTAGACGTCAACGAGGCCACCTTCGAGGAGCTCCGGGGCCTCGGCCTCTCGGTCACGCAGGCGACTCGCGTGATCGCCTACCGGGAGCGCAAGGGCGGTTTCGACTCGCTCGACGACCTCGAAACGGTCCCAGGCCTCCCCAAGGACCTGCTCGGCGAGCTCAAGGAGAAGCTGACCGCCTGAGCTAGGCGAGAGCGGGCCAGGAGCGCGCCAGCCGCTCGCGATACGGCGCGGCCGGCTCCGCCGGGGCGGTCCGCGGAGCGCGGTCGTCGGCGAACACCTCCAGGGTCGCGACCACCGAGCGGGACAGGGCGCCGAGCGAATAGCCGCCCTCCAGGCAGATCAGCACCGGGACATCGAGCTCCGCCGCCAGGTCGCGCATCGTCGCGGCCATGTCGCCGTAGGCCGCGTCGTCGAGCTCGCAGTTAGCGAGCGGGTCGTCGCGGTGGGCGTCATAGCCCGCAGAGGCGCAGATCAGGTCCGGTCGCCACTCCAGCCCGATTGGGACTACCACAGTCTGGACGAGGGAGAGGAACTCGTCGGGCCCGCTGCCCGGCGGGACCGGCAGGTTGACGGTGTAGCCCTCTCCCTCGCCGCTGCCGGAGTCAGTCGCGGCGCCGGTCCCGGGATAGAGCGGACTCTGGTGGATGCTCACGTAGAGGACCTGCGGGGAGGCGTAGAAGATCGCCTCCGTTCCGTTCCCGTGGTGGACGTCCCAGTCGAGCACCAGGACCCGCTGCACACCCAACTCCGCGATCGCGTGCGCAGCCGCGACCGCGACGTTGTTGAACAGGCAGAAGCCCATCGCACGGTCGCGCTCGGCGTGGTGGCCCGGCGGGCGTTGCCCGCAGAACGCCCACCTCAAGGGCGCCTCCTCCGCTTCGCGTCCGGGGGCGCCCGCTCCGGCCGAAAGCAGTTGCTCGGCCGCGTGCACCGCCCCGCCGGCCGCGTGCACCCCGGCCTCCCAGGAGCCCGCGCTCGCGATCGTGTCGAGGTCGATCGGCCCCCCTCCCCGCTCCGCGAGCTCCCTGATCGAGTCGATGTGAGCGGCCGAGTGGACGCGCTCGAGCTGCTCGCGGGTCGCCGCCGGCGCCTCCACCAGCTCCATCCCCAGCCAGTCCCGCTCGGACATCGCCTCCTCGATCGCGGTCAGGCGCCGCGCGTTCTCGGGATGGCCGCCGGTGTCGTGCTGGAAGGAGCTCGGGTGTCGCACGTAGAGCCCTGCGATGGCCCCCATTAAACGGGTCGCTCCTCAGCTTCGCTCGCGGAGCGCGCTCGAATACGGTTCGCGGCTCCGATGACGCCGGACGAGGCCCTCGACGTCGTGGTGGTGGGCGGCGGCGCCGCCGGCCTCTACTCGGCGCTGACCGCGGCAGACGCCGGCTCGAGGGTGGCGATGGTGTCGCGCAAGCCGCTTCCGGAGAGCTCGAGCTTCTGGGCGCAGGGCGGGCTTGCCGCCGCGATCGGTCCCGACGACTCACCCGAGCTCCACGTCGAGGACACGCTGGCAGCGGGCCGCGACGCCTGCCGCCGGTCGGCCGCGGAGCTCCTGGCGCGCGAGGCGCACCGGGTGGTGGACGAGCTGGAGCGCCGCGGGGTCGAGTTCGACCGCGACCCTGACGGTCAACTTGCGCTCGCGCTCGAGGGCGGGCATTCCCGCCGGCGGGTCGTCCACGCGGGCGGCGCCGGCACCGGGCGGCGGATCACCGAGCGGCTCGCCACGCTCGCCGCCGAGGACGATCGCATCGAGGTGATCGAGGAGACGTCGATGGTGGCGCTCTGGAGCGACGGCGAGCGCTGCCACGGCGTGATCACCGATACCGGCTCCCTGCAGGCGCGCGCCACGATCCTCGCGACGGGCGGGGCGGCGGCGCTCTGGGCCCGGACCACCAACCCCTGGGGCGCGATCGGAGCGGGCCCGGTGATGGCCCACGCCGCGGGTGCGGTGCTCGCGGACCTCGAGCTCTGCCAGTTCCATCCCACCGCGCTCGCGGCCCCCGGCTCGAGGTTCGACGGGCTGCTGGTCACCGAGGCGGTCCGTGGCGAGGGCGCGACACTGCTCGACGCGGACGGCGAGCGCTTCACCGACGAGCTCGCCCCGCGCGACGCGGTCACCCTCGCGGTACTCGAGCAGATGAGCAGAGACGAGACCGACCACGTGCTGCTCGACCTGCGGGAGCTGAGCGAGGCGCGCTTCCCGAACGTCTTCGAGGCGCTGCGCCAGGCGGGCTTCGACCCCGCCGAGGAGCCGATACCGGTCTCACCCGCCTCGCATTACGTGATGGGCGGCATCGCCACCGACCTGGAGGGCCGTTCCTCGCTCCCAGGCCTCTTCGCCATAGGCGAGTGCGCCTGCACCGGCCTGCACGGGGCGAACCGCCTCGCCTCCAACTCGCTCACGGAGTGCTTCGTGCTGGGCGCACGCGCTGCGGCCGCCGCTTCGGCCGAACCCGTCGCGGACCCGCCACCGGAGCCTCCCGAATGGCGCTTCGATCCCCCGCCGGCCGAGACCCGGGAGGCGGTCTGGGAGCTCGCCGGCCCCCTGCGAAGCGCCGAGGGCCTCGAGCGGCTGCTTGGCGACCCGTATCCGCTCGCCCCCCTGATCGCGCGCTTCGCCATCGAGCGAAAGGAGTCGCGTGGCTCTCACCGCCGCCTCGAGTTCCCCGAGGCCGATCCGGCGCTCGACGGGCACCACCTGGTCTGCTCAGGCGACGAGCTGCGCTGGGAGGCCTGGCACTAGCCCTGGATGTGCGCAGGACCGACTGTCGCTCTGCGACTTCGTCTGGGCGCTGAACGGGGTCGTCGGGGTTACGAACTCCCGGGATCGGGCGACTTTCTCGCCGTTCATCTTGAGCTTCACGAACAGCCTCGCGGCGACCTGGATCTCATTGCCAGGGTTTGGTGACCAGATCTTCCAGAAGGCGTAGCGACGGTCGTTGTCACGGTGATCCTTCACCACGCAGAGGCGGCTCTGGACGTAGTTCGCAAAGCTCGTCTCGAGCGGGAACTGCGTGTGGCATTTCGCATCAATCTCCGCTCACCGGCCTGAAGCCCGCGATCGGCGGGCGGGAGCAGCTACCCAAAAAGCTGGTTCCGTGCATACTTAAAATTGCTTAATCAGCCCTTAACCCTACTTAATTTTGGGCATGCTTGAATCGCATTCGCCTGAAGGATCCAGGGCAAGGTTGCTCGTACGGACACGGCTTCAGGCGGGATAGGAGAGATCGGGATGTATCAACTCAGTCGTTGCATCTACCGGGACCTGGCCCCTCGCATCGAGGTGGCCGAAAGTGCGGAGAGGACGTACGCGGCCCGCCGCAAGGTTCTGGAGGCATGCGAGGCCGCCATCGAGCGCCTCGTCTCCGACCGTCGCTATTTCGCCC
>DATFOK010000086.1:0-14806 GCA_035265665.1 Solirubrobacterales bacterium | reverse complement strand
ACCTGCGCGTAGGAGGAGAGCGAGCCCATCAGGCCGATGTTCGGGCCCTCCGGCGTCTCGATCGGACACATGCGGCCGTAGTGGGTGGCGTGCACGTCGCGAACCTCGATGGGTGCGCGCTCGCGCGTCAGCCCGCCGGCGCCGAGGGCCGAGAGCCGGCGGCGGTGCGTCAGCCCGGACAGCGAGTTGGTCTGGTCCATGAACTGCGAGAGCTGCGAGGAGCCGAAGAACTCCTTCAGCGCCGCAACGACCGGCCGGATGTTGATGATGGTCTGCGGAGTGATCGCGTCGGCGTCCTCGGTGGTGAGGCGCTCGCGCACGACGCGCTCCATCCGGTAGAGGCCGATCCGGAAAGCCTCCTGGATCAGCTCGCCGACGGTCCGCAGGCGGCGGTTGCCGAAGTGCTCGTACTCGTCTAGGTGATCGTGGATCGGCTCCCGGGGGTAGGTGGTCGCCTCCGCCGCGTAATCCTTGATCGGGTTCTCCTCGTCGATCTCCTCGGGGATGCCGAGGATCTTGGGGATCGAGACGAGCTCCTTCACTAGGGCGATGATGTCGTCGTGGGTCAGGACCCGGGTGTCGAGGTCGATGTCCAGGTCGAGACGCGCGTTCAGCTTGTAGCGCCCGACGCGGGTCAGGTCATAGCGCTTGGGATCGAAGAAGAGCTGCTCCAGCAGCGCCTTGGCGGCGTCCACCGAGGGGGGCTCGCCGGGGCGCTGCTTCTTGAACAGCTCGATCAGCGCACCCTCTTCATCCTTCGTCTGGTCGGTGTCCGCCGCGATCGTGTTGCGGATGTAGACCGAGTTCTCGAACATCTCGAGGAGCTTCTCGTCCTCGACGTAGCCCATCGCGCGCAGCAGAACGGTGACCGGCAGCTTGCGCTTGCGGTCGATGCGGACGTAGACGCGGCCCTTCTTGTCGATCTCGAGCTCGAGCCAGGAGCCGCGGGCCGGCATCAGGTTCGCGATGAAGACCTGCTTCTCGCGGTCCTTGGGCTCCATCACGTAGGCGCCCGGGGAGCGGACGAGCTGCGTGACGACCACTCGCTCGGTGCCGTTGATGATGAAGGTGCCGCGGTCCGTCATCCACGGGAAATCCCCCATGAAGACGGTCTGCTCGCGGATCTCACCGGTCTCCCGGTTCTGGAACGCGACCTTGACGTTCAGCGGCCGCGAGTAGGTCATGTCCTTCTCGCGGCACTCCTCCACCGTGTTGGGTGGATCGTCGAACTCGAAATCTCCGAAGACGATCGCGAGGTTCCCCGTGTAATCCTCCGTCGGGGAGATGTCGTCGATCGTCGCTCGCAGCAGGCCGTTCTTCGGGTCAACCAGCTCCGCGAAGGACTTCCGCTGGATATCGATCAGATGTGGGAGTTCGACTGGGTTCTTAAGGCGAGAAAAGCTCCTGCGGGTGACGGGGGCAGCGTTGGATCCGGCCAACTGGGCGACTCCTCAAAGTATTCGAAGGGTTGTGAGACCGCGCAAGAATCGGGCAGCAGGGCTCACCGGCGCGCGAACCGTGCATAGTAACGCACGAGCAACTTTTGGTCAAGAGTTGCTAACACGCCCCGGGGAGGGCACGTGCCGGGATCTTACTCCGATTCCCTGCGCTTTTGACAGTGTAGCCGCGGGATCTCGGTCTACTTGACCTCAGCCGTACCGCCGGCCTCCTCGATCTCCTTGACGAGACCCTGGGCCTCCTCGCGCTCGATTCCCTCCTTGACCGGCTTGGGAGCCTCGTCGACGAGGGCCTTCGCCTCCTTGAGGCCGAGGCCGGTGGCGGCGCGCACGACCTTGATCACGCCGATCTTCTTGTCGCCGGCGCCCGTCAGGACGACGTCGACGGTGCCGGCCTCCTCCTCGCCCGCTCCATCAGCGGCCGGCCCGCCGGCGGCGGGCGCTGCAGCCGCGACCGCGGTCGCGGAGACGCCGAACTCCTCTTCGAGCGCCTTGATGCGCTCGGAGAGCTCGAGCACCGAGATGCTCTTCAGCTCCTCGATCCAATCTTCGGTGGACACCTTGGTGGCCATCTAGTTGCTTTCCTCCTTCGCTTCGTCGGAATCTTCGGAAGTCTCTTCTGAGGGCTGGTCCTCGGCGGGCTCCTCCTCGCCCAGGTCCTGGTCTCCCTCGGTGGTCTCCTCGGCCTCCCCCTGCCCAGCCTCCTCGCCCTCCGGAGCCTCCTCCTCGGAGGTCTCCTCCGGGGACTCGGCCGGCTCCGGATCCCCCTCGCTTTCCTCAGCCGCGGGGGTCTCCCCCTCCGCCGAGCTCTCCTCATCGGCGGGCTTCTCCGCCTCGGCGGTGGGAGCCTCGCCGCTGACCAGGCCCTGCTCGGCGATCTGGCCGAGCTGCAGGGCGATCCCCTGGATCATCGAGCCCAGGCCGCGCACCAGACCGGTGAGGGGGCTGGCGACGACGCCGGCGAACTGGGCGTTGAGCTGCTCGCGCCCGGGCAGCCGGGCGATGGCGATGAACGAGTCGCTGTCCAGCTCCTCGCCCTCCATCAGGCCGCCCTTGTAGGTGAGCAGCTCCCACTCGGAGCCGAGCCGGAAGAGTGTCTTCGCCGCCAGAGCCGCGTCGCCGTGGACGAAAGTGAGCGCCGTCGGCCCCTCGAGGTACTCCTTGAGCGACTCGGTCCCGGCCTCGTCGGCGGCGCGGAGCGTGAGGCGGTTCTTGACGACCCGGAAGCGGGCGTCGGCGTCCCGCAGACCGGAGCGCAGCTCGGCGGCCTGTGGCACGCTGATCCCGCGGTAATCCACCGCGAAGATCGCCTGCGCGTCCTTGAGCTCCCCAGCGAGCTCCTTCACCAGTGTTGTCTTTTGCTCTCTGTCCATTCGTCTCTCGCGCCCGGCCGGCAGAAGAAAGACCCGCGCGCAGGCGGGCCAGAGCGGGCGGTCCAGGGACCGGTGACTCTCGCACACCTGCGCCGGACTTCTGGAGCCTCACATCTCGACTTCGAGAGTTGCTCCCGCCGACGGTCTTGGGCGGCTTTCTGTGCGCGGAAGTCTAGGCGGTCGCCGCCTCCTCCGCCTGTTCGGCAGGCTCCTCGGCGGATGCCGCGCCGGCGCCCAGCATGATCTCGGCGCGCCGGGTTCGGGTCGGATCGACCCGAATGCCGGGTCCCATCGTCGTGCTCAGCGTGATCGAGAGGATGTAGCGGCCCTTGGCCGCGGCGGGCTTGGCGCGGATGATCTCATCGATCACCGCCGCGTAGTTCTCGAGCAGGTCGGCCTCGGCGAAGCTCGTCTTGCCGATCGCGAGGTGGACGATCGCCTGGCGGTCGGTCCGGTACTCGACCTTCCCCGCCTTGGCCTCCTCGACGGCCTTGGCGATCTCGTCGGTGACCGTGCCGACCTTCGGGTTGGGCATCTTGCCCTGCGGGCCGAGGATCCGCCCGAGCTTGCCGACCTTCGGCATCTGCGACGGATGCGCGATGGCGACGTCGAAGTCGGTCCAGCCGCCCTCGACTCGCTCGGCGAGGTCGTCGGAGCCGACGAAGTCGGCACCCGCATCGTTGGCCTGGCGGGCGGCATCGCCCTCGGCGAAGACGGCGATCGTGACCTCCTTGCCGAGGCCCTTGGGAAGCGCGAGGGTGCCCCGCAGCTGCTCCTCGGCGTGGCGGACGTTGACGCCGAGCCGGATGTGGAGCTCGACCGTCTCGTCGAATTTGGCCCCGCCGGTCTCCTTGATCAGGCGGATCGCTTCAGCAGGCGGGTAGGCCTCCGTGCGGTCGATCTTCTCGTACGCCTCTCTGTAGCGCTTGCCGCGGGCCATCAGACGCCCTCCACGGTGACGCCCATCGAGCGGGCGGTGCCGGCGATGATCTTGGTGGCGGCGTCGAGGTCGTTGGCGTTCAGGTCGGGCATCTTGCGCTCGGCGATCTGGCGCGCCTGATCGACGGTGATCGAGCCGACCTTCTCGGAGTGCGGCTCGCCGGAGCCCTTGTCGATCCCGGCCGCCTCCTTGATCAGGACCGCCGCGGGCGGCGTCTTGGTGATGAAGTCGAAGGAGCGGTCCTCGTAGACCGTGATCTCGACCGGGATTATCGTGCCGGCGTCCTGCTGGGTCTGCGCGTTGAACGCCTTGCAGAACTCCATGATGTTGACGCCGTGCTGGCCCAGGGCGGGGCCGACCGGGGGCGCGGGGTTCGCCGCGCCGGCGGGGATCTGCAACTTGATCTGGGTGAGGACCTTCTTCGCCATCGGCCGAGCCTAGATCTTCTTGACCTGGTCGTAGTTGACCTCGACCGGGGTCTCGCGCCCGAAGATCGAGACCAGGACCTTGAGCTTGGCGGCGTCCTCGTTGATCTCGGCGATCTCGCCGGAGAAGTCCGCTAGCGGGCCGGAGACCACCTTGACGGACTCGCCGATCGAGAACTGCGCCCGGGTCCTGGGCCGCTCGGCGGTCTCACGGTGGAGCAGGCGGTCGACCTCGACCTTGGAGAGCGGGATGGGCTTGTTGCGGGAGCCGACGAAGCCGGTGACGCCGGGGGTGTTCTTGACCAGGCCCCAGGCATCGTCGGTCATCTCCATGTTGACCAGCACGTAGCCGGGCATCGTGCGCTTCTCGGTCTGCACCTTCTGGCCGTCCTTCATCTCCGAGATCTGCTCGGTGGGGACGACGACCTGGCGCACGTTGCGCTCCTGCCCCATGGTGTGGACTCGGTGCTCCAGGTTCTGCTTGACCTTGTTCTCGTGCCCCGAGTAGGTGTTGATGACGTACCAGCGAAACATTCGTCGAAGTCCCCGTCCCTAGATCAGCCGCTGGATCAGCCAGTTGAAGGCGGCGTCGAGGGCGCCCAGGTAGGCGGCCATGATCGCCACGAAGATGAAGGTCACGGCCGAGGCCTGGACCAGGGTGTCCCGATCGGGCCACTGCACTCGCTTCAGCTCGGCCCAGCAGGAGAGCAGGAAGCCGAGGACCGGGCCGCGGCGCTTCTCCGCCTTCTCCGCCCCTCGCTTCTGAAGCTCCTTGGCTCGCGCCTTGCGCCGCTCCTCCTTCTCGCGTGCCCGGCGATCCCGGCGGGTCTCGCGGGGCTCGGCGGGCGCCTCGGTCGCGGCTTCGCCCTCCGGCTGGCCGACGTCGGCGCGTGAGGGTGCCGGCGCCTCCGGCTCGGCAGCGGTCTCGGGCCGAACCGGCGAGGGCATGACTCCGGGGACGGGTGATCCGTCGCCGCCGGTGTCCGGGCGCTCCTCCACGCGCTCGCCGTAGTCCTCGGTCTGCGCTCCGGTCTCCAGCACCGCCTCTGCCTCGGCGACCTCGCCCGAGACCCCGCGCTGGGTGTCCTCCTGGCCGCGCTCCTCCTGGCTCGCGGCGGGATCGGACTGACGACGGCGCTGCTCGGCCTGCTGGCGGCGGCGTCGCTCGGCCTTTCTCTGTGCTCTCGTCTTCGCCATCTCGACCTGCGCCCTAGCGCGTTTCCTTATGTGGGGTGTGGCGACCGCACCAGCGACAGAACTTGCGCAGCTCGATCCGGTCCGGCGAATTCCGCCGGGATTTGTTCGTCTCGTAGTTGCGGCGCTTGCACTCCTCGCAAGCGAGTGTCACGCCAATTCGAACGTCGGAGGCCATGTCTCCTCTACTTCACCACTTCGGTTCTTCGCGGTGTCCGGCTTCGCCACCAACGGCCGCCACAAAGGGCCGAATCTACGGCCGGACAGAAAAAAACCCCCGGCCCCAGGCACGAGGTGAGCCCAAGAATAGCGACCGTTTGCACCAACCGCCGCTACTGCTCGGGTCGGCCCGTGAAGACCGCGGCTCGCTCATAGAGCTTGTAGAGCTTGAAGCCGCGCGCGAAGCTCTGCCCGCACCATCGGTTGAAGAGGTCGTATGCGTCCTTGTCCTCCAGGACGGAACCGGTCCCCGACGGGGACGCGGCGTTGTTGCCGATGATCGGACCGCCGGCGAAGCCCTTCAGCTGCTCGATCGTCCCGAGGCGCTGCTCTACGTTCGCCTGTTGCCAGTCGTCGCAGTCGGCCAGGTTGATCGGCTGGCCTACGTTCGGCCCGACGTCGACCTGGGGCTGTGTCGAGGAGCCTGAGCCGCAGCCCGCGATCCCCACCGCGGCGGCGACGAGCATCAGTGCGAGGCCACGCCGAGCTCTGGTCGCGCGGCGACTGGCTACGGCTTCGGGGGTGTCGTGAACCAGGTGCAACTCGGGGCTCCCGTGTTGCACCCTAGAAGCTCGGCGGTCTGACCGTGGCCGCTGCCGCCGATCAGCGGGCTGTTACCGCAGTCGGACGGCAGGTTGTCCGGCGGGGTGCCGGTTGGCGACGGCGTGGCGGTCACGCTCGCGGCCGTCCCGTCCTTACCCGTGTTGTCGTACCAGCAGTTGGCGCTGTTGAAAGTCGGGTCCACTACCAGCCCGCCCTGATCCCACCAGAAGTCCTCGCCGTTGGGCTGCACGCTGCCATTGGATGCGACGCCCATCTTGTTCCCGTAGAACTGGTTCCGGTACGAGGTCGACGCAACGTCATGGGTTATGGGCGGGTCGAGAGGAACCGGGTTGCATCCGGGGACCTGATCGTCACTGTCCGGCGGGCAGACGAGGATGTCCGGGATCGCGAAGAGCATCGTGCCGCGGCGCCAGTTGTCCCAGAAGCGGTTGTTCCGGACGATGTTCGCGTTGCCGCCCGCGATCCAGAGGCCGACCCCCACCGCGACGGGCACCGTCGACTCGACGTCTGAGCAGCCCTGGCTGGGGCCATTCGGCCCCGGCTTCTGCGTCCCTGGGCACGCCGGCAGGTAGGTGTTGAAGTTGTTCGAGTAGAAGTTGTTCTTCTCGATGAGATCCGAGTCCTGGGGGAAGCCCGGGTGACCCGGTGCGGTGAAGACGTCGGTCGAGAGTCCCATGGTGTTGTCGTAGATCTCGTTGTCGTGGATCCACACCGCGTTCCCGTTGGTCCCCGAGTAGCCGAGGGCGCTGTGGTGCATGTCGCAATTGCGGATCTCGGTGCCGTAGCGGCGCTGGTCGGGCGGTAGCTCCTCGCCGAGGTCCGCGCTCCCGCCTGGGTAGATGGCGGCGTCGCCGGCCCCCCAGGCGTCGCAGTTCTCGATCAGCGAGTGGTCGGCGACAAAGGTGAGGATCGGATACTCAGCCGAGTACAGCGCCTTGAGCCGGTTGAGATGAGAGCCGTCGGTCTCGGTCACGTAGATGCCGTGCTCATCGGAGTGGCGAAGCTTGACGTTGTCGAGCACGAAGCCGTCGGCCCGGTCGGCGCGAATGACGATGTCCTTCACGGATCCGATCGGGGCGCCGTCGCCCGAGGCGGTATTTCCCGCGTCGACGGTGACGGCGTCAGGGGTGGCGCCGGTGCCCTGGATCTGCAGGTTGCAGCGAATGCACGGGCCCGCGTCGGGGATGTTGTGTCGGTCGAGCAGCGGCGGCTGGGGGACCGGGGTGCTACTCAGACCGCGGCCCAGGACCGCGATCAGGTTCTGGTCGTTCGGGCAGTGGACTTGGTAGGCGTAGGAGAGCGCGACGACCTGGCCCTTGTCGTTGGTGATCTCGTACTGGTCGCAGGCCGGGTCGTTGGTCGGCTTCGCGCGCGACTTGGGCTCGGTGTAGAGCCCGGGCATGATCTCGACGCGGTCGTTGTTGTGGGAGTCATTGACCGCGTCCTGGATCGAGCTGTATTCGCAGCGCTTGAGCAGCTTGACGTTGAAGTGCCGCAGCGTCTTCGCTTCCTTCTTGCTGAGCCGGATCGCCGGCTGCGAAGCGCGGAGCTTGTATCCGGTCGTCTGGGCTTTGGCCAGGTCGGCGTCCAGCCGCTGCAGCGAGTCCGGCTGGCAGACCACGCGCGTCTCCCCAGGGGGCGGGACCTTGAGCGCGGTGTAGAGGCTGCGCACGTCCGGGACGGCGCCGCCAGCCGGCGGATTGACGGATGTGTCGGCCGCGGGATCGGGCCAGTAGGAGGCGCGCTCGATGTGGGCGAAGGCGAGCGCCGGCAGCAGCACAGCGACGGCCGCGATTGCAATCGCGACGATCAGGGTCCCACGACGATGTCTTGCCTTCCTGGCTGGCATCTCCTCCTCCGGCGCCGAGAATCTAATCAGACTGCGTCCGGTCACGTAGCCCGGTATTCACAACTCGCGCCACCCTGTCCAACGGCTCCGGTCTAACCGATCCGTTCCGGCGAGCGGGCGCCGAGTGGGACCCGGAACCTGGCGATCGTGGTCGGCGTCGAGGTGCCTTGATGCAGGGCGTCGACCGCCTTCAGCTCACAGACCGCCTCGGCCGGCCCGAGCTCGATTACCCCGTATCCGCGCTTGACGAAGTCGTAGAAGGAGATGTGCGGGTTCACCGCCGCGAGCAGAGTCAGGACTTCTGGGGAAAGATCTGTCGCTTCAGGCAGCCCGAGCGAGGTGGCGGAGCCGCCCACAAACTCGGGAAGCGCTGCTCTGCCCGTTGACTGATCGCCTGTGGTGTAGGCCGTTCCCGCGAAGAAGGTGTGGATGTCACCGGTGATCGCCGCCACGTTCTGGATGTTGTTGTCGAGGATGAAGTCGAGAATCCGCTTGCGCTCATAGCCATAGCCGTCCCACGCGTCGACCTGCGCTGGGACGCCGCCGGGGAGTCGAGTCGCCATCACCATCAGCTGCGTCCCCCACACCTTCCACGTGGCTGGCGAGTCCTTCAGGTTCCGGAGGAACCAATCGAGCTGGTTCGCACCCAGCATCGTCCGCGGTGAGTCGGCCTCCGGGCAGCCGCTGAGGTCGAGCTGCTGGTCGTTGCACGGCTGGCGGTCCCGGTACTGGCGCTCGTCTGTGAGCAGGAGGTCCACCAGCCGGCCGAGCCGGTACCCCTCGAAGATGCGACGTCGGTCCCCCTTGAACCGGATGCGGGGCATGTAGTTGAAAAACGCCCGGTAGCCGTTGGTCTGGCGCTGGGCGAAGGAAACGCGGCGGGGTGCACCCGGCTGTGTTCTGGCCGGGTCGTTCTGGCTCGAGCTCGGCTGTCCGTCCGCGTAGTTGTTCTCCACCTCATGGTCGTCCCAGGTGGAGAGAAACGGATGCGCTGCATGCATCGCCTGCAGGTCCTTGTCGGACTTGTAGAGGCGGTACTTCGACCAGTACTCGCGCAGCAGCTGGGTGTCGCCGTCGTGGTTGTCGCCGCTGGTGTCCCCGCGGACGCCGCTGCCACCGCCGGTCTCGTAGATGTAGTCGCCGAGGCAGAGGACCAGATCCAAATCGCGCTCCTTGGCGATCGCCCGCTGTGCGTTGTAGAAGCCGGACTCATAGTGCTGGCAGGAGTAGAAGGCGATGCGGACTGGCTTGCGGGAGTCGAGAGGCGGGGCCGTCTTGAAACGGCCGACTGGTGACTTGGAATGCTCGGTGACGAACCTGTAGAAGTAGTGGCGGTCCGGTTTCAGGCCTTTGACGAAGGTGCGCGCCGTGAAGTCGCGGTCCTTGCGGGCGGTGACGACCTTCTCCTCGACGACGTTGCCGAACTTGCGATCGGTCGCTACCAGGAGCCTCAGCTGCGAGGTCCGCTTGATATCCCCGAGGCGGGTCCAGACCTCGATCCCGCGAGGCCGCGGGAAGCCGGACGCAACGCCGACGTCGAACTTGGCGTGCTTCGCCATGGGAATGCGGCGCTTTCGCGCGAGGGCGGCGTAGTTCACCGGAGCCGCCACGGCGGCCCCCGCCGCCAGCGCGCCGATCAGAAAGCTTCGCCGGCCGAGCCGATGCGAGCCCTCAAGCGACTCGAGGTCGGGTCGCACGTCCTCAAAGCTCTCCAGGTCCATCCCGTTTCTCCTCTCCCCGGCTAGGTCTAGGAGCGGTACTAAATCACCTGGCGAGCGGGCGGCCGTACCGACTATCCGCGAGATCGGGCCGAGAGACCCGGCCTCGCCGGGGCTCATTTTTCATTCGATAGGCTGCCGGCAATCGCGCGCCAGGGAGTGGCGCGGAGGAGAGCAAGGAAGGGACCATTGGAGCGACCTGAATCGCCGACCCGAGGGTTCGCGCTGGCACTCACAGGACTGACGTTGCTTTGCGCCGGCCTGCTGGCGGGGGCCGCGGAGGGAGAAGCGGGCGGCAAGGTGACCGTCCTCAGCACCCAACAGCACGCGATCCTGGACGCGGGAGCGGTGACGGTCGAGGTCAAGGGCGGGAGCCCGAAGAAGAGCGTGCAGGTCGAGGGGTTCCAGAGCGGCGGCGCGGCGGTCCCGCTCACGGCGCCGATTGCGGTGGATCCGGGCAAGTCGCGGGTCGACGTCCCCCTCTCCAGCGCCGGCAGGGCCGCCCTGGGCGGCTGCTCCATCGAGGCCCTGCGCGGAGACCTCCTCAAGGACAAGGGCAAGGAGGACAAGGGCGGGAGCGGCCCGGTGACCCCTCTCGATCGCGATCTCGCCGTCTGCAGCGTCGGATCGGAGAACCCGACATCCCGCCCGTACTTCGGGGCGCCGATCGACACCTCCAACGCGGACCGGTGCGACTTCATGGACCCGGCCGTCTGCCTGCAGCCCTGGCCGAACGACTACTTCACCAAGGCCGATCCCAGCAGTGACACGGGGCGTCGGCTGAACCTGAACATCAATTCGACGCCGGCGAACAAGAACGGCGCCCACGCCGACCCGACCGACATCAACCGGGCCGATGGGTTCAGCCCGGGCAATCTGATCACGATCAAGATCCCAGAGGTCGAGACTCAGGCGGGGTTCGACAACACCGGCTTTGTGCCGATCAACGACCTGCATCGCTACAGCGACGCGCACCAGCCCGTGGTCGTGATCGATGCCGCGACCGGGCAGCGTCAGCCGATCTGGGCCGAGCTCGACGCGAACCCGAACCACTACACGCCCGGCAATACCCGAGACGTCAACCTGATCATCCGGCCGGCGAAGAACTTCACCGAAGGGCATAGCTACATCGTCGCCCTGCGTGGGCTGCGCGATGCCCAGGACGACCCGGTCGATCCGCCGATGCCGTTCCGCGTCTACCGCGACCGGCTGATCACCTCCAACGCGGCGATCGAGAACCGCCGTCCACACATGGAGGACCTGATCACGACGCTGCAGGGCGACGGGATCCAGCGGTCGAACCTGTACATGGCCTGGGACTTCACCGTGGCGAGTGAGCACAGCCTCGCCGGCCGGGCGCTGGCGATTCGCGACGACGCGCTGCACCAGCTCGGGGACGACACGCCGGGCGACGGAGTGATCGACGGGGACGCGCCGACCTTCCACATCACCAGCGTGCAGGACGCGCCCGACCCGGATGTGCCGGCGAACACGCTCCGCCTGATCGACGGTGAGCTGACGAACATCCCCTGCTACCTGAGCGACGGCAACTGCCATCCCGGCGGGACGTTCAACTACGCGCCCGGGTCGCCCGACCCGACGGCCACACCGACCGGGACGGCCGACGATCCGGATGTCGGAACCACCGGCGTGCGCTTCCAGTGCGTGATCCCGAACTCAGCTGTCAGTGGGGGAACGGTCAAACCGACCCAGAGCGGCATCTTCGGCCACGGCCTGCTCGGTGACTTCACTCAGGTCGACGACATGGTCCGGTTCTCGAACAGCGAGGCCAACATCAGCAACACAACCTGGTGCGCGACGAACTGGGCGGGTTTCTCCGTCGATGACATCGGGACGGTCATCTCGGTGCTCAGCAACGTCTCGAACTTCACGAAGCTGTCGGACCGGATGATCCAGGGCTTCGTGAACATGATCTATCTCGGCCGGGCGATGATGCAGCCGGAGGGGTTCGACACGGACCCGGCGTTCCAGCTGGATCCGGATGGGGACGGTGGAGAGGATCCGATCCCGGTGCTCGACCCCGCGCAGGGGCTGTACTGGGAGGGGATCAGCCAGGGGGCGATCATGGGCGGTGCGCTGACCGCGCTCGAGCCGGACCTGACCCAGTCGGTGCTCAACGTGGTCGGGATGAATTACTCGACGCTGCTGCGCCGCAGCACCGACTTCGCGGAGTTCTCCGAGCTTCCGGGCCTGGGTCTATACGACAATTACCCGAACCAGCTCGAGCGGCCGCTGCTGCTGTCGCTGATGCAGCTGCTCTGGGACCGCGGTGAGGCCAATGGCTACGCGCAGCACATGACCGACGATCCGCTGCCCAACACGCCTCCACACCGCGTGCTGCTCCAGCTCGCATATGGTGACCACCAGGTGACGAACGTCGCCGCCGAGGTGGAAGCGCGGACGATCGGCGCGCAGGTCCATACCCCCGCGCTCGATGCCGGACGGCACTGGGACATCAACCCGTTCCTCGGCATCCCGGCCATTCCGTCGTACCCGTTCAGCGGATCCGCTGCGATGGTCTATTACGACGGGGGGCCGCTCGGGTTCGACGGCATCCAGGACTGCACGGATGAGAACGGCAATCCCCAGCATGGAACTGCGCCCGCGCCGCTGGTTGAGCTTCCGCCCAACCCGGTGAGTGTGTACGGATGTGACCCTCACCAGTACCCGCGCCGGGCGGTGGACGGGGTCGCACATGAGGCGAGCTGGCTGCAGCCGAACGGGTTCATCGACCAGTGCGCTGACCCGGGGCCGGTAGCGCGGCCGTGCTATGCGAACGGGTACACGGGACCGGGCCCGTGATCTCGAGCAGCGCCGCTTAGAGACCCAGCGTCTTGGCGATGATGCCGCGCTGGATCTCGGAGGTGCCGCCGTAGATCGTCGACACCAGGGTGGCGCGCACGAGGCGCTCCATGTCGTACTCGGATGAGTAGCCGTAGCCGCCCATCATCTGCATGCCCTCGAGGGCGACGCGCTGGGCCGTCTCGGTGACGAAGAGCTTCACCATCGAGGCCTCCTTGGGGAGCATGCGGTCCGGGTCCTCGTCGGTGAGCGTGGCGACCCACCAGGTCATCAGGCGGGCTGCCTCGAGCTCGGTGGCGAGGTCGGCGAAGCGGTGCTGGAGGGCCTGGAAAGAACCGATCGGGCGGCCGAACTGCTTGCGCTCCTTGGCGTAGGCGAGGGCGTCGTCGAAGGCGCGCTGGCCGATGCCGAGCATGGTGGCCGCGAGGATGAGGCGCTCGGTGTTGAGCCCGGCCATGAGCTGGGTCCAGCCGCGGTCCTGCTCGCCGAGGAGCTGGTCCGCGGGGACCTCGCAGTCGTTGAAGTAGATGGTGTTGGTCTCGCGGCCGCCCATGGTGTCGATGGGGGTCATTTCCATGCCCTCGGTGCTGATCGGGACGAAGATCATCGAGAGGCCCTCGTGCTTGTTCTCGCCCTTGGTGGTGCGGCAGACGACCAGGACGTGGTCGCTGATGTGGGCGTTGGAGATGAAGACCTTCTGACCGTTGATCACGTAGCCGCCGTTGGAGTGGACGGCCTCGGTGGTCAGGGAGCCGACGTCCGAGCCGGACTCTGGCTCGGTCATGGCGATCGATTCGACGGAGCCGGACGCGATGCCCCCGAGGACCTTCTGCTTCTGCTCGTCGGTGCCGAAACGCTTGGTGGCGCCGGCGACGATCAGGGTGGTGGCGTAGCCGTTGATGGGTGCGAGGCCGCGGGAGGTTTCCTCCATGAACAGGCAGGCGTCGAGCATGGTGCCGCCGGAGCCGCCGTACTCCTCGGGGATGGTGAGTCCGAGCCAGCCGAGGTCGGCCATCTTCTTGTAGATCTCGGAGTTGTGGAGCTCGGTGTGGTGGTTGGTCAGTTGCTCGCGCTGCTCCTGGGTGCCGCACTCGCGCTGGCAGAAGTCGCGGATGGCGGAGACGAAGTCGCGCTGCTCGTCGGTGAGCTTGAAGTCCACGGCGCCGGAGCCTAGAGGAAGCTGGCTGGGCAGCCAGTTACTGGTTGGGCGCCGCGGTGCCGCCCGAGTCACCGCCGGATTCGGCCCCGCCCGATTCGCCGCCGCCGGATTCACCGCCGCTCGGGTCCGGGGCGTTCACGTCGGGGGCGTTGACGTCGTTGACATCGGGGGCGTTGACGTCGGGGACGTCGATGCCCTCCACCTCGTCGCGGACCGCGTCGATCAGGCCGCTGACGCTGCTCTCGGTGGTGTCCAGGGCGGCGGCGACGACGACGAAAAGGATGAGCGCGAGGGTGGCAAGGAGGGTGCCTACAAAGCCGGTGATGCGACCGAGGAGGGCCAGGCCGCGGTGGCCGAGTTGGCGACGGTCCGCGTTGCGGATGCCGATGGTGCCGAGGACGATGGCGGCGATGCCGCAGGGGAGGGCGATGAAAAAGCCGCCGGTGCTGAGGAAGACGAGGAGGATCGAGAGGGGGCCGAGGAAGAGGGCCGCGAGGGCCGGGATGTTGCTCGGCTGGTGTGGCGGCGGAGCGAGGCGGCGGGGTGCGGGTCGGCCGGCTGTTACGGGTTGGGCCGGGGCCTGGGGGGCGGGACCGGGGTGGTGCTCGGTGGCCGGGGCGCCGGGCGGCATGACGGCGGTGGCGGCGGTGCCACCTCCCTGGATGCCGAGGATGGTCGCGCCGATCTGGACCTCGTCGCCGGTGCCGACCTGGACCGGGCCGGTGATGCGCTCGCCGTTCACGTATGTGCCGTTGGAGGAGCCGAGGTCCTCGACGATCACGGTGCCGTTGTCGGGGAGGACGCGGGCGTGGCGGCGGGAGACGCCGGGGTCCTCGATTACGAGGTCAGCGGTCGCATGTTCGCGGCCGAGGATGAGCTCGCCGTCGAGGGGGAGCAGGCTGCCGGCCCCTGCGCCTGCATGGATGACCAGTGATGCGTCGTCCGGTGGCATCGCGAAGAGCCCGGAGCCGGACTTGAACCGGCGACCCCTTCCTTACCATGGAAGTGCTCTACCGACTGAGCTATCCGGGCGCGCCCTCACTGTAGCGAGGGGCGGGAGAGGCTTTGAGGGTGGCTGGGGGCCC
>DATFOK010000085.1:0-5644 GCA_035265665.1 Solirubrobacterales bacterium | reverse complement strand
TTGCGCCTCAGCGCGCCCTCGCGAGAGACGCTCGTCTGCCTGGCGCTCTGCGCGCTCATCCTGGGCTTCGCCACGGGCGATCTGCTCCACACCGAGTCGCGTCTGCCCGACGTCCCGAGCGATTGCCGGGAGAGCGACATCTCGTGCCGCGACGCCAGGCTGAGCGAGCACCTGGCCCGCGACCGTGCCGCCGAGCCGCTTCAGGATCAGTACGCCTCGCGCGCGTGGCTCTATGCCTCCGCGATTCTCGCGATCGTCGCGCTCACCGTCGCCTACAGGCTGCGTACGACCCCGCGCGCCGAGTGGCTGCGGACCTTCAGCAACCTCGGGGTGATAGGCGTCTGGCTCGGGATCGGCGCGGTCGTCCTCCTACTGGCCACCGACGGGAGCTCCGTTGCGCCGCCGCCCGCACCCACGCTGATGATCCCCGTGGTGCTGCTGGCGGCCGCGGCCGCCGGCACCCTGATCGGCCGCTCCGAGGGCTGGGCCCAGCAGGGGCAGGCGAATGGAGTGATGGAGCTGTTCATGCAGGCCGGCAAGCTCGCCATCGACATCGGGACGGCCGGGCAGGTGCGGCGCTCGCGCATGCAGGAGCTCGCAGGATGGCTCTCGCTCGCCACGCTCGGGTTGACGGCGATCACCTGCCTGTTCGCGCTGGTCTTCGTGCTCGCTCAGCCCGGCTGCGACGCGAGCGCTAGCCCGCCCGATTGGACGAACCCGGTCGATTCCGTGGCGGCCGTGACGGGAATCGGCGCGATGGCGGCAGCGATGGGTGCGCTCCTCCTGCGGCGGTGGATCGTGGCGCTGTTCGGCCTCGTGGTCTGCCCGATCGCGGTGCTCTTCGTGCTGGCGAGCACCTGCGCGTTCTATTGATCGGCCTGGAGTGGAGCCAGCGGGGCTCGAACCCGCGCCCTCCGGCTTGCAAAGCCGGCGCTCTCCCAACTGAGCTATGGCCCCATGGGGAGAACCGATTGTAGGTGCGCGGCTTTCACCGGCGTGGACGCACCTGTGAGAGACTGGCGACGCTGCCGCGCGGGTACTCCAGAGCCATGGCGAGCACGCCCAAGACAACCGAGCAAGCGAACGGGAAGGGCGCCACCCGCGGGCCCGAGGCGGCTGACAGGCAGAAGGAGGGGCCGAAGCCCGGGCAGCGGGCGGAGATGTCGAACCTCGACATCGTCCGGCACTACTTCGACCAGGCCGTCGAGCGTCTCGGGCTTCCAGACGACATCCGCACGGTCTTCTGGGAGCCCTATCGCGAGGTCACCGTCCAGATCCCGGTGAAGCTCTCGGACGGCAAGATCCACACCTTCTCCGGCTACCGGATCCAGCACAACGGCGCCCGCGGACCCTACAAGGGCGGCATCCGGTACCACCCGGAGGTCGACATCGACGAGGTCCGGGCTCTGGCCTCGCTGATGACCTGGAAGACAGCCGTCGCCGGCATCCCCTTCGGGGGCGCCAAGGGAGGCGTCAACTGCCCGGCCGGGGATCTCGACCGTTCCGAGGTCCAGCAGATCAGCCGGTCCTTCATGGACAAGATCGAGAAGGTCCTCGGCCCGACCCGCGACATCCCCGCCCCGGACGTCAACACCGACGCCCAGGTGATGGCCTGGCTGATGGACGAGTACGGGAAGCTCCACGGCCACACACCGGCGATCTGCACGGGCAAGCCGATCGCACTCGAGGGCTCCTACGGTCGCGAGCAGGCGACAGGCCGCGGCTGCGTGTACATGTTCCGCGAGGCGGCTCCGCAGCTCGGGCTGACACCTGCCGAGAGCACGTTTGTCGTGCAGGGCTACGGCAACGTCGGCTCCTGGGCCGCGCGCATCCTCCAGCAGCTGGGCTCGAAGCTGGTCGGCGCTTCAGACGCCACCGGTGCGATCCGCAGCGACGCGGGCATCGACGCCGATGACCTCGCCGCCCATCTGCGCGAGGGGGGCACCCTCACGGAGTTCCCCGACACCGAGGTGATCAGCCCAGACGACCTACTGGCGATCGAGTGCGATGTGCTGATCCCGGCGGCGCTCGGCGGCATGATCCACGAGGGCAATGCCGACCGGATCAACACCCGGATGATCATCGAGGGTGCCAACAGCCCGACCACCCCGGCGGCCGACGAGATTCTCCACGACAAGGGGGTCCACGTAGTCCCGGACGTGATGGCCAACGCTGGCGGCGTCGTCTGCTCCTACTTCGAGTGGGTCCAGAACCTCCAGCACTTCCGCTGGTCGGAGCGCGAGGTGAACGACAAGCTCGGCGGGATCATGCGCCGCGCCTACCGGGACGTGGGCGCCCGCGCCAAGGAGGAGCGCATCTCGCTGCGCGAGGGTGCCTATCTGATCGGGATCGAGAGGGTGGTGGAGGCGAGCCGCACTCGCGGCTACGTCTAGTCGTCGAAGTCGAAGTCCTTCGGCGGGCCCTTCTCGAACCAGAGGTCCTCTTCCCCCTCTTCCTCCTCCGCGGGGCGCTCCTCGGTATCGGATGACCGGCGCTCGCGCGGCTCCTCGTCCTCGATCGCCGGTCTGACTGCCGTTCCCGGCTCCTCCGGATAGGGCTCCTCCTCCTCGAGGTACGGAGCCTCCTCCTCGGCCGGACCGAGGGCCTCAAAGTCGTCGTCTGGCGCGGAGCTGTCTGACGGCGGCGGAACCGAATCCTCGTCCGTCTCGAAGTCGTAGAGCTGCGGCCCGTCCGAGCCGGCGGGTGTGCCCTGGTCGGGCAGCTGCTCCTCGTCGGAGGGGGGCTCCGCCGGCAGCGGTGTCTCCTCGGAGGGGGGCTCAGCCGGGAGCGGCGCCTCGTCCGACGGTGGCTCCATCGGCGGCGGCTCATAGGTGGTGTCCGGGCGGCCCAGCTCGGCCTCGTCGCTCGGCAGCGGCGGCAGATCGCCGGTGTCGCCGGGTGGCGGGTGCTCCTGCGTCGGCACGTCCACCCTGCCACGCGCCCTGCCGGGCGGCTCTGCACCCGGTTCAGGCGGAGGGGGTGGTGGATCGGGCACCGAGGGCTCGAGTGGCGCCTGCGCCTCCGGTTCCGGCTCGAGCGGCCGCGCCCCCGGCTCGGGCTCGCGCTCGGTCTCCGCGGGCGTGGAAGCCGGCGGGGCGGCGGTGTCCTCCGGGAAGGGCTCCTCCTCGGCGATCAGCTCCTCGAGCGACTCCGACGGGGCGGGCGCGTCCGGCTCGGCGCCGAGTCGCTCCTGGCCCGGAATCTCGTCCTGCCCGGGGAGCTCAACCTGTCCGGGAATCTCGCTGGCGGGCTCGCCGCCGATCGATTGATCCGCGGTCTCCGGCACGGGCTCGGCCGGCTGTTCGGTGCGGCGCAGCGCCTCGGGCTCCGGCGAGGGCTCCGAGGGACGGAGTAGATCGGGCTCAGCAGTCGGCTCCGGCCTGAGATCGGGCTCTGGAGTCGGCTCCGGCCTGAGATCGGGCTCAGACGCGGGTTCCGAGGGCCGCAGCGCCTCGGCGTCGACCAGGCGCGTCGGCTCCTCGTTGCCGACCTCCGCGGGCTCGGTCGAACCGACCTCGCCGTAGAGCTCGCCCCCCACGAAGGGGTCGGGCTGATCGGTCGAGCCGAACGCCTCGTCCTCGATCTCCCGCAGCTCCGTCTCGCGGGCGCCGTGCCTGCGCTTCAGATCGAGGTGTTCGCGAATTGCGTCGTCGAGAATGCCCATGGTGCGCGGGTTTTGCCCGGCCTCGAAGGGTCACAGCTTAGGCGCTGTGTCATTGATGTGATAGCTGGGCGACCGTCCAGAGCCTGCATTCAACCGACCATTTTCCGGCGGTTTCGCGGCTAGCCGTCAGCGGGCCGCCCGACCCTTGGGCCGTCGCCGCATGCGACCGCCCCTGACCGAGCGCCTGCTCACTGGCGCGGTGCGGATCTGATTCTTGCCGGACCTCTTGGCCCGCAGCAGGGCACGGTCGGCGCCGTCGACCAGGGACTCCAGATCCTCAGCCGAATCCGGGATGGTCGCCACGCCGACGCTGATCGTCACCCCCATCGTCCCGCCATCCCGCAGAGGGACCTCCGTGTCCCGAACCCGCTCGCGCAACCGCTCGGCCAGGATCGTGGCGCCCTCGCTGCCGGTTTCGACCAGGATCAGCGCGAGCTCGTCCCCGCCGTAGCGCGCCGCAACGTCGATGTCTCGGGTGGCGTCCAGGACCAGGTCGGCAACCGTCTCGAGCACGACGTCTCCCTGCGGGTGGCCCAGTCGGTCGTTGATCCGCTTGAAGTCGTCGACGTCGAGGATGATCAGCGAGATCTCGTGCCCGAAGCGCAGCGCGCGGGCGACCTCGCGGTCGAGCGTCTCCGCCATGTGACGACGGTTCCAGAGGCCCGTCAGCGGATCCGTCAGCGCCTCCTGTGCGATGCGCTCGTGGCGCCTGGTCAGCGTGCGCGCCAGCCCCCAGGCGAGGATCCCGGCCGCGACGAGAAGCCAGACGATCACGGCGAGCCCGCCGCGGCCGACGCCCAGCACTCCTCCCGATTTGGGTGGCCCCAGCAGAAGTAGGTTCTCCTGGTCGCCGGCGTTCAGGGTGACCATGTGGCCTCGGTACTCCTCGCCGCCGGCCTCAAGATCCGCGGTCTCGTCCGGCTGGAGCGCCTTGGAGGGCGGCGGCACGGTCGTGGCCAGCGTCTCGTCGCCCCGGGTGACGATGACCTCCGTGTCCGTGAGCGACTTGACGTCGCTCGCGTACTGATCGGCGGTCGTCACCGAGACCCGCAGGTTGCCCACCGGCTGTCCCCCCTCGGTCAGTCCAACACGTGCGAAGGCGACCGAATTGATCGGTCCCGCCGCTGCGACGAGGCCACCGGCGGTGTCGTAGAGCTCGACCCGCAGGGTCGCGGGCCGGCCCGCCGCCCGCTGGGTGAACGCCTGCTCGGCGGCAATGTCCCGTGCTCGCAGCGCGGCGGCGAGATCCGGATCCCTGGCGAGGGCCTGAGCCTTCGCGGTTGCGTCGCCCGTGCGGGCCCCGTAGACCGCCGTCGCGGTGCGCACGCCCGCTGCCAGCCGCGCATCGGCCTTGCCCCGCTGCGAATCCTCACTGACGAACAGCAGAATGGCGATCAGTGCCAGCGTGGGCACGACCGCGATCAGTACCAAGAAGAGCGCCAGGCGCCGTCCGAAACTCACCCTCGCGACAGCGTATCCTTGACCCCCGTACCAGACGCCACCCGCGGCTGGTCACATATCCATCCCAGAGCGGGGCTATAGCTCAGTTGGGAGAGCGCCTGGATCGCACCCAGGAGGTCGCCGGTTCGAGTCCGGCTAGCTCCATCCCCGACGCATCATGAACCCGAGCGCCGAGCGCCTCCTTGGTGGAGACGAACGGCCCGTCCGTAACGAGCGTCTCACCGCGCTTCCTGCGCCCTGGCTTGGCCCCGGAAAATGCGCCCCACCGCGGATAGACGAGCGACCCGTACTTCATCGTCTCGTCACGCCTTCGTCGCGCCGGGCGGGCATGCCCCGCACCCGATCGTGAGGCCAGTCCCGGTGTCCGCGCAGCCGGCCTTGATCGACGCGAGGGCGGAGTCCGGCAGGGGACGGATGCGCTCTCGCACAGGGGGCGCCTGGACCGGCTCGGCGGGCCTCGGTTCGGGCTCGGGCGGTTCCTCCACTCCGGGAGCTGCCGCCGGCTTTGGCGAACGCAGC